>JAHYJA010000020.1 GCA_019429325.1 Bacteroidales bacterium
GGGGTTTCGGGGTTTCGGGGTTTCGGGGTTTCGGGGTTTCGGGGTTTCGGGGTTTCGGCGTTTCCACGTAGAGGCAGGTCTGAGACCTGCCTCTACGTTTACGATGTATTGCCACAAAACCCCGCCGGATTATTTTTGATATATAACCGGACGCGTTTCAATTCATCATACGATCGGATGATCCGATCGTAAAAACGGGGCTGCCAGATTCCGGTTGATCGCGTTGATGTAGAGACAGGTCTCAGACCTGTCTCTACATCAACCGGAAATAATTCATTGATCCGTCGTGATGAAAACGATTTGAATGCCCTGATAAATTCCGAAATGCCATGTTTATGTTTTAAATACGGATTGTTTATGATTGCAATTATACCATGAATATGATTTGGCATAATTATAAATTCATCCAGATAAATATTGGAATAATGATTTGGCAAATCATACCAACAATCATAAACAATTTTCCCCATTCCTGATAATTTTATCTGAGATTGAACAATTTCACCAAACAACCATTCCCGGTTTTTTGTACAAATGGTTATAAAATATGTGCCATCACGGGAATAATCATATCCCTTCAGCCGTGTGGAATCAACACGATATTTGTTCCTGAACCGATTCATAAAATATTCGCGGGCGAGACAGGTACAATATTGAGAAAAAAGAGGGTAAAATCAAAATTCCTGTTAAAAATTCGCATCTTTATAATCAAAAAAGATATGATCAAAGAAATAAAATTACAGGACCTTAATACTGCAGATTTTATCGCAGAAAAGGTACAGGAGATCAGGGCGGCAGTTGGTGACGGAACGGCCATCAATGCCCTTTCGGGAGGCGTCGATTCATCCGTTGTCACGATGATCGGTCACCAGGCGCTAGCGAAGAAGCTTAGGACGCTTTTCATCCAGAACGGACTGATGCGAGAGGGAGAGGCTGAACAGGTTGTTGCTCTCTTCAGGGCTTTTGATGTTGACGTTGAGGTTATCGATGCCCGGAAAGAATTTTTTGACGCATTAAAAGGGGTCACAGACCCTGAAGAGAAACGCGAAGCGATTACCCAGACCTTTTACAGGGAGGTGTTTGGCAGGATAGTAAGGGAAAGCGGCTCTAAATTTCTCCTCCAGGGCACCATACTGACTGATGTCGACGAGACGGTTGCAGGCATCAAACGCCAGCACAATGTATTCGAACAGCTGGGCATCGATCCCCAGAAGACATTTGGATACAGGATCTTAGAGCCACTAATCCAGTTACGGAAGGATGGAGTAAGAGCTGTCGGCAAGGCACTCGGCCTTCCCCCGGAGTTGTTCGGGCGTATTCCATTTCCCGGTCCGGCCCTGTCGGCCCGTGTCATCGGTGAAGTGACTCCCGAACGTATCGCTACGGTCCGTAAGGCTACCGTTGTGGTGGAACGCCTTTTAAGAAACACGGGGGCTTTCCAGTATCTGGCAATACTCCATGAGGACCGGGTTACAGGAATGCGCGACGGCAGGCGCGACTTTGGCCAGCAGATCGAGATACGGTGCTGGGACAGCACTGATGCCCGCACTGCCACCCCTACAAAACTTCCTTTCGAACTGCTCCGCGAGCTTGCGGACAACATCATACGTGATGTGCCGGGTGTGGTAAGCGTAACATATAATATCACGACTAAACCGCCTTCGACCATCGAAGCGATATAAAATGGCGTTAAGGCGTTACGGCGCAGAGGCGCAGGGGCGTAGAGGCGTAAAGGCGTATTTACTATTGAACTACTTCCAGTGATACAGTTGCGCTCTGCAGGCCGTCAGCCTTAAGTGTAACGGTTACTTTCCCCGGCTTGTCGCGCGACTGGAGGTAAACCAGCAGTTTCCCCCGGAACGCGTGTTGTTTATTATCCTTGTAATCTTCAATGTTAACAGGATTCGCATCCTCCATCCCCAGAAGCCTCACCGGGCCGTCTATTTCGCATGTTACCTCATTGGTTGCACTGTAAACGGTATTCCCCGCTTCGTCGCACAGGGTAATGAAGATATGGGCAAGATCCTCCCTGTCAGCCTTAAGGGCCGGCTTTTCGCACCTGGCAACGATCTTTACCGGATTACCTGTTGTTCTGATCTCATCTGATGCCACTATCATTCCCCTGTTTCTGGCTACCGCCCTGAGTGTACCTGTCTCAAACGGGACCTCCCACGAAATGGTGCGGTTCTGGAAATCAGCCAGATTCTTTGCACCAAGCGTTCTGCCGTTCAGCAGCAGTTCAACCTCCTCGCAGTTTGTGAAGGCATTGACGCTGATCGTCTTGCCCTCTTCCCAGTTCCAGACAGGATCGACCCGCTTATGAGCCCACAGGCTCTCATTGCGCGGAGAGATGAGCCGGTCGGTGGTTCCGAGGAAGACCATCGGTTTATCGCTCCAGAGGCTCTCCCTGAAGAAGGCTTCAGGTTTCTTATTGCCTGCCAGGTCTATTATTCCTGATGTGCTGTGACGGCTGGGAAACTGCCCGGCCTCTCCCAGGTACTCTATGCCTGTCCAGAGGAACTGCCCCATCACGTAATCATTATCGGCAACGCTGTTCCATGCCTCGAGCGACATGCCGTTCTCGCTGCCGTAAAGCGGCCTGTCGGGGTATTTCTTATGGTCAGGCTCGTACCTGAATTCCTGGTAATTATACCCGGCCACATCAAGCGCTGCCGCATAACCTGTTTCGTTTGACATAAGTGCAGAGGCGAGGCCGGCCGTTACAGGACGACTCCTGTCAAGTTGCTTAATGACTGCAACAAGCTCCCTGGCAATCTCACCGAGCCTGTCGGCATGCGGAAGATTCTGATCGAATTTTGCCCATGTCTGCGGATTGGCTTCCGTGTTAAGTATGGGATGTGTATATGGATCGTTCGGGTAATCGACCTCATTGCCGATGCTCCACATTATAAGGGAAGGATGATTGCGGTCCCTCAGGACAAAATCCCTGAGGTCAGTGGCAGCCCACTCACTGAAATCGGTAGCATAGCCATCCTTGCCGGGTACCCCCTTGTTCCAGCCTGTCAGCCATTTCTTCTTTGGCAGCTCCCACTCGTCGAAGGCCTCCCCTATCACAAGGAAGCCCTTAGCGTCGCACAGCTCCATGAAATCAGTTGAAAAAGGATTGTGACTGGTGCGTATTGCGTTACAGCCAAGCTCCTTCAATACATCAAGGCGCCTCGACAGTTCCTTTTTTGGCACGGCCGAGCCCAGTGCGCCAGCATCGTGGTGCATGCATATCCCCTTCAGCTTAATGTTCCTGCCGTTCAGAAAGAGTCCCTTAACAGGATCAAATCTTAATGTCCGGAAGCCAACCGGGGTCACCGCCTTATCGGATAATCTGCCTCCGCTGATCTCCGTGACAAGGGAATAGAGCCCGGGAGAGTCGACATCCCACAGGGCAGGGTTGCTGACCATAATAACCTGACTGACAACTGTTTCCCCGGTCGCCCCGGAGGTTACTTTACTGGTTGCCTTCCCGGCAACCTTCGTCCCATGATACAGGGTGTTTGTAAGGGTCAGCTTTGCCCTTTTTCCTGTTCCGTTGGCAATACTTACTTCAACCTGCAATTTCGCCTTTTCAGAAGTTACTTCCGGGGTCGTCCAGTAAACACCCCATTGTTTTATGTGGAGAGGATCCTTCAATACCAGGCTTACATCCCTGTAGATACCCGAGCCGGTGTACCAGCGGGAATCTCCGAAAAGAGAATGATCAACCTTCACTGCTATAAGATTCTCTTTACCGAAATTAATATAGGGAGTAAGGTCATACTGAAAAGAAATATACCCGTTCGGACGCTTCCCGAGGTAATTGCCGTTTATCCAGACCTCGCTGTTGTTATAAACACCGTTAAAATAAATATATACCCGGCGTCCTTTTTCACTTTCGGGCAATGTAAATGTCTTGCGGTACCATCCTATGCCGCCGGGCAGGTAGCCAGTGGCGCTGGCATACTCCTTGCTGAAAGGTCCTTCGATGCTCCAGTCGTGAGGCAGGTCAAGAAGGCGCCAGCCTGAGTCATCCAGCGTGCTTTTCTGCCCATCCCCCACATCTCCCTTAAAGAAAAGCCAGTCGTGGTTGAAATTCATGGTTTGCCTCCCGGCAGATTGCCCGTTACTGACGTTCCCAACAAAAAAGAACAAAGAAAAGAAGGTACATGCAATGATTACTTTCAAAGATTTCATAATACAATATTTTATTAATAAAGGTTCAATTCCGGCCGAATAAAGGAGCCTGTTAAAATTATTGAATTTTAATAAAAATGTTTCATCTTTAACCCCATTTAATTGATAAATTCAGCCTTTCCAAAGCCGGATCTGAAACAGGATGACCCAGGATCAACATTACAATATGGTAAGCAAACTAAAGCCGGTGAGGATTGTGATCCCCATCCTTCTGGGTCTGGCCATTGTGGCCTGGGTGATCTTCAGGGAGATAGACACCAATATTCTGAGCAACCTGTCCTTTTCGTGGAGATCCCTCTTCTGGATACTGATTGCCTGGTGCTGTATGATCGGAAGGGATCTGGGGTATATGATCAGGATCAGGATACTTACGGAAAATGACCTCACATGGCGTCAGGCATTCAAAGTCATAATGCTCTGGGAATTCACTTCAGCCATCTCCCCCTCAACTGTAGGAGGCACGGCACTGGCGGTTGTCTTCATACACAAGGAGGGGGTTTCGGTGGGAAGGAGCACATCTGTCGTTCTCGCAACATCCTTTCTTGATGAGCTCTATTTTGTCCTTATGTTTCCTGTCATCCTGCTGGTGGTAGGCAAGGATATGCTGTTCATAACCTCCCTGCAGGGAACGGGGGCCGGATTTCTTAACAATCTGATGATAATCGCTGTAATCGGATATACTGTAATTCTCGCATGGGTGCTTCTTGTCGGGTACGGGCTCTTCATTAACCCCGAGGGGTTACGAAGGATCATCGTGGCATTTTTCAGGCTTCCCTTCTTAAGAAGGTGGAAAGATTCCGCCATAAGAGCCGGCGACGATATTGTCCGGAGTTCCCGTGAACTGAAGGCAAAATCCTTTGCATTCTGGCTGAAGGCTTCGATGGCTACATTTCTTTCCTGGACCTCGAGATACTGGGTGATAAATGCCATCCTCGTTGCCTTTTTTGCGGTGCAGGAGCATTTCCTCATCTTTGCAAGACAACTGGTTACCTGGATAATGATGATAATAAGTCCTACCCCCGGAGGAAGCGGATTTGCAGAGCTTATACTCGGCCGGTATATTACTGATGCCATCCCGGTCGATCCCTCCTCTGCCGGGAGCATTGCCCTGGCCATGACCATCATCTGGCGGATGATAAGCTATTACCCTTACCTGCTGATCGGTGTGCTGATAGTTCCTGGTTGGATTCAGAAGAAATTTGTTTCTCCGAAATTGAAGAATTAATATGTTTTTAATCTGTTTTTTTCTATTTTTGTTATAACCAACAGATTAATCTGAATGAGAGGCAGAACCATGATCCGGAGGTTTTTATTCCTTATGCCCTCATTCGGGAAGTTAATTAATACCCGGCAGTTAATATGAAGAAGTATATTTTCTCAATTTTGTGCATGCTTGCAACAGGCCTTGTGGCATCCGGGCAACTTACTGATCCTCTTGTCAGCAAATGCGTAAAGAGTACCGGCTCATCTGCAATTTACCTTAAGGACTTCAGGGTTCAGCTCGGTCCCGTGAGCACGGGAAGCGACTTAAGGTACATTACAAACATGCCGCTCTGGAAGGATACAAAATACCGTTTTTCGATGTGCAACTCCGAGGATTCCAAAGGAGACCTGATTCTTACCATACGCGACGATGCCAACAACGATATCCTTTCATCTGTAGATCACGAGACGGGTAAACCCAGGCCATATGTCGATTATGTATGCAACAAGAGCGGCGTCTATCAGCTTAATTACGATTTTACCGGACGACAGACAGGCTCGGGAGTCGGCATTGTCTCACTGATGAGATAGCTCTTTATCGGACCAGTTCCAGGATCTGGATCAGGAAGACCAGCAGGAAAAAGAGAGCAAAGGAGATCTCCGTAATTACTTTTCTTCTGAAAAATATCAGGAAGTGAGCCAGGAAATAGCTTACAGGCATGCCGGCCAGCCAGATAATATCAAAAGATACTGACGGTGAGAAAATGAAGATCGCTCCGGCAATGAACAGTATCCAGAAAAGAAGGTAAAATGTTTTGCGTGAACTGATCTTCCCGGTATTAAGGACCGGCAGCAAATGAAGGATACTGAACAGCAGGAGGAGTCCCGGCAAAATAAGGACAAGCAGTGAAAACCCATTCAGTGCATAATCCGGAATATCTCCCGTGATGCTTCGCTCAAGAATCAGAAAAACTGTCTCAGGGCCTTTATCCAGAACGTAATAGAATCCTGAAGTCAGGGCGAAGGGAGTCGCCATGCCCGTCAGTGCAATGACGAATTCCCTCAGCCCTGCCGGCCTGATGAGGATGATCCCGATAACGAGCAGCGCGGCGAACCAGATAAAATTTGCATAAAACAGACAACCTGTGCTTATCAGGAATCCGGCGTCGAACAGATCATATGCTATTCCCTGCACTCTGTAGGTTTTCATGATCTTTCCTGCGGCCAGTACCAGGAAGATAGATGCAGGCAGCACGGGATTAAGGACCTGGAAGGCTGGAAACAGGGCACTCAGCATTACGTAGACCACTGCCGGAAGAAAAGTCCTTTCGCTGATGAAGATCACTGATGTATTGAAACTTACAAGGAGATAAGCCATCAGCAGAACCATGGAAAATGTAACTATGAGTCCGACCGCATGATTACCTCCGGTGATCGATTTAAGGAGAGCGTAAAGAGGCATCGGATCGCTTTCGTAATATAGCTCGTATGAGATATGCGGATTAAGGAACGAACCGATCCACAGAAGAATGGCAATAACAATTATCAGGATGACCACACCGGGTCCTGTTCCCCTTAAAATTCGCAGAAGCATATTTGTCTATAAATCAAATCCTATGTCAGTTCTGTAGTAGATACCATCGAATGATATTAATCCTGCGTTCCTGTAAGATCTTTCAAGTGCTTCCTCCATTGTGGCGCCCCAGGCGCTTACAGCAAGAACCCGGCCTCCTGATGTAATAACATTACTATCCCGGATATCCGTTCCTGAATGAAACACCACACACTCGCCTGTTGTGTCGAGACCATGAATTGTTTTACCTTTCCCATAAGCGCCCGGGTAGCCTCCGGAGGCCAGTATAACTGTCGACACAACACGGCTGTCAATCACAATCTCCCTCTTTTCAAGGTCGCCCATCGCCACACCTTCAAGAAGATCGAACATATCCGATGATATTCTCGGTATTATGGCTTCTGACTCAGGATCACCCAGGCGTGCATTGTATTCGATAACATAGGGATCTCCTCCTGAGTTAATAAGACCAAAAAAGATAAATCCCTTATAATCAATCCCTTCCACCTGCAGACCTCTCATGGTAGGATCAATTATTCTCTCTTTCACCTTAGCCATAAATGCATCATCTGCAAAAGGAACCGGTGATACAGCTCCCATTCCGCCGGTATTCAGGCCGGTGTCACCCACTCCTATCCTCTTGTAATCTTTTGCCTCCGGCAACAGTTTGTACGATTTGCCGTCGGTTACAATGAAAACCGATAGTTCAATGCCCTTCAGGAATTGTTCAATTACAACCTTCCGGCCGGCATCACCGAATTTACCTTCCGTAACTGCCTTCAGTTCCCTGACAGCTTCCTCCATACCCGGGATGATCAGCACACCTTTACCGGCCGCGAGGCCGTCAGCTTTTAATACATAGGGCGGTTCGAGTGTTTTCAGGAAATCCTCCGCCTCCCCGAGCGATGATGCGTCAAAGGTCCTGTGAACAGCAGTCGGTATGTTATGCCTTACCATAAACGACTTGGCAAAATCCTTGCTGCCTTCGAGCATTGCTGCCGACCGCACGGGACCAATAACCGGTACGGTCCTGAGCCGGGGATCATTAAGGAAGAAATCGTGAATACCCTCCACCAGCGGAGCTTCGGGGCCCACAACAACCATACCTGCTCCATGGTCGATTACTGCTTTCCTGACTTCCGCGAAACTCCCGGGATCGATCTTCAGGTTTGTTCCTGTCTGAGCGGTACCTGCATTGCCCGGGGCGACAAAGATCCCGGTTACTTTTTTACTCTGTGCAAGTTTCCATGCAAGGGCATGTTCCCTGCCACCGGCACCAAGAATAAGTATGTTCATCGGTCAGAGGTTAGAGATAAGTAGGGATCAAAAATACCATTTCGTTACGAGAAATAAAAGAAGACGGAAGACCGAAGACGGGAGGAAGAAGAAAGTAAGAAGTTGGCAATTGGCAGTTGGCAAAGATTTTTTCTGCACGACTAGCAAGACCTGCCCCCTGCCAGATAAGACGGGAATTTGAAGTTGTATCCCTCTGCCTCTGCCAGATCAATGAATTCCTCAAGGAACAGCAGGGCGGAGGATCCGGGCCTGTCGTGAAGAACGATCACTGCCCCCGGCCGGATCAGCCTCATCAGCGTCCTCAGGGAATTCCCTGGGCCGAAACGGCTGTCAAAATCATATGGCATTATATCCCAGAAAACTATTTTATACGATTTGCTGAGCCGCCTGAACTGAGCCGGGCTCAGATGACCGTAAGGCGGCCTGAAGAGCCGGGCTGAGGTAAACGGGGCGGCCCTCTCAGCATTTTCAACATATCTTGCGCAGGAAACCCTCCAGCCATCAAGATGCAGGTATCCGTGGTTGCCGATAAGATGACCCCCGGCTCTGATAAGGCTGATAAGACCGGGATATTTTTCAGCCGCTGCCCCGGTACAAAAAAATATCGCCCTGAGATCCCGCCCTGCAAGTAACCTCAACAGTAACGGTGTTGATTGCGGGTCGGGACCGTCATCAAAAGTAAGGCATAAACTTTTTCCGTCCCCGCTCATCCTGAAGAGGGCATCGGGATAGAGCAGGCGAACTAAAACTCCTGGCCTGAAAAACCTCATCTGGGTCTATTTAACCGAATAAAGCCTGGTGTAATAATTATTAAGGTCAGGCTCAAGAGTCAGCGTAATTGAGTCTGATCCCAGTTCAACCGACATCCGGTAAATATCGAGAAGCGCCTGCATATTGATGCCGACAGGATAATCCATTCCATAACGGTTCTCAGCCCTGGCAACAATCGCATAATCGAGGTATTCCTTTGCGTAGGCGATGATATCGTAAATAATCTTTTCACCTTCGGCCTTTAATCCCGATCTTATAAGCACCTCAGCAAGACCTGTAGAAAAGAAGTCGTCCGGCATTTTCTCAACAGGAACGAGACCCAGTCCGCGGTATGCCACCTCAACTGCCCTCGTGGTGTCTCCATGCTGAAGCAACGCTTTCCCGAGATTTCCGAAGATCCTCCTGTAATTGCTGAACATCCTCCTGTTGACCTCATCGAGGTAAACTGCAGGATCTTCGGCATTCCCCCATTCAAAACTGTTCATCATATTATCGTACATCACATGGGGGTCGATCATCCCGAACTCTCCCTGTTCAGGCTGATCTGTTGTTACAGGAACAACACGGTAGGCCAGCCCTTCCTGAACAAAGAATTTTTCAAGTCCCTTGTACTGACTCGACGGTACGGTCGTGGAAATATATACTGGCCTTTCCCAGTTATTCGTCGAGAGGAGGTCCATCATTGCCAGATCGCCCTTAAAGGCATTGTTCTCAGTGTATTCCCATATCATCGGAGAGACGATCCTGTGCTTATAATACTCTTTCACGGTCCCGTTTGCCACAACCTGGTCAGGATCGACATTTATAATGAACTTATTTGCCGGCAGGAAATTAAAGTAATCACCCCTGCCCGTGACATCGACCATGAACTTCCGGTCGTCCTGACCGACAAATTCGACAGCCTGGGCCAGATCGACGGGTTTGTCGACCCTGCTGATCACCGGGATCTGGACCCGGACGCCATCGAGGTATTTTTCAGGTCCCAGGCTAAGAGGCAGAGGGTCTGACTCAAAAGCTTTCTGCCTCATCATCTCCACATACCATCCTGCCTGTATGTAGCTCAGGTTTGCCACGCGTATGTCGGTACGCACCGCTTCCACATCCTGGACGTACCATACAGGGAATGAATCGTTGTCGCCGTATGTGAAAAGTACGGCGTTGGGGGCGCACGACTTAAGGTAATTGGCGCCGATATCCCTTGCAGTATAGCGGCCCGATCTGTTATGGTCATCCCAGTTCCGGACACCCATGAGGACCGGACAGGCTGACATAAGGATAATAAAAGTGATCCCTGCCGAAATCCTGCCGTCGAGTACCCTGCTAAGCTTCTCGTAAAGGAGCATGAATCCCATCCCTATCCATATCGCAAATGCATAGAATGAGCCTGCATAGGCGTAATCCCTTTCGCGGGGCTGGTTCGGATACTGGTTCAGATAGAGTATTATTGCAAGTCCGGTCATAATAAAGAAGGCGAGCACAAGCCAGAAGCCCTTATTGTACCGTTTGTAATGCCAGAACGCTCCGGCAACACCTATCAGGAAGGGCAGGAAAAAATAGACATTCCTGCCTTTGTTGTTCTTAAGATCGGAAGGAACATTATCGAGGCTTCCAAGTCTCGCCTCATCAATGAACTTTATTCCGCTTATCCAGTTCCCGTGCAAGGGGTTGCCGTTACCCTGAACATCATTCTGCCTTCCGGCAAAATTCCACATGAAGTACCGTAAATACATGAATCCGACCTGGTATCTGAAGAAATAGCGAAGATTCTCACCGAAAGTGGGGCATACAACAGTCTGCTTCTCAGTACCCGATCCCACGCTGTATCTCCTGCCTGTTATCTTTCCCCAGTATTTGTAAGCATCTTCGTGGTCGGGCTCAGGACTGTACATCCTGGGGAATATTGTACTGAACTGCTCGCTGTACTTATACTCCGGCCGGTAATAGGGCACATATTTCCCGCCAATCTTGTTGTAACCCGAAATCACATTTTTTGCATCAACCACGGGCGCGCTGTAATATGGTCCGTGGAGTTTCGGGGAACTGCCATACTGCTCCATGTTGATGTAATATGAAAGGGAAAAAATGTTAGATGGATCGTTCTGATTCATCGGGGGACGGGCTGATGACCTTATCACGATCATGGCATAGGATGAATATCCTATCATAATGACGGTAAGTGATGTCAGTATATAGTTCAGTATCACTCGCCTGGATCTTATTGAATATCTTATACCCAGGATCAGGAGAGCACCTGTCAGCACTATGAAAAAGATGGTGCCGGACTGGAAAGGCAGTCCGAATCCGTTGACAAACAGCAATTCAAACCAGCCTGCTGCCTTCGGAACGCCCGGGATTATAAAGAAAACCACAAACCAGATTATGAAGATGGCAACCAGCAGGGTCTTCAGAACACCTTTTACGCTTATTTCATACTTCCTGAAGTAAAAAACAAATACCAGCACCGGGATAACGAGAAGGTTCAGCCTGTGAATGCCGATACCGAGACCCATGATATACGCGATAAGGATTATCCATCTCCCCGAGGAGGGTTTATCGGCTTCATCCTCCCACTTGAGCATTGCCCAGAAGACAAGGGCGGTGAAGAGTGACGAGGCGGCGTAGAGCTCTCCCTCCACGGCTGAGAACCAGAAGGTATCGGAGAAGGTATATGCCAGGGCTCCGATGATCCCGCTTCCGATGACCGGGAGAATCTGTTTCGTTTCGGAGATTATCCCGCCCTCATAGATCTTCCTTACAAGGTGCGTTATGGTCCAGAACAACAGCATTATCGCCAGTCCGCTGCAAAGCGCCGAGAGGGCATTCATCGTAAGTGCAACCTGTGATGTATCACCTCCGGCAAAAAGTGTGGCGATCCTGCCGATCATGATAAAAAGCGGAGCGCCCGGAGGATGTCCCACCTGCAGCCCGAAGGCACAAAGGATGAATTCTCCGCAATCCCAGAAACTGACGGTCGGTTCAAGGGTCAACAGATAGACAGCCGATGAAATAACGAACAGAGACCAACCGGTGATCGTGTTCCATCTGCGGTATAGAGCCCAGACTGAGTCCATAAAAGAGCGTTTTTAATAAAACAAGGAAACAAAGAACGCAAAAAAAAATTATTTGCCCGCACTCACCATCTTATTTAACCACATTTTAACCTGAGAATAAATTTGTTACTTTTGTCCAAAGCCACCTGTTTATGAGATCCTTTAAGCTGATATTCCTTCTTCTGCCTGCCATCTGGACAGGCAGTGCCGGACAGGATGCCACTGATGCCGGAATGCCCCCGGAGGTACTCTCTTTCAGGCTCAGGAATCTGAATTTCGTAAAGAATAACGAATACTCGAATCCCATTGTCGAAGGATACACACTTATCGGGTATTTTCTTCAGCCTGAGCTTGTCTATACGCCCTCATCAAAGTTCTCGCTTGGCATCGGTGTACATATGCTGAGGTATTCGGGAGCTGAAAAATTTTCTGCTCTAAGGCCGGTTGTGTCGGCCAGGTATAATTTTGCCCCTGATGCTGCGCTGACAATGGGATCGCTCGGCGGCAGCGACTCCCACGGGATGCTGGATCCCCATTTCAGCAGTGAAAGGATATATAGCAACTGGGCAGAGGAGGGGATAGCCCTCAGCTTTCGCGGCGATAAACTTTTCAACGACACATGGCTCAGCTGGGAGAATTTTATCTTCAGGGGAGACTCCGTAAGGGAGGTGTTTACTTTTGGCGAGTCGTTCAGATACTCCTCCTCTCCCATTAGTGAATTTATCAGTTTTGAAATACCCCTGCAGGTTCAGTTCAGGCATTATGGCGGACAGATAAGCGATTATCCCGAACCTGTTGAGACATATTTCAACCTGGCCACCGGCGCAAGGGTGAATTTTGACATTGCGGGGAAAAGATACGGGACTGCCGGGTTTGAGTACTCATTGTTCCTGAGCAATGAGCTGACCGGAAAATCGACTATCGGATTATCGTCAGGGAACGCGGAGTGGTTCAGGCTTAATTACGGCTTAAGGAATCTTCAGATTGAGATCGGTTACTGGATCGCACATAATTTCTATGCTCCCAGCGGTAATCCCATTTTCAGCTGTGTCTCTGACCGAAATGAGGGGATCATCATACCTGACCGCAGGATCGCTACCGGGTCAGTTAAGCTCACCATCATCCCGGAAAACTTTTTCCACCTTTACGCGGGGCTGGATGCCTGGTACGATACAGATCTGAAAAGGCTTGACAGTGCCGTCGCACTTCACCTCCGGCTTGACAGCTTTTTCGGCCGCCACTAAATAAGGTACCTCCAGGGCCTCGTACTCCAGTATTCTCCTGCGTAATCCACGCCTATCCTGTGACTGCTTCTTATTACTGGTTTCAGGCCGCTGTCCTCTATCCATATCCTTGAAGAAACAGTGAGGTCCTCGCCATAATATGTCCGGTCGATACCGATCTCCCGGGCCAGCCTGCCGGGACCGTTAAATCCCTCTATCCCCCTTATCAGTACCGCCTGCGGATCGTTTTCCACTGAGGTCACGACATTAAACATCCAGTACATGCCATAAACGAAATATACATACACCAGTCCTCCCACCCCAAACATTACTTCCGTGCGTTTTGTCCTTCCCCTGCTGGCGTGGCAGGCCATATCCTCATTTCCGCGGTAAGCTTCGGTTTCAGTAATCATGAATTTCAGCGGAGGACCTGAATCCGGCCTCACGACAAGGTGCTTGCCAGGCAGCTCCGGCGCCACCCTGAGAACATCGCGGGTGTAAAATTCACGTGCAAGCCTTATACCTGATCCCATGATAATGTTCAAACTGATCTGTTCAGGGCTGCCGGTTCTTAAGCTCCTTCTGTTCAGAAGAAAATATTGTCTTCTTCCTCTTACAGAAAGATCTGCTGTTCCGGCCAGTTAACGCCCGGGTAAAAATAAGACTGATTTTGGACTTCGGAAATAATTTCTGTCTGATATTCTTTTTTTTTCTGAAATATATTGTATTTTTGCAAACCCAAAATAGAGGGTTTTTCATAAGTACAAGTGTTTTATTAAAAAATTAACTGCCAGTGGATACCTTAAGTTACAGGACAGTTTCGGCCAACAAGGCGACTGTCAATAAGGAGTGGGTGATTATCGATGCCCAAGGGGCCATTCTCGGACGGGTTGCATCGGTAGTGGCATCGATGCTGAGGGGAAAGCACAAGACAAACTTCACCCCTCATGTAGATTGCGGTGACAATGTGGTTGTTATCAATGCTGAAAAGGTATCGCTTACAGGCAAAAAATGGTCGGACAAGGAATATGTAAGGCATACAGGTTATCCAGGGGGACAGAGATTCACCAGTGCAGAGGAGATGCTGAAGAAGAATCCCATCGGGCTTGTCGAACATGCTGTAAGGGGTATGCTTCCCAAGAACCGTCTCGGGAGGGATCTTTTCAGGAATATGCATGTTTACGCAGGCCCTTCTCATCCGCACGAAGCACAGAAACCTAAAAAAATTGAAATAAACAACAACCAAGCATAAATATGGAGTCAATCAATGCTATTGGAAGAAGAAAAGCAGCCGTTGCCAGGGTCTTTTTAACTGATGGTAAGGGCAATATTACGGTCAACAACCGCGATTACAGGGAATACTTCAGTTCTGAGACGCATCAGTATGTTGTTACCCAGCCGCTTGTTCTTCTGAACGCTTCCGACCAGTACGATATCAGGGTCAACCTTGACGGAGGAGGAGTCAAAGGTCAGGCTGAAGCGCTGAGACTTGGGATTTCAAGAGCGCTCGTGATGGTAAATGAGGAAAATAAGCCTGTACTGAAAGCCAACGGATTTCTCACCCGCGACCCCCGCGAAGTAGAGAGAAAAAAACCGGGTCAGCCCAAGGCACGCAAGAGATTCCAGTTCAGTAAACGATAAAAAAACAAAAATGCCAAGAACAAATTTCCAGGAACTGCTTGATGCAGGTGTTCATTTCGGTCACCTTAAGAGAAAATGGAATCCGGCCATGGCTCCCTATATCTTCATGGAGCGCAACGGTATTCATATTATTGACCTCGAAAAAACCGTTGTTAAAATCGATGAAGCTGCTTCAGCCATGAAGCACATAGCCCGTTCAGGCAAGAAGATCCTTTTCGTCGCCACCAAAAAACAGGCCAAGGAGACAGTTGCAGAAAGGGTCAAGGAAATTAATATGCCATACGTTACTGAGCGCTGGCCGGGAGGAATGCTTACCAACTTCCCGACGATTAGGAAGGCCGTCAAGAAGATGTCGTCGATAGACAAGATGGCCGGCGACGGCACATTCACAAACCTCTCGAAGCGCGAAAGGCTGCAGGTAACAAGGCAGAGAGCCAAGCTCGAGAAAAACCTCGGCAGTATTGCCGATCTCACCAGGCTTCCTTCTGCTATCTTCGTGGTGGATGTCTGTAAGGAACACATAGCTGTAAGAGAGGCAAAAAGGCTCGGCATCCCTGTCTTTGCAATGGTTGACACCAACTCCGATCCCACCGAGATCGAATTCCCGATACCGGCCAACGATGACGCTTCAAAATCCATTTCCCTCATAACGGGCATACTGTGCCAGGCTATCGCTGAGGGCCTGAACGAAAGGAAGTTCGACAAGGACAAGGAACCGGGCCAGAGAGATAAGAGCATGACCCGAAAGGAACTTGAGCCTGAACTGCATCCTTCGATAATCGAGGCAATTGCAGCAGAGGAAGAGGAGGTTGAGGCTAAAGATAGCGACACTGAGGAGGTTGAAGAGGAAGAAGAGATCACTGCTGAGGTTGACGACAACGAGGAGGATCTTTAGAATATTGAGTAATTAAAACATTTAAAATAAGATGGCTGCAATAAGTGCTGCAGATGTGGCAAAATTAAGGAGAGTGACCCTGGCAGGGATGATGGACTGTAAAAGAGCACTCGAGGAGTCAGGCGGAGACTTTGACAAGGCAATTGAGATTATACGCAAGAAAGGACAGGCTGTCGCCAGCAAAAGAGCCGACAAAGAAGCTACCGAAGGAGTGGTACTGGCAAAGGTTACCCCGGACAAAAGGCTGGGTGCACTGATCGTACTTAACAGCGAAACCGATTTCGTCGCAAAGAATGCCGACTTCATTGCACTCGCCGGTAAGATACTCGATGTTGCCCTCGCCGGAAATCCGGCCAACCTCGAAGGACTCAAATCACTCGCAATGGATGGCGGTAAGGTGGGCGATAAAGTGGTTGAATATGTCGGTATCATCGGCGAGAAACTTGAGCTCTCTTATTACGAAAAGATCGAAGCCGCTCATGTTCAGGCATATATACACCCGGGCAACAGGCTTGCCACACTTGTCGGCTTTACTAAGGCCGGACTGGATCCTCAGATATACAAGGATGTAGCAATGCAGGTGGCAGCAATGAGCCCAGTTGCAGTCGATAAGGATGATGTTGCCCCTGCAATAATTGCACAGGAGATCGAGATCGGGAAAGAACAGGCCAGACGCGACGGGAAACCGGAAAATATGCTGGATAAGATTGCCCAGGGCAAACTCGGAAAATTTTTCAGGGAGAGCACTCTTCTCAACCAGGACTATGTTAAGGATAACAAGATTACCATCAGACAATATCTTGAATCGGCCGACAAAGAGCTCACTGTAACGGCTTTTAAAAGGTTTACACTTAATCTGTAACTTTCGTTGGTTCATAATACAATAATAGGGCGCCCCCTGCGGGGCGCTTTTTTTTTATGAATTATTGTCAATACATTTTACTATTTTCGTCTTATCATTAACAGTAAAACAGAGTATGAAATATCCGAGGATCCTATTGAAGCTAAGCGGCGAGTCGTTGGCGGGGAAGGGAAGTTACGGCATCAGCGAAGAGGTGCTCGATGAGTATGCCGGTCAGGTGATTGATGTGATAAATGAAGGGTGTGAAGTGGGCATTGTCATCGGAGGCGGCAACATCTTCCGCGGCCTCAGAGGAACGGAATCGGGGTTCGACCGGGTAAAAGGCGACCAGATGGGCATGCTTGCCACCGTAATAAACGGCCTTGCCCTCGAAAGCGTAATAACAAGGCTGGGGGGAAAGGCAAAACTTTTCACTTCAACGGCGATGGCGCCTTTCGGGGAACTCTACAACAGGGACAGGGTCGTTGAGGCTCTTGCCGGTAAAACCGCATGCGTCCTCTCGGGAGGGACCGGCAATCCATTCTTCACCACCGATACCGCCGCAGCACTGAGAGCTGTTGAGATAAAGGCAGACATCCTTCTTAAAGGCACAAGGGTCGACGGGGTCTATACAGCTGATCCGGAAAAATACCGGAATGCCGTCAAATTTGAAAAAATCTCCTTCAGTGAGGCCATCGACCGCAAGCTTAAAATAATGGATCCCACAGCCTTCACAATGTGCCACGAGAACAAAATGCCGGTAATCGTCTTCAATATGAACATCCCGGGAAATCTTAAGAAGATAGTAAATGGCGCTATTACCGGGACCCTGATTTCGGTTTGAACTATATTGCTTTTTAATCCATTTTACTATTTTTGCTTTTCCCGAACCTTAAAACATACCGTATGAACGAGGAAATCGACCTTATTATTGAAGAGACCAGGGAAAGGATGGAAAAAGCCCTGGAGCATCTTGAGCATGAACTTGCGAGACTTCGCGCAGGAAGAGCAACACCTGTTCTCCTGGATGGCATAACGGTTGACTACTACGGTGTTAACTCCCCTCTTTCACAGGTTTCGAATATCAACACACCCGATCCGAAGACAATCCTTATCCAGCCCTGGGAAAAAAACATGCTCGGGGTGATCGAAAAGGCCATTATGGCCGCCAATATCGGGTTAACCCCTGTAAATAACGGGGAAGTAATCAGAATAAACATCCCTCCCCTCACCGAAGAGCGCAGGCATCAGCTTGTAAAACAGGTGCGTAATGAGGGGGAGACAGCCAAGATAAGCCTCAGGAACGCCCGTAAGTGGGCAAACGACGAACTTAAAAGACTGCTTAAGGAAGGTCTTGCCGAGGACCTTGAGAAGATCGCCGCCGAGAACGTCCAGACCATGACAGGCGAATACTCCGCAAAAGTCGATAAGGTGATGGCAGCCAAGGAAAAAGACGTGATGACGGTCTGAAATTATCTTCCGGGCACCAGTTTCAGAGTATATTTTGCAGCTGCCTTCACTGCTCCGTCAGTAAAGGCATCCTTATAAAACCCTTTATCTACATACGTCTTTGTCTGTGAAAGGTAGAATTCGCTTGCAGGCACACCCGATGCGCCGGTTGGTATGACCGTATAAGACTCGTCCCAGTCGGCAGTGTTGTAAATATGCCTCTCGGACGCTCCGTTTGTGACCCTGAATCCGTCAGAATAGGTTGAGGGACATACCGTGTGGGCGGCGCCACCGGTCGGGAAAGCCGGTGAATTAAGTTTGAAAACTCGGTCGAGAAGCTTCACTGTACCCATGGGATGTTCGAGAGTAATAGTGAGTATATCTCCCCACTTCCAGCTGCCGACATCGTTCCCGTAACTCTCCGACAGAACCCGGACCATATCCCTGAAGCTCCTGAAAATTATCTCCTCAAGCGATTCCGTCTGAGGGGTGTTTATATCATTCACCCATTTATCAGGGCCGCTTTTAAGGATCTTGTATATATAGTAGTCTCTTACCGAAACCTGCAGTTGATCATATAAATCACCCAGCTCGTCCGACAGAAGGTTTTTTGCCAGGCTGATGGTGAAAAACTCAAAGATCGCCGGTGCCGCTTTATTGCCACTCATTTCATAATCCCATTCCTCAAGGGTGGTGAGGGCGCTTATCTCCAGTGGGCTCATCTCAGGTAAGCGCTCCTTAACACGCAGGATAAAAGGTGTAAGCAATGCAGCATAATCCGAATGCTGATCGGCAATCATCCTTTTGAAGTCATCTATTCCCAGTATCTCTTTCTCCCCGAGCATCTCCCTTATCCGGTTTATCCTGTAGGGGACATAAAACCTGTAGGAGATGAAATAAGGGTAGTCACTGCTAACCGTCTTGTTATTCGCAGAGGAGACCGAGCCGTTCTCCGGATTATAGCTTGCCGGCAGCTGATCAGGCGGCACGTAACCTTTCCAGTCATACTCATCGGTCTCTCCTGACCTTATTATCGAACCATGGCCTTTCCTTACCGGAATTCCTCCGCCTGTAGCCAACCCGATGTTCCCTTCCGTATCGGCATAAGCGAAGTTCTGGCTTACCGAATTGAAAGAGGCCAGGGCCTGAAGAAAATCCTCCCAGGTGCCAGCCATGTTAAGGTCGTGGACACCTTTCAGCTCACTGCTCTGATCATAACCCGACCATCTCATACTCAGGACAGCGTCATCTATGTCCCTGAAGCCGGAAATTACCGCACCACGGTGCGTGAACCTGACTGCCAGGGTATCCGCCCTTCTCTTTCCGGATCTTATTATCTCCTGTTTAATCAGCATATCGCGCCACTCACCGTTGAACCAGTACTGGTTCTCATTTTCGGGATTTATTTTTTCTGCATACAGGTCAATATCGTCAACCATCAGGTTGGTCATCCCCCAGGCAACCTTCTCGTTATGACCGGCAACAGCAAAGGGTGCCCCCGGAAGATAAACTCCGGTGACGTTAAGCTTGCCGGGTATCACCTGGTGCATCTGCATCCAGATGCCGGGGGCGTTTAAACCCAGATGCATGTCGTTAGAGAACAGAGGTTTGCCTGTAGTGCTCCTCGATCCGCTTACCGCCCAGTTATTGCTTCCCGAGAAAGCATGGATCCCTAGTGACTTCAGCTTGTCGAGCGACCCGATAAATGTAAGAGCCTCCTGAAGTCTCTCATCCTTCAGGCTGAAATCGGGGAAGACCTCAGTGGCCTCCGTAAGCCAGTCGGGGATCAGCTCTCCTGCTTTCTCAGGTCCCAGCTTCTGCACCAGTCTGTAGTTAAAAATATCCGCTGACAGGTTTCCAGAAGCAAGATCCCATCCCATATAGCCTACTAAACAGACGATATTCTCAAGCATCCAGTCATCGGGTCTGTAGGAGAGTATCCTGAACTCGGGAGGCAGTTTCCTGCCAGCCTGCCTGATGTAGGTGTTCACTCCGTCGGTAAAGGCCTGTAAATGGTCCAGCAGACCCTTTTCCATTATGCTCAGCTCCATCTTCGATTTTGTCATCATGTCAAGACTGCGCAGGAAGAGATCCGTCTGGATGTAATCTTCTCCGAAAATCTCCGATAACCGTCCGGTTGTCGCACGGCGGATCAGGTCCATCTGCCACAATCTCTCCTGAGCCATAACAAAGCCTGTGGCAAAATAGAGATCATACTCATTCTCAGCATAGATATGCGGCATTCCTCTCTCGTCGCGGTAGACGGTCACATCCTTCGTGAGCCCTGTTAAGATGAGCTCTCCGTTGTAGAGGGGCAGGGCACCCTTCTTAACACCGTTCAGCAGGATCAGCCCGCCGATAATAACAAGGATTATCAACCCTGCCAGGAGGGTCAGAATGGTTTTTAATGTCTTCATTTTCTTCAGGGGTTTGGTCGCCGCCAATTTACTATTTTTCCGGAATTAATCTAAGGGTATATTTTGCAGAGGATCTGACGGCATTTTCTGAAAAAAGATCCTTATAGAACTTGCCTTCGATATATGCTTCAGCCTGGGAAAGGTAAAACTCGCTTCCTGGAACACCCGAGATCCCGCAGGGTATGACCGACTCCGATTCATCCCAGTCAGCAGTGTTCAGAACATGCCTTACGGATGCCCCGTTTCCCACTTTAAACTCCGATTCGAACGAAAAATACGGACTTACTGTATGATCGCTCCCTCCAACGCCAAACCTCCGTGAATTGAGCTTAAAGAGGAAATCAAGTATTTTTACCGTTCCGAGAGGATGTGTGAAAGTAAGCTCATGTATTTTCCCCCACTTCCACCTGTCAATGTGCTTCCCGTAATTCTGAGCCAGCTCCGCAATGCTCTCCTTAAAACTTTGCATTATGATATCGTCGGGCGTTTCTTTTTCAGGAGTATTAATATTGTCGACCCATTCGTCGGGACCGTTAACGAGCAACTTGTACAGGTAATATTCTCCGGTCATATAGTAGAGTCTGTCGTAAAGCTCACCCAGTTCGTCTGCAAGCAGGTTTTTTTTGTAGGACTTTCTGAAATGTTCAAAGATGGCTGGTGCAACCAGGTCCTTGTTCATATTATAATCCCAGCCTGAAAGGATTTCAAGGGCATCTCTTTCAGTCCTATTCAGATCGTCAGCCCGTTCAGAAAGTTTCAGGATATGCGGGACAAGCAGGCTTGCGAAAACGGAATGCTGGTCATTTACCATCCTTCTGAAATCTTCCTGACAAAGCATATCCTTCCCTTCGATCATCTCTCTTATCCTTTTTATGCGGTAGGGCATTACAAACTCCGAGCTGACATAATAGGGATAATCATCTGTCACCGTTTTATTGTTGGCCGAGGAAACATACCCTTCGGGGGGGTTAAAACTTGAAGGAAGCTGTTCAAACGGCACATATCCTTTCCAGTCGAATTCGTCTGTCTCCCCGTTCCTTATGAGGGCGCCGTTCCCTTTTCTTACAGGGATGCCTCCGCCGGTGTTAAGCCCAATATTGCCATCGACATCTGCATAGGCAAAGTTCTGGCTTATCGTTCTGAATGTCGAGATTGCTTCCCTGAAATCCTCCCAGTTTTCCGCTCTGTTCAGCAGGTATGCTGTTCTGATCTCATTGCTGGGATCAAAGCCCGACCACCTCATGCTCAGACTGCTGTTATTAACGTTTGCAGTGCCAGGAATAACCGGTCCTCTGTGAGTGGATCTTATTTCGACAGTATCATTTTTTCTCCCTCTTATTGTGATCACTTCTTTCCTGACCGTCATACCGGTCCACTCCCCGTTGAAGTAATACTGATTTTGATTTTCAGGATTGATCTTTTCAGCGAACAGGTCAACATCGTCCACCATCAGGCTGGTCAGTCCCCATGCAATCCTTTCATTATGGCCGGCGATCACAAACGGCTCTCCCGGGATGACCACTCCCGTCACATCGAGCCTGCCCTTCACCACCTGATGCATCTGTATCCAGACACCCGGGAGACCCAGACTCAGGTGCATGTCGTTCGAAAGCAGGGGCTTCCCCGTTTCTGTCCTGCTTCCTGAGACAGCCCAGTTGTTGCTCCCGGAAAATGAGTGTATTCCAAACCTTCCGACCCGGTCGAACGATGATATTAGCGATCGTGCTTCAGAAATAAGGTCGTCATCGAGCCTGAAGTCCGGATAAATGATATCTGTTTCAACATTCCAGTCAGGGATAAGCTGAACGGCCTTTTCAATTCCGAGTTTTTTAACCACCTCATGGTAAAATAGTTCGGATGTCAGATTCCTTGAGGTGAGGTTCCAGCCCATGTACCCCACAATATTTGTAATATCCCTGAGCGTCCACTCTTCGGGAGAGTAGGTAAGGATCCTGAATTCCTGCGGCAGATCCTTATGACACCTCCTGATAAATGCGTTTACGCCGTCAGCATAAGCCTGAAGGCACTCCATTATCTCAGGCGGTTGTATTTTGAGGATCTCTTCCGATTTCTCGCTTATCTTCAGGCAACGCATTAACTTGTCTGCCTCCACGAATGATCTTCCGAAGATCTCCGAGAGTCTTCCTGTTGAACTGCGCCGGATCAGGTCCATCTGCCAGAGACGCTCCCTGGCTGATATATACCCCACGACCATATAGAGGTCGTGCTCATTGCCGGCATAGATATGCGGCATTCCCCTTTCATCGGTAAAAACCGTTACTTCCTCTTTCAACCCGGGAATAACGAGTTCTCCTTCATACTGCGACCAGGATCTTCTTTTCTCAGTTGTCGAAGAGACGAACCCCGTGATCAGTGCAGGCAATATTATGACTAGCAGTGAATAATGCAATTTCTTAAGGGTTATCATACTGCACAGGTTAAATTATACCCATAAGTTACGAAATCCCTGAAATCAGCAAATAATTTTTCTGTTTAATCCGGAAGTGCAATTATTACAGATATCTATGGAGGAGCGGCCTGAAATGAGTTTTTTCCGGAAAGTATTGAATTTCTGACCGTTCCAGATCTTCCTGAATGATTCCTCATTAAGATCTCCCATAACGTGCTCCGCATTCTTGTCAAAACAGCATGGAACAACTTTACCTTCCCAGGTAACTACAGGATTGAACCAGAGCCTGGCGCACCGGCCGGGTAATGAACTCCTTATCTCATAAGTTCCTCTGACCTGCCTGTATCTCCGGAACCTCTCCTGGGCAGGCAGCCATTCCCCGATATCGTCCCTGCTGATTATCTGCATCGATTTCAGCCGGAGCGATGCTTTCATTTCACTGGAAAACTTCCTGGCAGCCGTTATCTGGTGCTCATTCTTCCTGCTGACCAGGAATTGTATTTCCAGATCCATGGATGATCTGTGCTTCCTTTTTGCTTCCGCGACATTCTGAATGCCTTCAATTACCTTTTCAAAATCGCCTCCTGCACGGTAAGCTGAATAGACAGGGCCGTCCATCCCGTCGAGCGGGACGATCAGCTTCGACAGGTCGGAGGCGGCAAGTCTGTCAGCATTTTCTGGTGTGAGGAAGTGGCCGTTGGTCGACACCGTTTTCCGGCATCCTGCTCTTACTGACAGGATTGAAAAGAATTCAGGGTGCATCATCGGTTCACCCTGAAAATAGAGATTGAGCCAGAGCAGGTAAGGTTCCATCTCCGTCATGATTTTCCTGTAAAGTACAGGATCCATAAATCCTTTCCCCCGGGTCATGGCGCCGGATCCCGAAGGACATTCCGGACATTTGAGGTTACAATGATTGGTCAGTTCGATACCGGCAGCGACCGGCATTAAGCTCACCGACGGCATTCGCGTCACATTGCTCTTAATGAAGGAATACCCTGCAGAAAAGGCGTTCCGGTATCTGATTGATCTTATAATGACGAACCTGGATATAAAAAGTAAAGTAAGAGATTTTTTTGCAAAACGATAGGGTAAAATGCCCTTTAACGGTCATAGGGGTGTAACAGGTACAAAAACACAAAGAAAACCGTATCATATTTTTTAACTAATAGAATTATGCCATGAAAACATTCAGAAATTGCTCACTTGCAGCGGTCATCCTGCTTACAGCTTTTACCACCCAGACCGCTTTTGCCGGCATTTTCGGCAAGAACAAAAACGATCAGCAGGAATTCAGGACCATCAGGGGTAAGGTGATCGATTCCGAGAACGGATCCCCTCTTATCTTCGCATCGGTTGCAGTCAAAGAAACCAACGTTGCAACCGTTACCAACATCGACGGTGAGTTCAGTATCAAGATCACCGAGAATGAGGTCTCCAAAAACCTCGAGATCACCTACCTGGGATACAGGAACAAGGTCATCCCTATAGGTGAAATGAAAGACAATGGTTACAGGAACATGATCTCGCTCGAACCGGCTCCAATCCCCATCAGGGAAGTCATCGTAAAGCCTCTCGATCCGGAAGAGATCGTCAGAAAGGCGATAGGCAATATCGGCAGGAATTATGTCAATGAACCAAACCTGATGACTGCCTTTTACAGGGAAACGGTCCGCAAGAACCGCACCTACGTATCCATAGGAGAAGCCGTAGTCGAGATTTTCAAGGCTCCCTACAACAACGACTTCCGTTTCGACGGCGCCAGGATGTACAAAGGCAGGAAAAGCTCTGATGTGCAGAGGATGGATACTGTACTCTTCAAACTGCAGGGCGGACCGGTAAGCGTTCTGCAGCTCGATATAGTAAAGAATTCAGAGGTTGTTCTGACCCACGACGCCATGAAGTATTACAATTATGCCCTGAGAAGCGTTATTGAAATAGACGACAAGCCTCATTACGTAATTGAATTCGTCCAGAAACCGAGCGTAGATATCCCGCTTTTCCTGGGTTACCTTTATATAGAAGTTGATACTTACGCCCTGACCGAAGCTGAATTTGGATTCAACATGACCGACAAGGATGCGGTCAGCTCCATATTCATCAGGAAAAAGCCGCTTGGAATGGAAGTAACCCCCGAGGTGGCCACATACAGAACAAAATACCGCTCGCAGGACGGCAAAAGCTTTTTCGCCTACTCAAGGGCTGAAGTAAGGTTCAAGGTCAACTGGAAAAGAAAACTCTTCAATACCTTCTACACAACGATGTCTGAAATAGCCGTCACCGACCGTACATCCGAAGAAGTTATTAAATTTGCAGCAAGGGATAAGATCAAATACACCGACGTATTCTCAGACAAGGTTGGTGATTTTACCGATCCCGATTTCTGGGGCGAATATAACGTGATAGAACCCGACCAGAGCATCGAGTCAGCCATACGCCGTCTGAGCAGAAGGCTGAAATTCAGTGACAGGGAGGAAGAATAACCATCAAAACATATAATGGCCAGTGACATTGAAATAATCAGGAGGATCCGCGAAGGTGATGTTAAGCAGTTCGAGTCACTTTTCAGATCCTCCTATGTTTCACTGGTCAGATATGCAAAAACGATAATCAAGGATCACGATACGGCGGAAGAGATAGTCCAGGACCTGTTCTTCAGGCTCTGGCAGGATAAGGAGAAGATCAATATAGTGAGTTCTTTGAACGGGTACCTGTTCCGGGCGGTATATAACCGCTGCCTCCACCTGATAGGCCACAGGAAGATCGTGGAACGGCACGCGCAGGAAGCCTCGAACGTTCAGGAGAGTGCTCCCGACGACCCGCTCGATATCCTCAGGTATCGAGATCTGCAGAACAAAGTAGCCCGGATACTCGAAAGATTACCCGAACGATGCGGCAGGATCTTTTGTATGAGCAGGTTCGAAGGATTGAAATACAATGAGATAGCAGAAAAACTGTCGGTATCGGTAAAGACCGTCGAGGCAAACATGGGCAGGGCACTTAAGGAATTCAGGAAAGCGCTGGAGGAAATATGAAAAAGATGAAAAACATAGAGAAATTAACCGAAAGGGAGTGGGAAGAGCTTGCTTCATTCCTTTCCGGAGAACAGAACGAAAAATCAGAGGTTCCCGGCCGTTTTCTGGACGGGGATACCCTGGATACTGAAAAACACTGGAAAGAACTTAAAATGATGGATGACGATAAGGAAATAAATGTCGACAGAGCCTGGGACAGACTCTATTCAAGGATGAATGAGAACGGGATGACAGCACCGACTCCGGTTCGCAGGTACAGTTTAACGGGGATGCCGGTGCTGAGAATAGCTGCAACGGTTCTGATTCTTCTGACTTTCGGTTCCGGTCTGATATACCTTGGCAACAAAGGGCTCCCTGGCAGTAAAACAACCATTGCCACAACATCTGAACAACAGAATATACGGGTCGATCTCCCCGACGGCAGTGTCGTCTTCCTTAACCGAAATACGGAATTGTCATATCGCAGGAACTTCTCCGGACACGGCAGAAATGTTGCTCTTGCAGGCGAAGCCCTCTTCGATATTGCCCATGACGAGTCCAATCCTTTTACTGTAAGTGCAGGCAGCGCGAAAATAAGTGTCCTGGGAACTACCTTCAATATAATTACCGGCGATAACGGTCCGGATGTTGAGGTCTTTGTTCAGACCGGGAAGGTCATGCTTTCAGATGACTCGGGAAAACAGAGCCTCGTGATCGATCCGGGCTATATAGGCACCATCGGTTCCGGCCAGCCGGAAGTGAAACTCAATACCGATCCCAATTATCTCTCGTGGAACACGGGGAAACTTGTCTACAGCGGACAGAAGCTTGAAAATGTTTTCAACGACCTCCGGAAAATTTACAGGATCGAAATAAACACCAGCGATCCTGATATACTCAGCCAGAGCATAACAACAACCTTCGAAAATCAGTCGCACGAAACAATTATCCTTGTAATTTGTACTACCTTTAACCTCAGCTTTACAAGGGATGGCGATGTTTACCATCTCTCGCGAAGATAAACGTAAACTGAAGAAGGTGATCAACAATGGCACCATCCATATCAGAATACCGGCCATTGCATTGTTTCTTTTTCTGACACACTCACCGGCTCTGTTATGCCAGAAAAGCATACTTGATTCGGTATTTACATTCCGCTCCGGGATGGTGAGAACGGAAAACGCCCTTAACATCATCTCCGAAAAAACCGGCTACAACTTCACTTACGACAGCCGTCTGGTGGAGGCCGAGAAGAGGGTCCGGATGACATTCACCGGGATGAGGCTGAGCGAGGTTCTCGACAGTATCCTCGGGAACGACACTCTTGCCTATTCGGTGATCGACAGGTATATTATCATAACCCGCAATGCTCCATCCATCTATCCTCCCCGCGACCCGGGAGTATATACAGCGACGGAAACGACCTATATAAGCGGCCTGATAATCGATGCAGATTCGCGGGAGCCTTTGCCTTCGGCCACGGTGAGCCTTATGAACAAGGGAAGGGGTACCGTGGCGAACAATAACGGGGAATTCGGGCTCATGATAACACCCGATTGCCTCGATGATACCCTCTTTGTATCATACCTGGGCTACTACGGCAGGAAGATCCCCGTCCGCTACACCCCCGGAAACGACTTCACAATAGGTCTGAAGAGCGAGTTCATCTCCATACCCGAGATCATTATCAGGAATCAGATACCGCAGGAGGTGATCAATAAAGCGGTATCTGCGATACCCGGCAACTATGGCACCTCACCTGCCCGGCTGACTGCCTTCTACAGGGAGGGCGTGCTGAAAAAGAGTGAGCTTCAGACCTACTCCGAAGCTGTCCTTCAGATCTACAAGAGCTCTTATACCTCACTGTTGCTCAACGATCAGATCAAAGTGCTCAAAAGCAGGAAGATCGAGAACGTCAACCGCACCGATACCCTTGCAATAAGGCTGAAAGCCGGGTTAAGCACAAGCCTCGAGCTCGATGGTGTGCGAAACAGGTTCGATTTCATCTCCTGGCCCGATATGGATGATTATACCTACCGGATGACCGACATCGTTACCTTCGACGAGGAGGCCGCCTTTGTGATCGAGTTTGTCCAGAAGGAGTCGGTCGATCTGCCTCTCTTCAGGGGGACACTCTATATCAATACTTACGATTATGCGCTGCTGCGGGCAGAATTTGAGATCAACCCGGCACACATACATAAAATGAAGGATTCATTTGTCTCATCCGCATCACGCGGATTTACAACATGGCCGGTTTCTGTAAAATACGCGGTTAATTACCGGAAGCACAGTAACCGCTATTTCCTCAGTCATGTGCGGGGCGATCTGGTATTTGCCTCACGGCAGAGAAAGAGGCTCTTCAATACACAGTTCAATGTGTTCTTCGAGCTTGCAGTAACCGATATAACCCTCGGGAACGTGGCAAGGTTCGAAAGAGAGGAGCTTGCGCCCATTCATGCGGTCTTTTCAAGAACGATCACCAGCTACGACCAGGTTTTCTGGGGCAACCAGGATTTTCTAAAGCCGGAAGATAATCTTCTTCAGGCTCTTAAGAACATGAGCGTGAGGCTTCAGGAATTTTCAGAGGATCAGGACTAATACTTGTCGATCAGCCTGTAGAGCTCGGTAAGATCGGGGGTCAGTACTATCTCGGTTCTTCTGTTCTTCTGGCGTGCATCCGCCGTGTTACGTGCATCGAGAGGGAGAAACTCGCTCCTGCCCGAGGCAGTGAGGCGTTTCGGATCGATCTTCGTCCCTTCGAGAAGAACCCTCACCACCGTCGTGGCCCTCTTCACACTCAGGTCCCAGTTATCCCTCAGCTGACCGCTTCCGGGGTTATAGGGAACGTTATCGGTATGACCCTCGATGGTGATCTGTATGCCGGGGTTCCTCTCAAGGACCACAGCCAGCCTCCTGAGGGCATTCCTGCCGTTGGCGTCGATCTCCCAGCTTGCCGACCTGAACAGAAGCTGTTCATCGAGCGAGACATAAACCTTGCCGTCCCTCATGGTCACGGTGAGCCCGTTGTTCTCAAAGCCCAGCAGCGCCTCCGACACCTTGTTCTTAAGGTCCTGAACGATGCTCTTCTGTGAATCGAGTATCTTTTCGAGCTCAGCCAGCCTCGCGTTCCGTTTCTCAAGCTCGTATGTGAGCTCATCCAGGGAGGCTTTCTTCATATCGAGGTTCATCTCCAGATCACGAAGCAGGGTCTCCCTGTTCTTCAGATCTGCCTGGGCAGCCTGAAGCTCCGAAAGGAGTTTTTTGGTCTCGGTGACGTTTCCCCGTATCATGGTCTCCTGGGCTATCTCGAGGTCATTGTACCTCCGGGAAAGTATGTTGTACTCCTCCCTTGCCCTTCTGAGCTCTTCCCTGACGGATGCAATGTCCGCCTCAGCGCTTGCAGCCGTCTTCTCAAGCGAAGCGATCTTCGCCTCAAGCTCCCTGTTAGTCATCGAGAGTGCAATATTTTCCGTCTTGAAATCATCCCTCTCGAACATGAACTGCCTGCTTCTGTCCTGCAGATCTCCGTACCTCTTTCCCGTGAGGCACGAGACGGAAGAAATGGCAAGAAGCAGACCTGCAAGCGGGTAAATAATCGATCTCCTCATCTTGTTTATTTAGTAATAATCGTTAGACAACCATCCGTTTATAATGTTGTAATGGCAGTTACCTGCCGGACAAAAATAAGAAAATCCCCTTTAAGCTTCAGCAAGCAGAGGGGAATAATAATTCTTATATTTGCAGTATCAAAAAGTGATCATAGTTCACATGAATACCGAGGAGAGCCTGCTGTTCAACATTTCATCTCCGGAAGACCTCAGAAAGCTAACACCTGTTGATCTTGTAAGGGTTAGCGCTGAGCTCCGTCAGTTCATCATTGATGTGGTCTGTAATAATCCGGGGCATTTCGGCGCCAGTCTCGGCGTGGTGGAGCTCACTGTTGCCCTTCATTATGTTTTCAACACACCCTACGATAAGATCATCTGGGATGTCGGGCACCAGGCCTACGGCCATAAGGTGCTCACCGGAAGGAGGGATCTTTTCTCAACCAACAGGAAATACAAGGGTATAAGCGGTTTTCCAAAAATGTCGGAAAGTGAGTATGATGCCTTTGGCACCGGCCATTCATCCACCTCTATCTCTGCAGCCCTTGGAATGGCGGTAGCGGCCAGGCAGAAAGGCGAAAACCGCCATGTTGTTGCTGTGATAGGCGACGGCGCCATGACTGCCGGCGAAGCCTTTGAAGGACTGAACCAAGCCGGTTTTTCAAAGTCGGATATCCTGGTTATCCTGAACGACAATAAGATAGCCATCGATCCAAACGTCGGTGCACTGAAGGAGTATCTGCTCGATATCTCCACAAGCAAAACATATAACCGCTTCAGGGATAAGGTATGGAACGCTCTCGGCCGGTTCGGCAAGATTGGTCCCAAGACGCGGACACTGGCGCGCCAGCTCGAAGCGGGTTTTAAAAGCACCCTTCTCGATAAAAGCAACCTTTTCGAGGGAATGAATTTCAGGTATTTCGGTCCCATTGACGGTCATGATGTGATGCACCTGACGAGTGTCCTTGAGGACCTGAAGAGAATTCCCGGCCCGAAGCTTCTCCATTGCCTCACAGTCAAGGGCAAGGGTTTTAAGAAGGCAGAGGAGAACCAGACAGCCTTCCATGCACCGGGAAAGTTCAATAAGGATACGGGTGAACTGCTCGATACAGCCGACAAGAATCTCCCCCTGACATACCAGGAAGTGTTCGGGAGGACCATCCTTGAGCTTGCGAGGATGAACGACAGGATAACGGGGATCACCCCTGCCATGCCGACAGGAAGCTCTCTCAGCATCATGATGAAGGAGATGCCCGGAAAGACCTTCGATGTCGGCATCGCCGAACAGCATGCGGTGACCTTCTCGGCAGGACTGGCAACACAGGGTATGATACCCTACTGCAATATCTACTCATCATTCATACAGCGTGCCTACGATCAGGTGATACACGACGTAGCCCTGCAGAACCTACATGTGGTTTTCTGCCTCGACCGGGGCGGGCTGGTGGGAGCCGACGGTGCCACACACCATGGATTTTTCGACATCGCCTTCATGCGGAGCATACCCAACATGATCGTCTCTGCCCCAATGAACGGAGGTGAGCTCAGGAACCTGATGTATACGGCACAACTCGAAAAACACAGGTCGCCGTTCTCCATCCGCTACCCGCGGGGATGCGGACTTACATCTGACTGGGACCAGCCATTCTCCGAGATCGTGGTCGGTACGGGAAGGCTGATATCCGAAGGGTCCGATATCGCGGTCCTGAGCATCGGGCACCCGGGAAATTTCGTGACGGATGCCATGAAAATTCTGGAGAAGGAGCGTTTCTCTGTGGAGCATTACGATATGAGGTTTGCGGCGCCCCTCGATACGGCTATCCTCCATACGGTGTTTAAGAAGTTTAACAGGATAATTACAGTTGAAGATGGCATGCTGAAGGGAGGGTTCGGAAGTGCCGTCATCGAATTCATGTGCGACAACGGTTACCAGGCAGAGGTGAGGAGACTGGGCATCCCTGATTATTTCGTGGAGCACGGCACGCAGGAGGAGCTGATACGCGAGTGCGGGTTCGACACCGAAAGCATTGTGAAGACGGTGAGGGAGATGGTGCTTAAAGGCGTTACGGCGTAGACTTTGCCAGCCATAGCTGACCGGAGGGAAGCGAAGGTTGGGGCGTTACGGCATTATGGCGTTGGGGCATTACGGGCTCTGTGATAAACTCCGTGAAACACCGTGGTAAACTCCGTGAAACTCCGTGGTAAAAAAGAAACCATAATAAACAACAAATAACTGAAACTATGAGAAAAACAATCATTTACATCGCGTTATTGCTGATAGCTGCCTCATGCGGCCAGACATCGGTCAAAACCGAAAAGGAGAACTGGATACAGCTCTTCAACGGTAAGGACCTTACCGGTTGGGATATTAAGATCAAAGGCTACGAACTGAACGACAACTACAAAAACATCTTCAGGGTTGCGGACGGATTGTTGCAGGCCCGTTTTGAAGGCTTTGAGAAGTTCAACAACGAATTTGGCCATATCTTCTATAAGGAGCCCTTCTCTCACTACAAACTGCGGATCGAGTACCGTTTCGTGGGAGAGCAGGTTCCCGGAGGACCGGCATGGGCTCTGCGCAACAGTGGTGTTATGCTTCATTCCCAGTCGGCGGCTTCGATGCTGCTCGACCAGGATTTTCCCGTTTCCATTGAGGCCCAGTTCCTTGGAGGGAACGGTGTCGACGAAAGGACCACCCTTAATGTATGCACACCCGGAACTCACATTGAGATGGATGGAGAGCTCGTTACACGTCACTGTAACAATTCCAGATCAAAGACTTACCATCTTGACACATGGGTAACAGCTGAGTTTATCGTCAGGGGCAGTGATGTTATCTATCATATTCTCGAGGGCGACACTGTAATAATGTACAACAAACCGCAGGTGGGTGGGGCGCATGAAGGCTATCCCGTGCCCGAGGGAACGCTTATTGACAAAGGATACATCTGCCTGCAGGCAGAGAGTCATCCAGTGGATTTCAGGAAAGTGGAAATTCTTAGTCTAGAAGATAAAAGATAAAAGGGAAAAGACAAAAGTTAGAGTGATTGATACTTTTATC
>JAHYJA010000205.1 GCA_019429325.1 Bacteroidales bacterium
ATAAGGTGTTGAGGTAGCCTGTATTGTTGTCGGGTGGCCAAGGTTAAGTGCCCACAGCGGCGCATCATAAATATGTGCTCCCATGTCTCCCATGGCTCCTGTGCCGTAGTCCCAAAGGCCGCGCCATACGAAGTGGCAGACATCAGGGTTGTAGGGTTTTTCAGGGGCCGGGCCCAGCCATACGTCCCAGTTCAGGTTCTTTGGCACTTTTGCTGCTCCGGGACGCTGTATGTCGCCCTGCGGCCAGAATCCTACCGGACGGTCGGTCCACATATGCACTTCCCTTACATTGCCAATAACACCACCGCGCACCCATTCAACAACCCTGCGGCTGGCTTCGCTTGCATGCCCCTGGTTTCCCATCTGGGAGACAACATCATACTGCTTTGCGATTTCGGCAAGCTTACGGCACTCGAAAATAGTCTTGGCCATCGGTTTCTCCACATAGACATGCTTTTTCTGCTTCATGAATGCAGCAGCGATAGGGGCATGGTTATGGTCGGTCGTTGCGATCATGACGCCATCTATGGAGGGCTCTTTGTCAAGCATTTCGCGCCAGTCGGAGTAAACTTTTGCGCGGGGATACCTCGCAAAAACATATCCTGCATAATCGGAGTCGACGTCGCACAGGGCGTATATGTTGGCAAGTTTCCTGGGAGGCCTCTGGGGCGCACCCCCTCCAGCTACCTGAGGTGGTCTTGCCTGCTGCCCTGCAGCAGCGGCCCTCTGTTGCTGAGATGCGCGGGCCTGCTCCTGGGCCGCAATTTGTCCCTTGCTGAGCGCCTGCCCGGTCCTGGTGCGCTGTGGCCTGGCAGTCTGAACTTCCGGGTCGCATATATTGCTCAGATTACCTGCTCCCTGCGCACCGATACCGATACCCGCAATATTGATAAGATCGCTGGGCGCCTTCTGGCCGCTGCCTGCAATGACATGCCTCGGGACAATCGTGAATGCTGCCGTGGCAGCGCTCACCGTACCCAGGAATTTGCGTCTTGAAACGGTTTTGGAATTTCTGGTCTTCATGATACTTTTTTTGGTTAGTTTTCGCTAAAGTTATCAAAATCTTTGAAAAAACACACCGGATAAAAAAAGGTTTTCAGTTCGACCCGAATAAGGATAAAACCCTATAATCCGTACTCGCCAGAATCTTTCGAGATGGCTTATACCGTAAGCTGGGAAGCAGGGAAGGACAATATGACCTGGACTCCCCGCCCTGATAATGAAAAGAATATAACCAGTAACCCGGCAACTCTGGTCTGGACTAAGATTCCATGATTATCAGAAAATTATTTTTTTTCTGAGAAATTGAACATCTACCGGACACCATACCTGTCGGGATGGATCATTTTTGCAGGATCAACCCACTCGTCAAATTGCTGTTCAGTAAGAAGGTTCAGCTTTAGTGCCGCCTCCTTCAGGGTAATGTCGCTGGTAAAAGCTTCTCTGACAATTTCTGCGGTATTCCCGTATCCGATATGATTGCTCAGGGCAGTTGCCAGCATCAGAGAATTATTGAGATGTTCCGGGATCCTTTTAAGGTTCGGTTCGATTCCTGCGATACAATTGTCATTGAAAGCCATGGCAGCATCTGCCAGGAGAGTTGCTGATTGCAGGAAGGCGTTAATCATGACGGGCTTGAAAACATTAAGTTCCAGGTGGCCGTTTGAACCGGCGATCGATATGGTTGTGTCATTCCCCATGATCTGTGCACACACCATTGTCATTGCTTCAGCCTGGGTAGGGTTTACCTTTCCGGGCATGATGGATGAGCCGGGCTCGTTGGCGGGGATAATTATCTCACCAATTCCGGTTCGCGGCCCGGAGGCCAGCAGTCTGATGTCGTTGGGGTGAATAAGTCTCTCTCCCTCTCCGGGCTTGTTATCAGGCAGTACATGAGCCCGGTTTGCAATGACTTCATTGCAATTCATGTTTGTATGAGTTCCCGAGCCTGTCTGCCAGATCACCAGGGGGAAATGGTCGTCAAGCTCCCCTGCAATAATTTCATCACATACCCTGGAGATGACCTCCATTTTTTCTGCAGACAGCAGACCAAACTTGTTATTTGCCATCGCCGCAGCTTTTTTCAGATATCCAAAAGCATGTATAACCTCAACAGGCATTGACGCTGCCGGGCCTATCGGGAAATTCATCAGCGACCGCTGGGTCTGGGCCCCCCAGTATTTACCGGCAGGTACCCTTACCTCGCCCATTGTATCTTTTTCAATCCTGTAATTCATGATGATCTGGTTTTGGATAAACAATAAGTCGCCCGTTGTGTTCAGGATTATACACTAAAATGTTTGTAATAGTTTGAGAGGTGTGCTGATCCTGCCCCTTTATGGGGACTTTACTCTCCTGTACAATCTGTTGGTGACGGAATCAGGGTTGTCGTGATTATAGATGTATGTTGGTGTTTTAATTTCTGCCATGAGGATCTTTTTTTCCCTGGCCCTTTTATAGAGGTCAAAATCTGAGCCCAGTGCGATCTCCCGGAATCCGTCGAGTGATAATAGTGTTCCCCTTTCGATAACGAAGGTTCCGCTTATCATGCAATCTTTCAGATGGATCCTGGCCGAAGGATCGTCTTTATCAGGGACATACTGATTGCCAATAATTTCTGCTCCTCCATAAAGGAATCTGATCTCAGGATTTGTTATCAGGAAGCTTTTCCTGGTTTCGAGGTGGGAGGGATGGTATTCATCGTCAGAATCGAGAAAGGTTATGAATTTCCCGCCGGAAGCCCTTATCCCCTCGTTTCGTGAGGAGATCCATCCGCTGTGAGGCTTCTGCAGATATTTAATCTGCGGGTACGACTCAATATATTGGATTACCTGTTTATGAGTATCATCTGTGCTTCCATCATCAACTATAATAGCTTCCCAATCTTTTTCAGTCTGCAGTATAAGTGATTTCAGAGCCCTCTTCAGAAGTTCCGCCCTGTTGTAGGTTGCGACAACCACTGAAAAGAAAGGCTGTGAAACCATTTTTGCTTCGTTTTCTTTGTGCCTTAGGTCCTGATTAGTCATTTTACAATCCTGTTTAATGACCTGGCAGCCATTTAAAGGATATACCTTATCCTTATTGTTATATTCCTGGTCTCGTCCTTCTTTATAGTGAACCTGAAAGAGTCAAATTTTGGCTTTTTGATCCCTGAATGGTAATAATCCGAGAAACCGAATCCTTCTTTTGGCATTCCCAGGAAATTATATTCCATTTTGCCGTTACCGTTCTCATCGTCAAGCAGGCAGAGCCCGTAAATACCAGGCTCAAGTCCGAAGCTGACACTCTTTGCACCATCCTGAGTCAGCTCCTTTGAAAAGATCTTGTTGATGTAAGGCTCCTCTTTCAGGTAGGATTCGCTGTTTTTGAACACCCCGATGACTATCTGTCCTTTATCACTCCGCAGACCCGTGATTTCAATATTCACAGTCTGAGCCAAAACAGATGGTGAGGTACTGATCACTAATGTGGCTACTATAACCTGGAGAGCTTTTACTATCACCGGCTGCAGCATAATTCAATTCATTTCCGATATGCTTAATGAGCTTAAAGATAGCAGATTTATGAAGACCACGATAAATGATGTGTTAAGAATGTTAAATTTCTGGTTCGGCCCTGAATATTTTACTATCTTGGCTTTTTATGTAACCTGGCCGGATCTGCACGGCTGAATGTTCAGACACCATGATAAAAAGGATCCTGATCCTGTTACTTATTCTGATTTGTACTTGTATATCAGCTCAGGATAAAAGCCCCGGAAGGGACCTAAGGGCAGGTGTTTATTTAAGCGGCGGGTGGAACCTGCCGGTACGGCTGACCACAAAATATATCACCGAGGAGACAAGCCCTTGGCATGGGCGCCAGACGTGGTCGGGCGGAGTACATTTGTCGCTCATGGTCTCTGAATTTTACAGGCTGGAGTTTGCCCCGCTTTATTCCTGGCATAAGATCGGATTCGAATTATCTCCACCGATATATCCTGAGGAGACCATCTATACTGAAACGTTCGAACTTATAAGCATACCTGTTACATTGAAAAGATATCTGACCGGCAGCTTCTTCATAAGCGCGGGCACACTGGTCGATTTTGCATTTAAGGGAAAACCGGCCAGGGTCGATCCCCAGTCGGGATTAGGCCTCACGCTCGGAGCCGGCCGGGAGTTCCGGATGAATAACTATGTAATTGATCTTTCACCTGTGGCGGAGCTCCATTCTGTCGTACCGTTTGCTGAGGAAGAGAACCAGCAGAGACTGCTGAGCGTGGCGCTCAGAATCGGGGTAAGCTATAACCGGGGTCCCGTCAGAAAGCCTGTGAAAAGAGAGAACAGGCCGGACGATACAAAATCTCAGGAGTTTTAAATATGAAACAGAGCTTAAAAATATTATTGATTATTGTGGC
>JAHYJA010000021.1 GCA_019429325.1 Bacteroidales bacterium
ATCCATTGAGAAGTGGCGACAGATTTCTGGTGAAACTTAATTTTCTAAGGAAAGGAAATGTCAGACTGATTTTCGAACAGGATATTTTCAGACATTCAGATAACAGATTAATAATAAGTGCGTTAGTCACCGGTACAGCCACAAAAAACGGAAGACCTATCTCTCCTTTTTCTCTTCTTTCCCAAATTGGCCTTGATTGAGATAAAGAGTCACGGTAATTGAGAAGATGTATGTCGAAAACAAAGTAGTTACAATCCTTTACAAAACCGGCAGTCAACCAGGTAAAATGCCGGTTCCTTCGGGCAGTTCTGTTACGCGGCCGTTGATCTGAAGGCCGCCGGTTAAAACCGGCGGTTATTAGAAATATTTTGATATCTTTATCCTGAACCAAGATCAGATTATCATGCAAAAAAAGACAATAAGCCGGAGGAAATTCATGGCGGCGATGACTGCCGGTGCCGGTACAATAATTCTCGGGAGACACGCGTTGGCCAGCACCGTGCCTTCTGTACCTCAAACAGCTGATCCTTTCAGGATCGTGACCCTCGGTAAGACCGGGATCAAAACCACACTGCTGGGTATGGGCACAGGCTTTACCGGAGGTAACCGTTCATCAAACATCACAAGGGCAGGTGTTGCTGAATCACTTATAAAAACCGCATATGATAAAGGCATCAGGTATTTCGACTGCGCCGACAGTTACGGTACACATCCCCATACCCGTGATGCGCTGAAAAACTATCCACGCGAATCGTACGTTGTGGGGACAAAGATGTGGGTTTTGAGAGGAGGAATTCCCGAGCCGGAACGTCCCGATGCAGATATCGTCGTGGATCGCTTCAGAAAAGAGCTGAATACCGACTATATCGATATTGTCCAGCTGCATTGCATGATGACAGGGACGTGGACAGATGAACAGAAGCGGCAGATGGAGATTCTTGATAATCTCAAGGCAAAGGGAATAGTTAAGGCACACGGGGTTTCCGTTCACTCCTTTCAGGCCCTTGAGGCTGCAGCTGACAGCCCGTGGGTAGATGTGATACATGTGCGCATTAATCCCTTCGGAATCTCCATGGACTCCAAAGATCCTTCACAGGTGATTCCTGTTATTGAGAAGATGCACAAGGCCGGTAAGGGAATTATCGGTATGAAACTTATCGGAAACGGTAACTACCGTGACGATTCCGCAAGGATTGATGAGGCTTTGAAATTCGTTCTCGGGCTGGGTACCGTCGACATGGTCATCGTGGGATTTGAACAACCTGAACAGATCGATAATTACGCGGGGAGATTCAGGAAGGTGACACTGGCATGAACAAGCCTTTTAATCTGATATCCAATTAACTCTGTCAACCATGAAATACCTGGTAACTTTGGTTTCACTATTAATTTTTCCGTCACTTACACTTTTATCACAATCCGAAGGGCTTGCACCTGTTATTAAACCCGGTGCAGAGCTTGAAAAGCTATCCGGCGATTTTCAGTTCACTGAAGGACCGGCTCCTGACCGGCAGGGAAATGTTTATTTTACCGACCAGCCCAACGACCGGATTATGATCTGGACCACAAAAGGAGAACTGAAAACATTCATGCAGCCTTCAGGAAGATCAAACGGCCTCTTCTTTGATCGTCAGGGCTTCCTCTGGGCTTGTGCAGATGAGAAGAACGAGCTCTGGAAAATAAGCCCCGCAAAAGAGGTTGAAGTGATACTTGATGATTTTAACGGCGCTCTGCTGAATGGCCCCAACGACCTGTGGATAACAACCGATGGAAGCGTTTATTTTACCGACCCCTTTTACAGAAGAACCTGGTGGTCGCATAAAGAGAAACCGCAGGATAAGCAATGCGTCTATTTTCTGAGTGCCGACGGTAAGATACTGAAAAGGGTGGCGGAAGATCTTACACAACCCAACGGCATCATCGGAACCCCCGATGGCAAAACCCTGTATGTAGCTGATATCGGTGGAAAGAAGACATGGTCGTACAGTATAAATGCCGACGGCTCTCTCAGCGATAAAAAACTTTTCTGCGAAATGGGCTCCGATGGCATGACAATCGACAGGAAAGGTAATGTCTATCTTACAGGAAAAGGGGTCACAATATTCGACAAAACAGGAACACAGCTTGGAAATATCCCTGTACCTGAGAACTGGACCGCCAATGTCTGCTTCGGCGACAAGAACCGGAAAAGCCTCTATATCACTGCAAGCAAAGGCCTTTACCGTATCAGGACCCGCATAAAGGGAGCTTATTGATCTGCAATTTTTCAACATTGGTCAAAACAACCTGATTTTTCTGCATAGTCTGAGAAAAATTTATTTATTATTGTACCCTGTTTTTAACTCAAACGCAAATGGAAGGAAAACGCAGAGCTGATGTCAGACCGGGCATTGCAGTCATGGTGGAACTGATGGAGGATAAAAGGAGCGGAAGACTTACCGGAGGAAGAGTGAAAGATGTTCTTACCAGCTCGCCGGTCCACCCGCATGGGATAAAGGTCAGGCTTGAGAATGGTCTTATCGGAAGAATCAAGCAGATAATCTGATACCGCAAATAACCTGTTTCGATATCAATCGATTTTTTACTAATTTTGCAATCTGAAAATTTTTGCTTTTCAGATATTTAGTATTACTCAATCCCTCATAAAATGAAATACGAGGATCTGATTGTTCAGACACTGGGAAAGGGGAATCTTATTTCACCACTGAAGAATTCTCAGCGGGCTGACAGTCCAGTTTATAAATTTGTTGATGATGACGACAGGATCCTGTATGATGTTTCTGTCGAATATTACTACAGATCGAAAGTAACTGACGAAATTCCGGTATCGTTCGAAAAAGCCGGTCCAAAAGAGTACATATTTTTTGAGCCGGCAAAAACCAAGGTGGCGATCGTAACCTGCGGCGGTTTATGCCCGGGAGTCAACAACGTAATACGAAGTCTTGTCCATCAGCTCTTCTACAGGTACGGAATCAGCAGGATACTTGGCATAAAATACGGTTATGAAGGGTTGAACCCTGATTTTAACCATCCCGTGGTTGATCTCGATGCTGCCATGGTCAGTGAAATACACCTGTCCGGAGGAACATTTCTGGGCACAAGCCGTGGCGAGCAATCAGTTGAAAAGATGGTCGATACGCTTGAAATACTTAATGTAAACGTTTTGTTCTGCATAGGAGGTGACGGTACTCTGCGGGGAGCTCATGCCATCCATGAGGAGATTCAGAAGCGTAAACTGAAAATAGCTGTTGCCGGTATTCCTAAAACGATCGATAACGATATAGATCTTATTCAGAAATCTTTCGGATTCGAGACGGCATTTTCAATTGCCAACGATATCATAAGGAACGCGCACAATGAAGCTTTCGGAGCCCACAACGGAATAGCGCTTGTAAAGCTTATGGGCAGGGATTCGGGATTTATTGCCGCGAGCGCTGCACTTGCTATTCAGGAGGTCAATTTTGTTCTTGTTCCTGAAATTTCATTCGACCTCTATGGTCCCAGGGGATTCCTGAAAATTCTGCGCAGACGTCTTGAGGAAAGACATCATGCAGTGGTCGTGGTAGCCGAAGGTGCCGGGCAGGATCTTTTCGAATCACATGAAGAGGAGAAAGATGCCTCCGGCAATGTCAAGCATAAGGATATAGGTATTTATCTCAAGGAGAGGATAAGGGAAGAGTTCAGCGCCAAAGGCTTTCCGCATGTTATAAAATACATCGATCCCAGCTATATTATAAGAAGTGCTCCCGCGAATGCCAACGACAGCAAGTTCTGTAACCTCCTTGCCCAGCACGCCGTTCATGCTGCGCTTGCCGGCAAAACCGACTTTGTTCTCGGGTTCTGGAACAATCAGTTCACGCTAATACCCATTCCCATGGCCATCAGACAGAGGAAAAAGATAGATGTGGAAGGTGAGCTCTGGTGGAACGTCCTTGAAGCTACCGGACAACCTATCAGCATGAAAAACCCCTGATACCCGTGAAAATAAAGAATATAATATTCGACCTGGGTAATGTCCTTATCAGCTTCAATCCCGAAGAATACCTGATCAAGAAGGACTACTCGCGGCACATCAGGGAGACCATAATGAATGATATTTTTCAGAGCCAGGAGTGGAAAAGTCTCGATAACGGCAACATCACCACAACTGAAGCCATTGATTCAATCGCCCTGAAATCTTCGCTTACAAGGGATGAAATAAACGTTGTATTCAATTTTCGCACAGATATAATGTTTCCCCTTGACCAGAACGCCAGACTTCTTCCAGGGCTAAAAAAACAAGGTTTTAAGCTATTCTTTCTTTCCAACTTCCCGCTTGATACTTTCGAGGAAATAAGGAACGGTTATTTCTTCTTCCGCCATTTCGACGGAGGAGTAATATCATCCGAAGCCAAACTTTCAAAACCTGACCCGAGGATCTACGAATTGCTTCTCAGACAATATTCCCTCAAGCCTTCCGAATCACTATTTATAGATGATCTCGAAGTGAACGTCAAAGCGGCCATGGCCTCCGGTATGAACGGGCTGACAACTTTCGGTGAGGCTGATATTTCTGCCATGCTGGCTGAGGTGCTAAGCACAGATTAAAGAAGAACCCCTCTGGCGCTGCTCGCCTTCGCTGAAGCTACGGCGAGCGAAGCGCGCCATCTCCCCTGGGAGGGGAGAAAATAATCAACAACTAATCAAATGGTATGAACCCCAGAGCAAGCTCTGGACTCAAAGAACGGTGCAAGCACCGAGGAATTATACCTATTTTTCGCGTCCGCCGAAGCTTTACGCGAAGGCGGATTAAAGGTTTGTTTGAATCCTGAGGATTTTCCCCCCTCCGGGGGGAAATCAAAAGGGGGGTATGCGTAAAAAATCCTCACCAGATTAATATAATTCCCTGCCCCTCTCCATGCACTTTCAAATATGCAATCCTAGGCGGGTTTACGACACATAATTCAATACTTAATATCTTGATTTAAAATACATTAGCACAAAGTATGTAAACTATTGTTCGAGCTTAATTCTAAACCTGATTTTTGTAGAAATTTTTCAGAATTGCTGTTTTAGCCTGGCCGACCAGGTTTTTAAGCTCGCTTTCCGAAGCCTTCCTGATCTCTTCCATGGAGGCATAATTTTTAAGCAATGTCTCTTTTGTTTTGGGTCCGATCCCTTTTATCTGATCCAGGTCCGATTTAAGAAATTCTGACGATCTCTTGTCGCGATGGAAATTTATTCCGAACCGGTGGGCTTCGTTCCTTAACTGCTGAATTATTTTCAGGCTCACCGAATTTTTATCAAGGTAGATCGGAACACTATCTCCCGGAAAATATATCTCTTCCAGCCGTTTTGCTATTCCAATTATCGCTATTTCATTTCGCAGACCCAGTTTATCAAGGCTTTTAAGTGCTGATGAGAGCTGGCCCTTGCCGCCATCTATGATTATCAGCTGGGGCAGACTGCTATGCTCTGCGATCATCCTGCTGTACCGCCGGTAAACAACCTCTTCCATCGAGGAGTAATCATCAGGCCCGGTAACACTTTTCACGTTGAAATGCCTGTACTCCTTTTTACTGGGTTTTCCGTTGCGGAAGACCACACAGGCCGCAACCGGATTCTCTCCCATGATGTTTGAATTGTCGAAGCATTCTATGTGAACAGGTAACCCGGCCATATGCAGGTCAGCTTTCAGCTTTTCAAGGTTCTTGTATGTCCTGTCCTTCGGTTTCTGGTCTTCCCTCCTTTTCTTCTGTTCAAGTTTATAATACACGGCATTGCGGCCGGCAAGCTCAAGCAGTTTCTGCTTATCTCCCTTTAATGGCACTGTATATCTGATCTTTTCGTACTGAATATCAGGTTTGAAAGGGACTATTATCTCGGGAGAATCACTCGATACCCTCTGTCTTATCTCTGTTATTGCAAAACCGAGAAGTGATTCCTTCTCTTCATCCACCCTGCTCTTAATCTCAAGCGTGAAGGTTTGAATAACTGCGCCATCAATAACTTTCAGGTAATTGACGTACATGTTATCCGTGTCCTGTGATACTCCGAAAACATCAACATTCTTAATCGTTGTGCTTACGATTGTGGATTTACTACGGAATTTGGAGAGAATTTCAATTTTTTCCTTAATGGTCTGCGCCTCTTCGAACCGGAGGTCTTTTGAATAACCGGACATCAAACCCTTCAGATGCTCCATCACAGAGGTTATGTTTCCTCTTAGTATGTTTTTTATCTGATTAATGTTCTCATTATATTCGTCTTCCGTCTGAAGTCCGACGCAGGGGCCCTTGCAGTTACCGATATGGTATTCGAGGCACACCCTGAATTTCCCGCTCTCTATATTCGTTTTCGTAAGGCTTAGCGAACAGGTCCTGAGTTTGTACAGATGCCGTATCAATCCCAGGAGGGTTTTGACCATCAAACCCGAAGTATAAGGCCCGAAATATTCTGATCCGTCCCTGACAGTATTACGCGTACTGAATACTCTCGGAAAGTGTTCTTTTTTTATGCATATCCAGGGGAATGTTTTGTCATCCTTCAGAAGTATATTATACCTGGGCTGAAGCTTCTTAATAAGGTTGTTCTCAAGTAAAAGTGCATCTGATTCATTGTCCACCACAGTATGCCGCAAATCTGCTGCTCTGTTAAGCATAACGGTAGTCTTGCCTGACTGGTTTTTTGAGAAATATGAGGTGACTCTTTTCCTGAGGTCCTTTGCTTTTCCCACATAGATAACCCTTCCCGCAGTGTCAGTAAACTGGTAAACGCCTGGTTTGTGGGGCAGGTGTGGCAATATTTGCTGAGGGTCGACGGGCATGCTATCCTGAAGTTGTGGTAAAGATAGTTAATAGAGGGTTTCAAAGTTTCAGGGTTTCAGAGTTTCAAAGTTTGGCTTCGCCGAGCTCGCCTGTGGCTCGGTTCAGGGTTTCAAAGTTTGGCTTCGCCGAGCTCGCCTGTGGCCCGGTTCAGGGTTTCAAAGTTTCTGAGCTTCAAAGTTTCAGAGCTTCAAAGTCTGGCTTCGCCGGGCTCGGTCTGCTAAAGCAGTCCTCGGTTCAGAGTTTGGCTTCGCCGGACTCGCCTGTGGCTCGGTCCAGAGTTTCACAGTTCATGGTCATTTTTCTCTATGCGGCGTTATTCGCCCTTCGGGCGTCATTCGGTTTCGTCGTCATTTGTCCGCCAGATGGCGGAGGTCATTCATTGTTTAAAAATTGAATAACTACTGAATGACCATACTTCCCAACCTGCTGGCAAGGTAAAGAGGAAGTGAAATCAAATTATAGGTAAGCTCCACCCGGTCAGGTAAATTGACCCGGGCGGTGAATCCCCTGCCAACCGATGGGATATCTGTATTGAAGCGGATACCGGTCTCCTTGTTTTTTTCCGCCAGAAAGACATGCAGTGATTTCAGTTTGCCCCGTTTCCCTGCTTTTATCTCAATGGGGTAAATGCTATTGCCAATCTGATAAAGACAATCAATCTCCGCATTTGAATTTTTGGCTTCACGTATCCAGTAGTACAGTTTTTGTTTGATGTATGGCTCACCTGATGCTGTTAACTCCTGAAAGACAAACTGCTCGGCAAGAGCGCCCTCAAATGCTGTAACAAGGTTATCAATATCCATCAGCTTTATTCCTGCTATATGATTCAAAACCCCGATATCAAAAAATACAGGTTTGAATACATCATTATCCTGCATCTGTGAAAGGGGAACGTTTGTTGATCGTGTGTGCCTGACAAGATGTACTATCCTGCTCATTTCCAGCTTCAGGAAAGCATCTTTCAGCAGACCTGAAGAAGCATTCCTGTTCACATTCACATATTTCACCTTTTTACCGACATTGTTTGTCACGTAGTGCAGAACGTCCTTCAGATGCTCCTGTTGTTTCCGTGTTCCATACTTTGCAAAGTCATATTCAATGGAGGTAATCAGACTGGTGTGGATCTTTTCGATGCCCGACAGCTCTCTCGTTTTAATGTAGTAATCAACTGCTTCGGGCATTCCTCCGATGAAGAAATATAATCGCAGCAACTCCAGTATCCTCTTATGAACCGCTTCACCGAAATATCCGTCAAATGAAAAACCTTCGATGACCCGAACCAGTCCATCTTCGCCGATTGCTGTCAGAAACTCTGAGAAGATCAGCGGGTACATATAGGCGAAGTCAATCCTTCCCACCGGCATCGAATACTGCATTTCGTTGAGGGTATGGTCTAACAGTGAACCTGCACTAATGACATGCAGTCCGCGTCTTTGCTCGTAAAAATAACGCAACGATGCGATAGCCTTTGGGCAAGCCTGTATTTCATCAATGAAGAACAGAGTGTTTTCATCTTCGGCAGCAACCTTGTAAAGCACTGACAATTCGTTGATGATCTGTTCTGGCTGCATGCTTTCAAATACGGAATGTATATTGCGGTTCTGCTCGAGATTCACTTTCAGGAGGTACCTGTAATTCTTTTCGGCAAATTTTTCAATGGTGTATGTCTTACCTACCTGCCGTGTACCTCTGATAATCAAAGGTTTTCTATTAAGACTATCCTTCCATTCATCCAGATATTTTTCAATTAATCGTTCCATATCAAAATATATTCAGCCGATAAAGATAGTAAATACTATTGGAAAATATTACAATACAACTAAAATACTATTGGAAAAAAGACGAACCGATCTGAAATACTAGTGGATACTGGAAGCTGTCTCTTCAATAACTTTGAGAAGCAGCTGCATATCCTCTTCTGTTGTAAGGGGATTGATTATCGTAACCCTCAGCCAGAGTATTTCCTCCAGTTCGGTCTGTACGATGTAGAATTTTCCTTCTTTTATGATTATGTCGCGGATGGCTGCGTTGAGCCGGTTGAGTTCTTCAGTATCCAAACCGCCGGAATTGTACCGGAAGCAGACGATGTTGGCTTGGGGTTCGAGTGCAGCCTCGAAGTTGTTTCTCTCCCTTACCATTTCGGTGAACCTCTTTGCAAGGTCGTAGCGGCTGTCAATGTAATTACCGAAGTAATCCCTGTTGTAATATTTGAATGCAGTAAAAGCCACGAAGCCGAGTGAGCTCTTGGTACACTCGAGGGTTCTCTTTGCGCTGTTATACCACTCATTTTCAGTTTGTTTCTTAAATAAATAGGATGCTTTCTGGGCAAAGGTCTCGTACGACTGGCGGCCGTCGCGGAAAAGCACCATGCTATTCAGTCCGGGTATCAGCAACATCTTATGAAAATCAATCACTATCGAATCGGCCCTTTCTATTCCCCTGATAAGATGGCGGTATTTGTCAGAGAAGAGAACGCCCATTCCGTGTGCACCGTCTACATGAAGCCACAGATTGTACCTTTCGCAGAAATCGGCTATGGCCATCAGGTCATCATAAGAACCGGTGGCCGTTGAGCATGAGTTGGCGATTACTGCAGCTACCGAGATTCCCTTCTGGAGTGCTCTTTCGTAGTACTTTTCGAGCAGGTCGGTGCGCATCCTGTAACATTTGTCATAGGGTACCTTTATCAGTGCATCATTACCGAGTCCCATTATCTTCACGTTCCTTGCCACGCTGTAATGTGACTGGTCCGTCACAATAAATCCGGTTTTCAGTTCCTTTTTTATACCCTCCTCCCATACGTTATATGGCGATTTTACCTGCCTGACAGCCAGCATTGCAGTCAGGTTGCCTGCACTGCCTCCGTGGGTAAAAATACCATCTGCATTATCGTCATAACCTATCATTCCGGAAAACAATCTGACAAGATTTCTTTCCATTGCCATGGCAACCGGACCCATCTCGTATACTGCCGCTCCGTTGTTCAACAGGGTGGTACAGAGCTGTGCGAGTGCCACATGAGGAAGCGGGGAGGTTACCTGGTGTCCGATATATCGCGGGTGATGCAGGTGATTCGATCGTTCCAGCGCTTCACTTATATATTCAATGAATGGCTCTTCATTACCCCTCCTGTAGCTTTCGGCGTACCGTTCTGCCAGCTCTTCGGGATCTGTCCATGGCAAAACCGGAGTGTCGGGCCTGTTTACAACTTCTTTCAGGTAGTCGGATAAAATGTCAATTATCTTGTGCCCGTCCTGCCTGAAGAGTTCAGGATCAAAAGGAGCCTCCTGATATTTTCGTATGCTCATTCTTTAAGATTTCTAAAGTTGTGTTTGACATGAGATTCAGGTGTCGGGGCTGACGGTTTCAAAAATAAGAAAAATATCAGGACAGAAGGGGCCATTTGAAACCCGGTTTCCTTAAACTTGAATAGTCTGAATTTTTACAAATACTTTATTTTCAGGAGTGGAATACCAATAAATTATAATATATTTGGAATGAATTCCAAAATTATGCAATGATAACACGTGAATTAGCCCGTCTTATAAGAGAAAAAAGAGATGATCGGAAAGTAATAATTATTCTGGGACCCCGACAGTCTGGAAAAACCACCCTTCTCAAAATGTTGTTTGAAAACTCCGCAGACAGAGTTATGTGGTTAAACGGAGATGATGCCGAAGTACGTCAAAGATTTGAAAATCCTTCCTCATCAAGAATCAGGAATTATATTGGAGATGCACAGATAGTAATTTTTGATGAAGCTCAGCGCATAGTGAATATCGGATTATGCCTGAAAATTATCACCGACAACTTTCCAGGAGTAAAGGTTTATGCATCCGGATCATCATCTTTTGATCTGGCAAACAGGATAAACGAACCGCTTACAGGCAGAAAATGGGAGTATATTTTGTTTCCGCTCTCTTTTATGGAAATGGCCAGTCACGACGGATTACTTCAGGAGGAGGGCTTACTTGAGCATCGCCTGGTGTACGGTTATTATCCTGATGTAATAAATCATCCCGGCAATGAAAAGGAAATACTTAATGCCTTATCTGACAGCTATTTATATAAAGACATTCTTGCCTGGGAGCGAATACTTAAGCCGGACAGGCTTGAAAAGCTTGTTCAGGCACTGGCTTTCCAGACCGGTAACGAAGTGTCATACAATGAGCTTGGAAAAATTACAGGACTCGACAATAAAACAGTTGAAAAGTATATCCAGCTTCTTGAGAAGGCATTTATCGTTTTCCGCCTGAACTCGTTCAGCAGGAATTTAAAAAATGAGCTCTCGAAAAGCAGAAAAATTTATTTCTTCGACAATGGTCTGCGAAATGCGGTTATCAGCCAGTTTAACCCCATAGGTTTGAGGAACGACGAAGGAGCATTGTGGGAAAATTTTCTGGTATCTGAGCGCTATAAATATATTGAATACAAAAGAGTGTTTTGTAATCGATATTTCTGGAGAACCACACAGCAACAAGAAATTGATTACCTGGAAGAAAGAGATGGCATTCTATATGCATGGGAGTTCAAATGGAATGATGATCGCAATGCCAGAATGCCTTCTTCCTTTTCACAAGCTTATCCGGAAAACAGGTTCATTTTGATAAACCGTAAGAACTATCTTTCATTCATTTCGGACATTCCTGCTGAAGAGTTAGCAAATTACCCTTTTTCCTGATATCATTGAATTCGAAAAACATTTTCATCAGTATATAATTTTTATTTTATTGGTCTGATGGAACCCACATGTCTGAAAATTATAAACATACGTGTTTGTGTTTGCAATACATGTGGGTTTCACCATAGGAATTTGTTTAAATTTTGAGTGATTATCTGTCATGTCTGCCAATCTAATTGGCTTATCATACAAACAGCGGCACAAACTGAAACTTCCTCCCGTCAAAGAGTCCCTTGTCGCTCAGTTTTAGTTCAGGTATCACAAGAAGGGCCATGAACGAGAGTGTCATGAAGGGCGCAGACAGGAGGGATCCCATTTCTTTAACTTTTCGAGAAAGATCTTCATATTGAGCGGCTATTGTGCTGACCGGCTTATCTGACATGATTCCTGCGATTGGCAGTGCCAGAGAACTTATGTGATTTCCCTCTGCCACGGCCAATCCTCCCTTCATCTTAACAACCTCATTTATAGCATTAATAATATCATCATCGTTAGTTCCGATACAGATTATATTATGACTGTCGTGAGCTACTGAACCGGCAAGGGCTCCCCTTTTTAGTCCGAAACCTTTTATGAATCCTGTTGCCGGCGCTGAATCCGTGTAACGATCCTTTACAACTATCTTCAGAATATCCCGGTTCAGATCTGGTAATACCCATGTTGCGGACGGAATATCAGCTATTATTTCCTTCGTCTGGAGCTCCCCATCAAAAGCTTCAATAACTCGTATTTTAGTCCCTGTTTTTCTGACTGTTATGCCTCCCTTTGATATCTTTGTACTGCAAAATTTGTTAGCCGGTTCAGCTCCCTTATAATCAAAAAGGATCTTACCCCTGTCCCAGACTTTCCTTCCGTCGATCCATGTCTCAAGGACGTTCATTTCCCGGGGATTATCAACTACTATGAAGTCCGCAGGGTCTCCCGGCCTTAAAAGACCTGCTTCCAGTCCGTAATGTTTTGCCGGGTTCAGGGTACAGCTTCCGAGCACGTCAAATAGATCATACCCTTCGCTTATCAGCCGGGCTGCAATCTTATTTATATGCCGTTTCTCCAGCATTTCGGGATGAAGATCATCGCTGCACAGCATAACCATATCCGGATGTGTGGCGATCAGCTCCTTAAGCGCCTCGAGGTTCCTTGCGGCACTTCCCTCGCGGATAAGAATCTTCATCCCCAGGGATATTTTTTCAAGCGCCTCTTCCATTTTGGTGCACTCATGATCTGTAGATATACCCGCAAAAATATACTTTCTGAGGTTTTCACCCGTCAGTCCCGGAGAATGCCCGTCAACCGGTTTTCCCATTTTTACCGCTGACTCTATCTTTCTGTTTACTTCCGCATCGCCGTAAATAACTCCGGGGAAGTTCATCATTTCTGCAAGATATTTGATTTCCGGCATCTTAAGCAATTCATCAACCCCCTGTGAATCAATCACTGCGCCTGAAGTCTCGAACGATGTAGCCGGCACGCAGGATGGTGCTCCGAACCAGAATTTAACCGGGACTTTCCCCGCATCTTCAATCATGAATTTCACACCGTCTGTACCGAGTACATTTGCTATCTCATGGGGGTCGGAAACAACACCCGTTGTTCCACGTGAAACAGCGGCCATGGCAAAAGCGCCGGGTGTACACATTGAGCTTTCAATGTGAATGTGAGCATCTATAAGTCCCGGCATAATGAAGTTTTCAGAACCCGTTTCTTTTTCAATTATCTCCTTTATGTATGTCCCTTCTACAATTATACGCCCCGGATATATTTTTCTCCGTTGTATATCCACTATTTTCCCTTCTATAATCATATTGTCCAATTTGTCAATCTATCATCAACAAGAATCCGGTCATTGCGATACCGCGAAGCGGTAGAAGCAATCCTTATCTGCCTCCAGCGACCTATCCAATTAAGACCCCTTTTAGTCCCGGGGTTTGCTTCGTCGCTGCGCTCCTCGCAATGACTCGCCTTCAATGCTACCTCACTTCCTCCTGTAACACAATCCCAAATTGATTCACCGGTCATTGCGATACCGCGAAGCGGTAGAAGCAATCCTTACTGTCCTTCAGAGACCTTTCTAAGTTAAACCCCTTTAAGTCCAGGGGTTTGCTTCGTCGCTGCGCTCCTCGCAATGACTCGCCCTCAATGGCAGCTCTCTGCCTCCTGTAACACAATCCCAAATTAATTCACCGGTCATTGCGATACCGCGAAGCGGTAGAAGCAATCCTTAGCGGCCTCCAGCGACCGTCTAATTAAGACCCCTGTTAGTCCAGGGGTTTGCTTCGTCGCTGCGCTCCTCGCAATTACCTTACCAACAAACAGGTGCGCTGCTAAACAATAAAATAAATAATTAAAATATTATTTCTATAAGTAAAATTGTTCCACGTGGAACATTCTATCTTCCCAGGTACAGTAAAAGAATGCTTATGTCCGATGGTGACACACCGCTTATCCTCTGGGCCTGTCCAATTGTTGAAGGTCTTATCCTTCCAAGTTTTTGCCTTCCTTCCGTTGAAATTGAAACCAGCTCTGTGTAATCAATATCTTCAGGTATTTTAAGTTTTTCAAGCCTCTTTAATTTATCCGCAATAATTTTCTCTCTTGAAATGTAACCCTCATATTTAATTCTTATCTGAGCCGCTTCAACTACCTCCTCCTCAATATCCGAATCATTAAATCTCAGTTCTTTTGAATCTCCCAGTATTTTCAGCAGCTCCTTAACTTCTACTTCAGGTCTGCTTGCTATTGCTATTGCCTTTAACTTTTGTGCTATCCCTTTCGTTTTCTTTTCTGCAAGAAAGGTGTTGATCTCATCCGGAGCCACGCTTCTTGTCCTGAGAAAAGATATAATTTCCTTCGTCACTTCCTCCTTTCTTCCAAGCTTCTCCATCCTTTCCCTTCCAGCGAGTCCCAGATTATATCCCTTTCCCGTCAGTCTATCATCTGCATTATCCTGACGCAAAAGAATCCTGTACTCTGCCCTTGATGTGAACATCCTGTAAGGTTCGTCTACTCCTTTTGTAACCAGGTCATCAATCAGTACACCTATGTATGCTTCCTCACGGCCAAGTATAAAAGGTTCTTCTCCCCGTATTTTCCTAACAGCATTAATTCCTGCCATTAAACCTTGCGCTCCCGCCTCCTCATAACCGGTAGTACCGTTAATCTGGCCGGCAAAATAAAGATTTTCGGCTCTTTTTGTCTCCAGTGTGTGTGTCAATTGAGTCGGCTGAAAGTAATCGTATTCTATTGCGTATCCTGGTCTGAAAATTTCAATATTTTCAAGTCCTTTTACCTTTCTCAGGGCTTTAAGCTGATACTCCAGAGGCAGACTGCTTGCAAAACCATTTATATAATACTCTGTTGTCTCCCTGCCCTCCGGCTCTATGAAAAGCTGATGAGTATCTTTCTCCCTGAAAGTAACAATCTTATCTTCTATGCTCGGACAATATCTCGGACCTCTTCCCTTAATAATGCCCTGATATAAAGGGCTGTATTTCAATCCCTCTTCAATAATTTCATGTACTTTACTGTTAGTATGAGTAATATAACAGCTTCTCTGGTCAATGATTTCCTTTTTCCCCGTCAGGTATGAAAATGTTCTTCCGTCCTCATCTCCTCTCTGTTCAACCATCCTGCTGAAATCTATTGTTCTTCCGTCTATTCGTGCGCTTGTGCCCGTCTTCATTCTCTCAACAGTGAATCCCATCTCCGCCAGCTGATCGCTCAGTCCTGTCGAAGCCCTGTCGCCTGACCTTCCACCCATAATTTGATTAAAGCCCACATGCATAAGTGCATTAAGAAAGGTGCCATTTGTAAGAATTACTGCTGATGCATAGAATTTTGTTCCAAATGTCGTCTCCACCCCTTCTATTCCATTCTTTCCTATAATCAGCGACTTTGCCTCCTCCTGCCAGATAAAAAGGTTATCCGTACTTTCCACTATCTTACGCCATTCTATTGTAAATCTCTGTCTGTCGCACTGCGCCCGCGGGCTCCACATTGCCGGCCCCTTTGATTTGTTCAGCATTCTGTACTGTATCATGCTTCTGTCGGTGACCAGGCCGCTACATCCACCAAGAGCGTCAATTTCCCTGACTATCTGACCCTTTGCAATACCACCCATTGCGGGATTGCATGACATCTGCGCTATTTTCGTCATATCCATGGTAACCAGCAATGTACGCGAACCCATCCTGGCCGCGGCACGCGCAGCTTCACAGCCGGCGTGTCCCCCTCCTACAACGATTATTTCGTACCTGAATTCCATCTGTCACCAAAATACTTTCTTATCCATACATCCTCTTTCTTCCTCATAATTTCCCGTAACTCTTCATTGCTGTCATCATAGTCACACAAATGAAGCACCCCATGTATAATAACTCTGACCAGTTCCTCATTTACCGGCACATTATATTTACTGCTGTTCTCCCTGACAGTTTCGTAGCTTATATATATTTCCCCCACAACAACTTTTTTCAAGCTGTAATTAAACGCAATAACATCTGTAAGATAATCATGTTTAAGGAATTCCCTGTTAATCTTTAACAGTTCTTCATCGGTCGTAATGATTATATCAATATCAACAGGTATTCTGTTTTCACTCCTGATGACCTCTTTTACTAATCCCTTAACTCCAGCCGGTTTGCTGATCCTTTTCTTTACTCCGTCGTAGAATATTCGTACGCTCAAGCGCCCACCTCCCTGAATGTCATTGTAACACTGTTTCCCTTTTTATTGAAGTCAATCTTATCAGCAAGCTTTGACATCAGAAAGACGCCTCTGCCGCTAAGTTCTTCGATATTTTCAGGTTTTGTCGGATCCGGCACTGATTCAGGATCAAAACCTGGTCCTTCGTCCGTGACGGTAATAAGTATCTTGTTCTTTTCATATTTGATCTCCACATCGACCAGCTTTTGCGGGTTTGTCTTGTTCCCATGTGTAATCGCATTGTTAACAGCTTCGAGTGTTGCGACAAGTATCTTCCCATAATCATCCGCCTTTATTCCCAGCGAAGCCGTAACCTCATCAATGGCTTTTTCGACAACCCTCATGTTAGCCATTACCGATTCTATCTTGAGTCTCTTATAGAGTTGTGTCATTCTGGATCTGTTAAAATTTCCCGAATATATTCTTATGCAATTTCTAATTTTTTCCTGTAATCCACAATTCCGGATCGAGTTTAAGGGTTAACTCACCCTCCGAAGCAAAGATCATGAATTTCATTACTGACCTGTTACCGTTATCCGTATCACAAAAAACTCTTCCTATAACTTCCCTGGTTTCCACTTTCTGTCCCTGTCTGACTTTAACATCAACAAGATTCTGATATACCGTAAAATATTTTCCATGTGTTATTATTATGGTCCAGTTAGCACCCGTAAGCGAAAAAACCTTTGAAACTTCGCCCCTGAAAACGCTTCTTACTTCTGTCTGGCCCGCTGAGGTTATATCAACTCCTATATTGTTTTCCGTCACATTTTTTAACACCGGGTGGCTCTGGATCCCGAATTTAGACGTTATTACACCTCTGTCAACCGGCCAGGGCAATCTTCCCTTGTTTTCAGCGAAATTATCACTTATCAGCTTCATTTCGGGAGTCATCTCAGATACCAGGCTTTTCTTCCTCTCCTCTTCAATTATTCTTGCTATCTCTCTTTCTATTCTCTGAGCAATCCTTCTTTTTTCTTCGAGTTCCCTCTGTAGTTGCTTTTCTTTTGTACTCAGAGTCTGTACAAGTCGTTGCGTTCTGACCCTTTCGGCATCAAGGAGGTTCTTTTGCTGTTCCTCGCGTGTTTTCAGTTCCGAAATCTTTGCGAGGTCTTTTTCCTGCTTCATTCGCGATGTTTCAATCTGGCCCTTTATTTCACTTATGATTTCTGCCTCTCTTCTCCTGTACTTTGTAAATTGCTGAAGGTACTTCAACCGCTTGTATCCCTGATTAAAATCCCTTGCTGACAACACATAAATCAGGCTTGTGTTAACCTTCCCGGTCTTATATGAATTCACAATTGAATTTGCATACTCCTTTTTCAAAAACTGAAGATCACTTTCCATCATATCAATAGCCAGTTCATTCATTCCGATTCGTTCATTAAGAAGGGTTATCTCATCCTGCATACCCTTTATAACACTGGTCCTCATATTAAGCTTGCTCCCGATTATTCTTAGATCACTTACGCTTTCGCTTTTCTGTTTTGCCGTCGTCTTTATCATATTGTCAACGTATTCTATCTCTTCAAGCGTCTTCTTTCTCTGTTGCTCCAGTTCAGCCCTGCTTTGAGCGTACATCACAGGGGAAATTATTAACAGAAGGCTCAGTATGTTAACTGCTAACTTCACTTTATACGTATAATTTTATATCTTGTTCCATGTACAAAGTCGATATTTCCTTTCCATGGTATTTCAATGCTCCTGATTTCCACCCTTATGACAGCTTTATTCTTCATATCCTCTACCTCAATTCTTCCTGGTACCATGTGATTGCCTTTCTTTATGAAATTTCTGTATCTTATTGTAATTCTGTCATTTGTCGAAGATCTGCTAAGAGTTGCACCGGTAATCTTCCTCAGTTTACAGTCTATTTCATAATTAATCCTTCCATCCTCAAGTCTTGTCTGCATTGATAATATTCCCTTCTGACAATTTTCTTTCATGTTTCTGTCAACCTGCTTTATAAAAATGTCTCCAAGTACAAGCATAATCAAGCTTCTGTTAATTCCGTATCTCATTTCAAGATACTCAGGATTACCAGACATAACCCGTCTGTTGATCCTGTCATTTATTAAAAGTGTATCAGCGGTAAGAAATATCCTTGCTATCTCTACACCAGTTGTGTGTCTGACCGCAACCAGCAGAGTGTCCTGTCCCTTGCTTTTAATTCCTGCTGTCAACCGTCCTGATACCCCTTCTATTGAATAGGAAACATCTGCTCTGCTGATATTAAAACCATAATTTGATATGTTGTTTCTGACAACCTCTGACAACATCGCAGCATCGCCTTCCACGGAGGGCTGAATCATTCCTGCACCAGTTCTTCTGGTTGCAGAGCATCCTCCTGTTATCGTTGATGCTATTAATAGTATATATATTATTTTACGCAACTCTGTATCTCCTTAACAAGATGTTCCTTTGTGTTGTCGAGCTTTAGCGCATATTCCCATTTGATAATTGCTTCAGCACATTTTCTTCTCTTCCTGAGGATGTAGCCATAGTGTTCAAACCATTCAGCATCATCCTCTTCGCCCGAATTAACTATTTCCATCATAATCTTCTCTGCTCTTCTCACTTTTCCTCTCTTATACAGCACCCAGGCATAAGTATCCAGAAATGCTGTATTTGTGTTGTCTCTTTCTATAACATATTTGGCCATTTTCTCAGCTTCCCTGAGTCTGAGGTTTCTCTCCGTCAGAAAATATGCATAATTGTTAATTATCGTAAGATCCTCATTATCAATTTCCAGCGCTTTTTCGAAAGTTTCAAAGGATTTCTCAAAATCCTTCATTCTGTAAAATACATCTCCTCTGAGTGTCATAACCTGAATCAGCAAATCCTTGTTGTCCCCGGCTAGTATTTCGGCCTTTCTCAGCTCATCAAGAGCAGTCTCATACTTCTGGTTTTCGTTTGCTGCTGCCGCGTAAAGCAACTTTGCGATAAACGACCGGTTGAATCTGGTCGCACCCTGCTCCCCCTTTATCATGAGGTCCATATACCGTTTCGATCTGTAATAGATCAGAAGCAGCCTTTCCCATGCGAAATAGTTATCCGGGCGCATTTTTATTATTTCCTCAAGCCTTGCTGCCGCATCATCAAGTCGATTTTGACGGTCATAAAGCTCGGGTCTGAGCAGCAGAATAATATCATCGTTCAGATAATTTGCCTCCATCACCATGATCGCCAGTTCAATCTCAGCCCTGTGTTCCTTGATAATTTCAGGTATTTCGATTAATTGTGCCATAAGGCTAATTTTGTCCTCTCTGGCAATATTCTCATTAAGTATCACGGTGTTGATCAGTGTAAGAAGCTCCTTGTAATCCTTCTGCTCAATCATAAATTCACAGAGAGAGAGTTGCGTCTGCGGGTCATCAGGCTTTTCAAGCATAAGTTCCCTGTACACTTCTGTAGCATCATCAATTCTTCCTTCATTTCTGTATATCTCTGCAAGAATACCTCTGTAAAGTATCTCCTCCGGATCCTGTTGTATCAGCTCATTCACCCTGGCACGCGCCTCGATGAACTTCCGGTCCATCATCAGGCTTCTGATATGAGCAATTGTTGATATCTCGTTTACACCGTATTTTTTATCGATTTTTCCGAAAATCTCACCCGCCCTGTCAAACTGTTTGTTTTCAGCATAAAGATTACCCAGCGCCATCAAAAGGTTCTCTCTTTCAGGATACCTGTCCACCAGTTTTTCATAATAGATTGTTGTACTGTCAATATTCCCCTGCTGGTAATAGACTCCCGCTATCATCATCAGGTACCAGCTATTTCCCGGATCTATCTCAAGGGCTTTTTTTATATACTTCAATCCATTTCCAAGGTCGCCGTTATTAAGTACAATCTGGGCCATCTGATAATATACAGCGTCGTTAAGCTGGTTTATTTTCAGCATCTGTTCCAGAATTTTCAGGGCCTCCCCCGCATTTCCCATCAGCTTCTGTTTCACAGCCTCCACGAACAAATAATCCGAAGCGGCAATGTCATAATCCTGTCCTGCCCTTCCCGTAAGCATCTTTGGCACAATTGACCGGTTACAGGCAGTCAAAAATATCACAGCCGTTACCAGCAGTGCTGTCAGGTATGCTCTTGGTTTATTTATCATTTCTTTCATCTACGTATAAAAACAGTAAGTATCCTGTCCTGCAACTGAGCCCAGGCTACAAAAATGCCCAATAGAATTGTATTTATCAATAGTTCCATTGGCAGGCTGCCGTAATTAAATGTCCGGCTGAATATAACCATTCCTATGGCTATCATAAAATAAGGGATATACCTTGTAACATTATATTCAACCCGGTAATATTTTCTCGCAAGTAAAAATGACATTAAGATCATGGCGCCATAAGCAGCCACATGCGCCCATGCCGAAGCCATGTACCCGTAAACAGGAATCAACAGTATGTTTATCAGAACTGTAATAATAACTCCCGTCGCGGAAATATAAACAGCATAAACAGTCAGGTCATTTATTTTATACCATATGCTGTGATTAACATAAATTCCATACAAAAGGTAGGCCATACTTATTATTGGCACCACGGCCATGGCTTCCTGATAGTGGACTGGTACAATATTTTGAATAACAGAAAGATAAAGGTTAATTACAAGAAATATAACAAGCATTATCAAAACAAAATATTTCATTACAAAAGCATATGTTTCCTTTGCATCAGCATCCCTGGCCCTTTCAAAGAAGAATGGTTCAGCCGCGAATCTGAACATCTGAATGAAGAGTGCCATCAGCACTCCTATCTTATATGCGGCTCCATATATTCCAAGGACCTTCAGTCCTTCTGCTTCTCCTATCATTCTTCGCAGGATGACTTTATCAAGAACGTCGTTTATCGTTCCGCTCAGACCTGCAAGAAGCAAAGGGAATGAATATGCAACCATTCTGTACCACAATAATGAGCTGAAGGTCAGGCTGACCCGTAGAATAACCGGCAGGAGTATCAGCATGGTGACACTGCTTGATATAAGATTTGCAGTGAAAACATACCCGACCTTATAATCGGGATTATAAATCCTCCTGAACCATCCGTCACTCCTTTCCCATAATGCCGGAGCAATTTTAAGCAGGAAAACCACAAGAGATATGGTAACAAAAACGTTTAACAGTTTTATCAAACTGAACATTAATGGTTTGTTCTCTTTTCTCAGACGTGCGAACGGGATTGCCGTAAAGGCGTCTATTGCCACTATACCTGCAAACATTCTGATGTAACCTGTATTCTCAGGATATTTCATCAGTGATGCAACAGGCCTGATGAATATGTTCACTGCGATCACAAACAGTACTGATGTAATCATCAGGCTTATAAGGGCTGTGCTGTATACTTTCTCCGGGTCTTCGTCCGTCTTTTGTGAGAACCTGAAAAACCCGGTTTCCATTCCATATGTCAGTATTACCAGTAAAAGTACGATCCATGCGTACATTTCGGTTATAATACCGTAATCGCCGGTGTTTATAAAAATTCTTGTATAGAAGGGGGTCATAACAGCATAATGCAGGAATCTGGGTATTATGGTCCCCAGCCCGTATATCATAGTCTGTCCCGCCAGTCTCCTGACACCTCTCATATCAGAAATTTGTTGTCAAATATAGCCTTTAAAGCCAATATGTTCACATTGCTTCCCTGAAGCAATTTTTAATAAATTGAAAACCTATATTATAGTGAATCTCTCAAAGTTAAATATCTTTGCACACAGATCTACCGAACGTTATTAACTAAAATCATCTTTTCATGAACAGAACAGTAAGGTTTATTATCATAATGATTATGCAATTGCTGCTTTTCGCCTGCCAGGCACCGGCCGGTAATGAAAAAACCATGGTTTCCGTGCAAACTACGCTTGGAGAGATAAAACTCGTACTTTATGACGAAACACCGCTGCACCGGGATAATTTTATCCGCCTTGTGAAATCAGGTTATTTCGACGGGATCTCATTTCATCGCGTTATCAGGGATTTCATGATACAGGCCGGTGATCCTTCAACCAAAACGGGACAGGCTGAGCCGCTTCCTGACAGCATGCGCACTTTTACCATTCCTGCTGAGTTCAGAAAAGAGTTTTTTCATAAAAAGGGGGCTCTTGCCGCTGCCAGGCAGGGTAACAATGTAAATCCAGAAATGAGGTCGTCCGGTACACAATTTTATATTGTTCAGGGTATCAGATACGGGCAGGAGGAACTTGCTGCTGCAGAGAAACAAATCGATGCCAATATCAAACAGTCTGCTTACACCCGTATATTCAACAGGATTGCTGACAGTTTGCGCATTGCAGGCACCGATATGCCTCAGGGGGAGATGCTCGAGCTGGCTAATTCCAGGATGTTCAGTTACCTCTCTTCATCAGGTGATTTTAAGTTTTCGGATGAACAGATAAGCCAGTACCAGAGTATAGGCGGTGTTCCCCGCCTGGATGGCACCTACACGGTTTTTGGGGAGGTCATTGAAGGATTTGATATTGTCGACAGGATTGCCGGAGTGCCGACCAGCGAAACTGACAGGCCTCTGACTGATGTCAAAATCATTAAGATGAAGATTGTGACCAAATGAATTTGGTTGCTGGTTGCTGGTTACTGGTTTTCCTGCTTTTTCATCAAGGAAAACCAGTCAGTCAAATAGTAATGTTTTAATTTTTAGAAAATCATAATGGTTGAAAAGATTCAAAAACTCCTTGATGAAATATCATCGCTTGATGTGAAAGGAAAAGACGACCTTGAATCCTTCAGGCTCAAATTTTTAAGTAAAAGGGGGCTGATATCACTCCTTTTTGAAGAATTCCGTGCTGTACCCTCATCAGAAAAAAAAGATATTGGCCTTAAACTCAATTTTTTGAAACAGGCTGCACTTGAAAAATACAATACTCATCTTACACGGTTTTCAGATACAGCCGAAATAAAAGAAACTGATGATCCCACCCGTCCGGCGTATATTTTTAACTTAGGCTCCCGTCATCCGATTTCTATTGTTCGCAGAGAGATAATAGGTATTTTTTCCCGTATAGGCTTCACCGTGTCGGAAGGGCCTGAAATAGAGAATGATGATCATGTCTTCACCAAACTTAATTTTGCACCTCATCATCCTGCCAGGGATATGCAGGACACCTTTTATATTTCAAGGGTATCCCAGGAAGATCCGGACCCGGGTGATGTGCTTCTGCGCACTCATACTTCATCGGTCCAGGTAAGGGTCATGCAGAGTCAGAAGCCTCCCATACGCACCATCTCTCCCGGCCGTGTATTCAGGAATGAGGCTGTCTCTGCCCGGGCGCATTGTATTTTCCATCAGATAGAAGGACTGTACATTGATGAAAATGTTTCATTTGCAGATCTTAAACAGACGCTTCTGTTTTTTGCCAGGGAGCTTTTTGGAAGAGAAACCCTTATCAGGTTGCGTCCGTCGTATTTCCCGTTTACAGAGCCCTCGGCGGAAATGGATGTCAGCTGTAAAATATGCCATGGCAGTGGCTGTAATGTATGCAAATATACCGGATGGCTCGAGCTTCTTGGTTGTGGTATGGTTCATCCCAATGTTCTTGAGGCGTGTAACATTGACAGCAATAAATACACCGGATTCGCTTTTGGTATGGGCATAGAGAGAGCTGCCATGCTGAAATATGAAGTTAATGATCTTCGGCTCTATTTTGAAAATGACCTGAGGTTTCTTGATCTTTTCAGGACAGCCTTATAAATAGTCTGAACAAAGGCAGGTCAGGTATTGTTAGCTTATTAATGTAAATTGATATGGTCATGAAACAAAATGAGGTTCATATTCCTTTCTGCGCTAAATGTGCCCTTGAGACAAATTCAATATTCAGGCATCTTTCGTCAGAAGAGATTGAAATACTTGATTTTGAAAAGGATTTCCGCCACTATAAGCGCGGCAGTGTATTATATCATGAAGGTAACCGTATAAGTGGCTTTTACTGTATCAACAGCGGGATCATTAAAGTCTTCAAAACCGGTTTTGACGGGAAAGAGCAGATAATCAGGTTTGCAAAGGCGGGTGATATAATAGCGTACCGGAGTGTGCTCAGCAATGAGCCTGCATGCACCTCAGCCAAGGTCATTGAAGATTGTTCTGTTTGCTTCATCCCCTCTGAAATACTTACCACTTTCATCAAGAATAATTCTGCTTTTGCCCTTGAGTTGCTTAAGCTTGCCTGCCATGAACTGGGAGAGGCCAATTCGTTTATCACCGACATTGCACAAAAAACCGTAAGGGAAAGACTTGCGGAGATCCTGATTTTTCTTGTAAATGATTTTGGCCTCGACAGCCAGAATTATCTTCAGATTTCCCTGACACGCGAAGAGCTTGCCAATATTGTTGGTACCGCTACCGAATCAGTGATCCGTTTATTGTCTGAGTTCAAGTCCGACAGGTATATTGATCTCCATGGACGAAAGATCATGATATTGAACAGGAAAGGGCTTGAAAAGGTCAGCAATGTCTTCAGTTAACTGATCTTTCCGTAAGATTTTTCATTTTTTAAAAAAGTGTGCCGTTAAGATTCTGGCCGAACTGTATTCCAAGATGTCTGTATGCATGTTCTGTTGCCTCTCTGCCTCTCGGGGTTCGTTTGAGATATCCCTCTTTTATCAGGAACGGCTCATATACTTCTTCAAGTGTGCCGCTCTCTTCCCCGACTGCCGTTGAGATCGTGTTAAGTCCTACCGGGCCGCCGTTAAATTTCTCAATAATTGTTGTCAGTATCCGGTTATCCATTTCATCAAGGCCATGCTGATCGATATTGAGAGCCTTTAATCCGTACCGGGTAATTTTAATATCTATTTTTCCTGTCCCCTTAACCTGTGCAAAATCCCTGACGCGCCTGAGAAGGGCATTGGCAATCCTTGGTGTACCCCTGCTTCGCCGTGCGATTTCAATTGCTGCTTCATTATCAATTTCAACATTAAGGATGCCGGCCGATCTGTTTACAATACCTGTAAGAACCTCATGATCATAATATTCCAGATGAAACGTTATACCAAACCTTGCTCTCAGGGGGCTTGTCAGAAGGCCGCTGCGTGTTGTGGCTCCGATAAGGGTAAAATTATTCAGGGTCAGCTGGACGGATCGTGCGCTTGGTCCCTTGTCGATCATTATGTCTATCTGAAAGTCTTCCATCGCCGAATAGAGGTATTCTTCCACTACCGGACTCAGGCGATGGATCTCGTCTATAAAAAGCACATCTCCTTCCTGCAGGTTTGTAAGCAAACCTGCAAGGTCACCAGGTTTATCCAGTACAGGACCTGATGTGACTCTGAGGTTTACCTCAAGCTCATTGGAAATGATGTTCGCAAGCGTTGTCTTTCCGAGTCCGGGAGGGCCGTGCAGAAGAACATGGTCAAGTGCTTCCCCCCTCTGTTTTGCAGCTGTCACAAAAACAAGCAGATTGTCGATTATCTGTTTCTGACCCTTAAAATCCCTGAAATGGGCCGGACGAAGCTGTTGTTCAAATTCCCTGTCTGTAACAATCAGGCCTTCCTTCCGGATACTGAAATTGTCTTCCATAAATTGGTGTAGCTGTTTATTTAATAAGTCTTATGTCACTCTCAGGAAGATCTATCTTAACTCCGTTGATGCTTATTTCAGTATCATCCTTGTATGTTATTGTAAGGATCAGGTTCCCGTCTTCATCATATTTTTTCCAGGTTTTTACCCTTAATCCGGTCCTGTAATGCTGTTCCTCCTTCATTCTCCCGTTCTCATAGAAATATAAATGCTGCCCGTCGGGATTGCCCTGGATATAATTTCCCCTGAATCTCAGTTTCTCTCCGGGGTAATAAGATCGCCAGGCACCATCTCTCAATCCGATAATATATTTACCTTCCTCATTATTATCCCCCGATCTGTATTTCCACTCCGCATTCTTTTCTCCGTCAGAATAGGTGCCGGTCGCTATTATTTCTCCGGCAGGGGAATATTCAACAAATGATCCGTCGCGCTGCCCCTGGAAATACTCCTCCTCTCGCAGCAGGGCTCCGTTGCCGTAATACCATTTCCATATTCCGTCAGGTCTGTCATTGTTAAAAGAGCCTGTCTGTTCGACTTTTCCTTCCGTGTTATAAAACCTCCATATTCCGGTTTTCCTGTTATCAGTATACTGTCCTTCAGCTTTTATTGATCCGTCCTCATACAGATCCTTCCATCTTCCGTTGCGGTTGCCTGCCTCGTTCACTATCCCTTCTGAGATAAGCAAGCCTTTATCGTTATAAACGAACGCGTTGTTAACTCTTCCGTCACTGCCGTACTCGCGATGTATACCGACAGGAATATCGCTTCTGAAATACCCGTTATAAATTAGCCTGCCGCTTTGATCGTACCTGTTTACAACTTCAATATCAGGTTCATCTTCAACCCTCGATTTGACAATGGATCCCTCCTGGTAAAGCATTGTAAAAGAAAGTCTGCCCCTTGTATCATACTCCTTGTAATATCCGTGGAGTTTATCGTCCCTGAATGTCTTTTCCGCCTTAATGGTTCCATCGGGATAAAAGTCCTTCCATTCGCCCTGTTTATTTCCCTGGTTATCGGTCCGGTTTATCCTCTGCCTCGAAATGAGAAAATCATTGCTGTACTCCAGAAGGGTAATCACCGTTCCATCCTTGTCGAACTCTTTTGCCAGCCCCTCTTTTTTTCCGTTATTGTAAAAAATGGTCTGTTGAACAGAACCGTCGGGGAAATAAATGTAGGCTGTACCTTCCTTGTTATTTCCGGCAAACAATTCCTGCGACCACAGGTAAAGGCCAAAAACAGGATCTTTTTTGTATTTATAATGATATCCGTTCTTCCTGCCAAACAGATAGCTTATTTTATCCGTGATATCGCCTGTCTGGTCATAGAATATCCAGATGCTGTCGAGCATAAAACTGGTATATTTCCCTTCTGCTTTCTTTACTCCTGTTACATAGTAGTTTTTCCAGAACCCTTCAGGTTTTCCATCCTTCATATACCCTTCGCTCGATATAGCACCATTGGGATATCTGAAAACCTGGTAGCCATCTTTCTGATTTGTTCCTGTCTGGCATAGGGTTATCGCACCTGAAAATAACATCAGAATAATTATGACTGTTTTCTTCATAATTCAGAGTCCTGCATTTTTTGATATTTCCAACATTCTCAATATTGGTTTGCGAGCTTCGTTCAATATCTTATCACTGATTATTATTTCAGGTTTTTCATATACAAGGCAGTTATATATTTTCTCCATTGTGATAAGTTTCATAAAATTGCATTCACTGCAACCGCATGTTGAATCGCGGGGAGGAGCCGGTATATAAGTCTTTTCCGGATTCTCTCTCTTCATCTGATGTATTATGCCCGGTTCAGTTGCTACAATATACGATTTTCCTTCATCTTTACGTGTAAAATTAAGCAATGCTGATGTTGATCCTATAAAATCGGCAACCATTCTGACCGGTAGTTCACACTCAGGATGTGCAATTATTTTCGCATCGGGATTTACTTTTTTTATATCAAGGATCGCCTCGAGCGAAAATTCTTCGTGTACATGACATGTGCCGTTCCAGATAAGCATGTCTCTTTCTGTCCTGCTCTGTATATAATTTCCAAGGTTTCTGTCGGGAGCAAATATTACCTTTTCTCCGGCTGGAAGTGATTCAATGATCTGCACTGCATTGGAGGAAGTACAGATGATATCCGATAAAGCCTTTATGTCAGTATTTGTATTTACATAAGTGACGACTGTCCTTCCCGGATTTGCTTCAATGAATTTTTTAAATTCAACAGGATCGCATGAATCAGCAAGAGAACATCCGGCATTCATATCCGGCAGAAGCACTTTCTTTTCCGGAGCAAGTATCTTTGCTGTCTCAGCCATAAACTTAACCCCTGCAAACAAAATAATATCAGCATCCGTATCAGCTGCCTTCTGAGAAAGAGCGAGACTGTCACCAATATAATCAGCAATATCCTGGATGTCTCCGGTCTGATAATAATGGGCAAGTATCACCGTATTCTTCTCATCCTTAAGTCTTTTTATTTCAGAAATATAATCTGTTGACAATCCCCCTTCCATACTTTCCTGCTATTTACGGTATTATATTATTAACATCTTTAATTTTAAAACATATAAAAATTTAAATTTCTTTTGATTATAGTTATATCCTGTTAATTGTGTTAAAAATTTAAGGTAATTTTCCTTGTTTTTTACATTATTATCATGAGATAAACATCTTTTGAACAGCTCAAAAAATATACCAATTTTGAAAATCAGATCATTAGTCTGTTAATTAACAATTGTTAAGATATAATTGTTGATAATCAGATTAAGGCAAAAGTAAAATATTTGAGGTTTATATTTAGTTTAAAAATTGATTTAATTTTCTGATAAATCTGTGACCAGAGGTGAACTACTCTGATTTGGGCTTGAGATTGTTAAGAAAACAAAAGATTTAACATTTTATCGCTTAATTATCCCCTTGTTTTTCAACATTAATACAGAACGGGTATTACAGAAACAAAAAAAGGTTATATATGTTAATAAGGATATTAGCATGTTTTTTTCTTAAAACAGACTAATTGTGTTAATTTGCATGATAATAAAAAAGAAAACTGAATAAAGAAGAAAATAAGATGAGAATCATCATAGCATCGGATCATGCAGGGTTTCATCTTAAAGAGAAAATAGTAAGATTTCTGGCAGGCGGGAAGCATGAGGTAAAGGATATCGGAAGTTATTCTGACGAAGCAGTCGATTATCCTGATTACGGGCATCTGCTTGCAACAGAATTATTAAAGGGGGGATACGATCTAGGGATATCAATATGCGGTACGGGTAACGGCATAAACATGGTTGTGAACAAGCATCAGGGAATAAGAAGCGCCTTATGCTGGAATGAAGAGATTAGTCGCCTGGCAAGGGCGCATAACGACGCCAACATCTGTGCCCTGCCGGCAAGGTTTATCACTGAACCGGAGGCATTGCTTATAGTAAAAACTTTCGTGAATACTTCTTTTGAGGGAGGGAGGCATAAAAGAAGAATAGATAAAATACCGGTAAAAACAGATTGATATGCTTTCCAACTCATGCCGATATGCCATAAGGGCTATGATCTACATAGCAAATCAGCCCGCCGGCCAGGGAAAAACAGGGATAAGGCAGATATCGAAGGACCTTGATCTTCCCACTCCATTTCTTGCCAAGATACTTCAGCAGCTGGCAAAACAGAAGATCCTCAGTTCCCTGAAAGGACCACACGGAGGATTCTCTCTTCTCAGGGATCCCTCGACGATAACACTTTATGATATTATTAAAATAATTGATGGTGATGATATTTTCACGAAATGTATCATTCATGACGGATCGTGCACTCATGTAGAAGCCGCAAACCGGCCATGCCCCGTTCATGAAGATTATTCTAAAGTCAGGATGGGCCTGATAAAACTTTTCCGTACAAAAAACATAAGTGATCTTGTTGAGGAGGTAAAAAAATCCGGAGAGATCTTTATTTAATCTAAGTTGCTGGTTGCTGGTTGCTGGTTGATTGAAAAAGGAAACAGCATCTGACAACTTGAGTTATTTAACTAACCCTCGGTAATGATAAGGCCTTATAAACAACCAGAGGAACAGGGCGGTTACCACCCCTGCAATATTTGCTACAAGGTCAAGAATCTCACCACTCCGGTTGATAATGTCAATTCCCGATTGCAATAATTCGATCATCGAGCCAAAAGAGAACGGAACAAGAGAGGCCAGCAGTAACCGTCGTGTGTTCACGAGGTTATCCCTGTGTTCAAAAATAATGACAGACATAAAAAGAAAATAGAAGCCAAAATGAGCTATCTTGTCAATGTAGGGAATATCGTCAAAACCGGTATTGCTGAAAGTTTGTGAACTGGTTAGGCTCAGAACAAGGATGATCAGTGCCACAGCTATTGAGAATTTGTTTTTCCGCAGCATTTTACAATTTCGTGCAAAGATAGTTATTCGCATGACAATATTATTTATATTTTTATTGATCACTAATTTGATATATGGCGGGCATTTATATACATATACCTTTCTGTAAGAAACTTTGTTCATATTGTGATTTCTATCACGTTATTTCCGGTGGTGATCACAGCTCTTTTATTGAGGCGCTTGTCAGGGAGATGGAAATGAGGAGGTCTTACACAGGGACGGAAGAGATTTCCACACTCTACATTGGAGGTGGAACACCTTCAGTTTTATCATTAGAGGAAACTGGGGTGATCTTTGAATCGCTATGGCGCAGTTTTAATATATCCAGTGATCCGGAAATTACAATAGAGCTTAATCCGGATGATGTTAATCCGCCATATTTATCAGGTTTGAAGACACTTAAAGTCAACAGGATAAGCCTGGGCATCCAGTCGTGGCACGATGATGATCTGAGACTGCTTAACAGGAGGCATGACTCGTTGCAGGCATCCGCAGCCCTGGATGAGATAAGAAATGCAGGATTTGAGAATATAAGTGCTGACCTTATTTATGGGATCCCGGGCATGACCACCGCAAGGTGGGCTGAAAACCTCGATCTGACCTTTTCGAAGGATATAAAACATCTTTCAGCATATCACCTTAGCATTGAAAAAGGGACTCCCTTCCGGAAGATGAAAGAAAAAGGCCTCTTACAGGAGACGGAGGAAGAAGAAAGCGTGGCCCAGTTCAATCTTCTTACTGAAAAGGCAGAGATAGCCGGATTCATTCAGTATGAAATATCCAATTTTGCGCAGCCCGGATATTTCTCAATTCACAACACAAATTACTGGAAACAGGTCACGTATCTTGGACTGGGTCCATCAGCACATTCCTTCAACGGGTATTCACGGCAATGGAACATCCGTGATCTGAAGGGTTACATTAAGGCGGTCGGCTCAGGCAGAGAATTTTATGAAAAAGAGGAGCTTGACAACAGGACAAGATTCAATGAGTATATAATGACATCATTAAGAACCATGTGGGGAATTGATCTTGAGTACGTTGAAAAGGTTTTTGAGAAGGAGGGTTATGATTATCTTCTGAATATTGCCGGCAAATTCATTGCTTACGGACTTATGAAACACCAAAATAATACCCTGGTCCTTACGAACCAGGGTAAAATGATATCCGATAATTTAATTTCCGAGCTGATGATACCCGGAAAATAACTATCTCCTGCTGAGCATAAAAGTGGACCTGCCGATAATATTGTTTTCGAGGTATAGCTCAACGCTGTAATTACCTATGATGAAATCACCTGTATTGTCAACAAAAATACACATTTCAATATCCTGATTCATATAATCTACCAGGCGGCTGGCTGAATAGATCAGCTGGTTGTCCCTGTAGGAAAAAATGTTGTCGGGGCTGTTGGTTATGACGAGGGAATCGGGTCTTATTACTCTCAGAAACACCTCTTTTTCGCCTGCCTGCGCGAGGGGATTTTCCCTGAGGGTAAAACAGACCCTGAGTTTGTTCAGAAGATTGATCCTTGAAGTCTCTTTCCGGTTCTTGTTTAATGCGACCGCGGCTATATCCTTGGCCTGAATGACAGAAGCCACAACAACTTTGGCACCAAGCTCCTCCTTAACCCTGGTCAGTTCAACATTGGTGCTCTGAACGGCGTCCATCTGCTGTTTGATATCGATGTTTTCGGCAACAAGCTGTTTATTTCTGGTGTTAAGTGAATCGATCTGAACTATGTAGCTCTTCATAATCTCTCTCATCGTGGTGATCTCGCTCCGGTATTTTTTTATGAGCTGAACATTGGATGCATTGATTGACAACAACTGCACGATCCTGTCCTTTTCCTTATCAAGACTTGCCTGCAGGGTGTCGTTGTTTGCCACCATTGTATCGTAGGCATAAACCATCCTCCGCAGCTCGTTGGCAAGTGAATCCTTCTCATTGGTAAGAACTGTCTCCATTTCGATCATTTTGCCTCTCTGATCGAAATACATTACTACAATAAAAATCAATAATGCTGCCAGAATGATCGAAGTCGCGATCATGGCAATGGGAGCACTTTTTTTCTCAGGCCTTTCAACCGGCGTAATTTCTTTCTCGTCTGTCATTTATTCTGTTGTCTTTAATTAATTTACTGGTACAAAATTAATAATATCCCGATAATTTTAATTAATCCGATTCATTGATTAATTTTACAAGCTCACCAAACAATGTTAATCAATTAATATTCAATTATATGAGTGGTTTTTTCGGGGTGGTTTCAAAGAACGATTGCGTGAAGGATGTGTTCTATGGAACTGATTATCATTCTCATCTGGGGACAAAACGGGCAGGGATGGTTTTTATTGTTCCCGGCAAAGGGTTCCGACGGTCAATACATAATCTCGAGAATGCATATTTCAGGAGCAAGTTTGAAGATGAGCTGGGAGGGTTCAGGGGATATTCCGGCCTCGGAGTAATAAGCGACACCGA
>JAHYJA010000206.1 GCA_019429325.1 Bacteroidales bacterium
AATCAGCCGGGATTCAATTCCCAAAAATTGATCTTACCAACAGCCTATACAATTTTTGAGGGAACCAGGGTTAACAGCGAACAACGACAGTGACATGCACATTCAGCGCAAGCTTTTCGGGCTTGCGAGGGATGAGCATGGTTTTTTGCCACTGATGGCAGTTTACAGCACTCTGATTGCTGCTGTGGTATTATGCCAGATGTTTCTTCTGAGCAAAATCATTTCCGATGTATTTATCTATGGCAGGGAACCTGATCTTTTCGTGCTTCTCCTGATGTTATCAACCATATTTGGTCGAAGCATCTTTATGTGGCTCAGAGAAAGGGCAGCTCAAAGAAAAGCCGTTCTGATCAAATCCGGTTTACGGAAAAAAATCTTTGAGCATACCCTGCAACTTGGACCAGTCTATACCAGATCGGAAAAAACCGGTGAAATGGTCGCGCTGATTACAGAAGGAATTGAGAAACTGGACGATTATTATACAAAATTCATCCCTTCACTGGTACACATTATTATTTTGCCGGCGGTGATTACCCTTTTCACTATCTATATTGACTGGCTGAGTGGTCTGATCCTACTTGTTACAGGTCCCCTGATTCTATTCTTTATGTGGCTGATTGGAACCTATGCGAAAAAGCTTACCCGGAAACAGTGGTCACAGCTAAGTACCCTGTCATCACACTTCCTGGATGTGCTGCAGGGATTAAAAACACTCCGTCTTTTCGGAGCCAGTCAAAAGGAAGCTGAAAATGTAACGAGTACAAGCGACCGTTTCCGGTTAATAACAATGAATGTACTGAAGGTGGCATTTTTATCGGGCATGGTGCTGGAGCTGGCTGCCAGTGTGAGCATAGCTTTGGTTGCCGTGCAGATTGGAATAAGGCTTATTGAAGGTTTGATAATTTATCAATTGGGATTGTTTATTCTTTTGCTGGCTCCGGAGTTTTATCTGCCCTTCAGGGCACTGGGACAGCATCATCACGCTGGCATGGAAGGTGCTGCAGCATCAGAGAAATTATTCGGATTAATAAACCGGCAGGTTCCGGAAAAAACAATCGTTCAGAAAACCCAAATCCCTGATATTATCAAAGAGATTCAGTTTGCCGGGGTTAGCTTCACTTATGAAGGATCTGGTGCCCCTGCACTGCAAAACATTCATCTGAGTCTGATTCCGGGAACCATAACTGCCCTTGCGGGGCGAACCGGATCGGGTAAAACCACTTTGGCAAACCTTCTTCTCCGCTTTTTATCTCCCTCCAAAGGAAAGATCTTACTGAACGGGATATCGTTTGAATGCATTGACCCGGTGCAATGGAGGAGAATGATTGCCTATGTGCCTCAGCAGCCCCATTTTTTCAATGGAACAATCCTTGATAATTTTCTCATGGTAAATCCGAATATATCTTCGGAGGAGATTGAAAATGCAGCGACCAGAGCCGGAGTACATGATTTTATTTTAAAACTGCCGGAAGGATACAATACAATTATTACAGAAAATGCATCAAGGCTGAGTGGCGGAGAAAGACAGCGCCTGTCAATTGCAAGGGCGTTTCTTAAAGATGCCCCATTGCTGATACTTGATGAGTCAACCTCCAACCTGGACCCTGAAAGTGAGTATTTCATATCCCTGGCCACAAGAGAACTCTTAAAGGACCGCATTTCATTGATTATTGCGCACCGGTTACAAACGGTAAAAATGGCTGACAGGATAATCGTCCTGGATAAAGGAAAAATTGCGGAGGCGGGAAATCACAATGAACTTGTCAGTATGAACGGGATCTATTCCGGTTTTATCACACCAGGCGATGAAAGAACGGGAGGTGCGCCATGATAAGGAAATGGTTAAATCTTCTGAAGAATTATAAGCTGCATTTTGCAGGAAGCCTTGTGCTTGCAGCGGCAACTATCATAACCGGCATAGGTCTGATGAGCACCTCGGGCTACCTGATATCGAGGGCAGCCCAACGTCCCATGCTTGCTGACCTGTTCATGATTACAGCTGCAGTAAGGTTTTTCGGCATTTCACGGGCGGTTGTCCGCTATTTCGACAGGATGGTTTCCCATGACCTAACCTTTAAAATACTGCTTCTCATGAGAACCAGGGTTTACCGGTCAATTGACTCCATGTCCCTGGCAGGGTGGATGGGCAGGCGACCGGGTGATCTTCTGGCCAGACTGGTGACCGATATTGAGGCGCTTCAGAATGCCTACCTGCGAATTGTTTCACCTGTAATAACGGCGCTTTTTATTTCACTTATTACCATACTGGCTTTATGGGTTTTTGACCCGATACTTGCCCTTGCAATGATTTTTTTTCATGCCCTGAGTGGAATAGCTGTACCGTTAATGTCTGTCAGGCTGGCCAGGGGAAGAGGAAAGGCAGATGTTAAAACCAGGGCCGCCATGAAGATTTTTTTAGTTGACAGGATACAGGGATTACAGGATATTCTCTGGCTTGGAATGAAAAAAAGCACCGAAGATGAGTTAACTGAAATGCAACACGAGTTGGACGGCATACAGTATAAGAATGCCGGTGTTTCAGGAATGCTCGAGGGTTTGAACAGTCTTCTCTCCAATGTGGGAATGTTTGCAGTTATGGTATTGGCCATTCCTCTTGTCATGAAGGGAGATATTCCCGGGGTGATGCTGGCCATGCTGACCCTGGGCGTACTGAGCAGTTTTGAAGCGATGCAGGCTTTGGGCAACTCCTTCCTGCAATTTGAAAATTATGTGGAATCATCCGGCAGGCTATTCTCACTTTCTGAAAATAAAACTTCTGAGATTCAAATCCCGGAGAGTCCAAATCTGCCCGGAGATTTCAGTCTCTCCTTCCGTGATGTTTCCTTTTCATTTGAAGAACAACAGATTACGCTGCAAAACGTTAGTTTCGAAATCCCTGCAAAATCAAAAACAGCAATTGTTGGTCCGACAGGTAGCGGCAAAAGCACACTGGCAAACCTGATGATGAAGTTTTGGGAGCCGCAGAGAGGAGAGATTTTACTGGGTGGTAACAAGCTAACGGAACTGGATGACAGCAGTCTAAGGTCTCTTTTCTCTGTTGCACCGCAGGATATATTCATTTTTAACCGTTCTCTTCGTGAGAATCTCCTGATTGCCAACCCTCAGGCAAGCGATGAGGAAGTTACTGATCTGCTCAGATCTGTTGGATTGCAGCATCTTACCGACAAACTCTGCATTGAGACCGGGAACCAGGGAATGAAGCTTTCAGGAGGTGAAAGACAATTATTCTCTATTGCACGCAGTATATTGAAAAGGGCTCCCATCTGGGTACTGGATGAGCCATCTGCCAACCTGGATGTGCAGACGGAGAAAAGAGTATTTGAGATGATTTCTGAGCAGGCACATAATAAAACATTGATTCTGATAACGCACCGTTTGACAGATATGGATCGGATGGATCAGATCATTGTCTTGTCAAATGGTAAAATAGTTGAGAAAGGAAAACATTTTGAGCTCTTAACGGGAGATACGTTGTACAGAAGGATGTATCAGCAGCAAATGGATGTTATAAAATAAGGGCGTAGAAAAAGGGCGTAGAAAAAGGGCGTAGAAAGGCGTAAAGGCGTAATTGGCGTAAAGGCGTAATTGGCGTAATTGGCGTAAGTGGCGTAAGTGGCGTAAAGGCGTAATTGGCGTAATTGGCATAGAGGGCGTTACCGGATACCGTTTACCGTTTACCGTTTACCGTTTACCGTTTACCGTTTACCGTTTACCGTTTACCGTTTACCGTTTACCGTTTACCGTTTTAATACAAAAAGGGCCGCTCCAATTAAGGAACGGCCCCTGATGTAAAGTCGGCGACTACCTACTCTCCCGCTTGCGCAGTACCATCGGCGATGGCGGGCTTAACTTCTCTGTTCGGAATGGGAAGAGGTGGAACCCCGCCGCTATAGTCACCTTAAGACTTTAAATATCTTAACATGAAGGCAGAAAGTTAATATAATTACAGCCCAGAAAGTTCACGGGCAATTAGTACTGCTCGGCTTTGACGTTACCGTCTTTACACCTGCAGCCTATCAACGTCGTAGTCTACAACGACCCTTAAGGGAGATCTCATCTTGAAATGAGCTTCGCACTTAGATGCTTTCAGTGCTTATCTCTTCCGAACATAGCTACCCAGCGATGCTCCTGGCGGAACAACTGGTACACTAGAGGTTCGTCCAACACGGTCCTCTCGTACTAGTGTCAGGGTTTCTCAAATCTCCTGCGCCCACAACAGATAGGGACCGAACTGTCTCACGACGTTCTGAACCCAGCTCGCGTGCCACTTTAATCGGCGAACAGCCGAACCCTTGGGACCTTCTCCAGCCCCAGGATGTGACGAGCCGACATCG
>JAHYJA010000207.1 GCA_019429325.1 Bacteroidales bacterium
TCTATCAGAGGATGAAAGAGGGTGCCGCAAAATACCCTCCTGTGCATATCAGTTCTCTTTCCCGGGAGGAGAAGTCCAAAATTTTCGCCGCACTGAACAAATTTGTGCCCCGGGGGTGAAGGTTATCATTCTGTAACATGAGTTTAATCATTTGTAATAATTAACATTAGGGCCAATTTTGAGTTTTGTTTTGTTCCTTTAATTTAAAACTCACTATAATGAATGTCGACAGGATAATGAACAACCTCGAAAAGAAGCATCCCGGAGAGGTTGAATACTTACAGGCAGTAAGGGAAGTTCTTGAGTCGATCGAAGAGGTTTACAATGAGAACCCACAGTTCGAATCGTCCAACATAATTGAGAGGATCATCGAGCCCGATCGCGTTCTGATCTTTAAGGTTCCCTGGGTGGATGACGAAGGGAATGTTAAGGTTAATCTGGGTTACCGCATCCAGTTCAATAATGCCATTGGCCCCTACAAGGGAGGCCTCCGTTTTCACCCCAGCGTAAATCTATCTATATTGAAATTCCTGGGATTCGAACAGATCTTTAAGAATGCTCTTACTACCCTTCCTATGGGAGGTGCCAAAGGAGGGTCCGATTTTGATGCCAAAGGCAAGTCAAACGGAGAAATAATGCGTTTCTGCCAGTCGTTTATGCTCGAACTCTGGAAATACATAGGGCCCGAAACCGATGTGCCTGCGGGAGATATCGGCGTAGGAGGACGCGAAATAGGTTTCCTGTATGGCATGTATAAAAGATTGTCAGGTGATCATACCGGTGTTCTTACGGGAAAAGGAAGCAACTGGGGCGGGTCGCTTATCCGCCCTGAGGCAACAGGCTTCGGTACAGTCTATTTTACAAAGGAGATGCTTGCAACAAGGGGTATGGATCTCAGGGGCAAAAGAGTTGCCGTAAGCGGTTTCGGGAATGTTGCATGGGGCGCTGTCAGAAAAGCTACGGAACTTGGAGCAAAAGTTGTGACACTTTCCGGACCTGACGGTTATGTATATGACCCCGAAGGCGTTTCCGGAAGGAAAATTGATTTTATGCTTGAGCTCCGTGCTTCAAACGAGGATATTGTCAAGCCCTACTCTTATGCTTTTGAAGGAGTGGAATTTCACGAAGGCAAGAGGCCCTGGGAGGTAAAGGTCGATATTGCCCTGCCATGCGCTACACAGAATGAACTGAACGGAGAGGATGCCAGGACCCTCGTTAACAACGCTTGCATATGTGTCTGCGAAGGCGCTAATATGCCCAGTACTCCTGAGGCTATTGAGATATTTCATAAAAGCGGGCTGCTCTTTTCTCCGGGGAAAGCATCCAATGCAGGCGGTGTGGCTACATCGGGACTGGAGATGACTCAAAACGCCATGAAGCTGAGATGGAACAGCGACGAAGTTGATAAAAGATTGCATGAGATAATGTGCAACATACACGCTCAGTGCGTTAAGTATGGCAAAAGAAATGATGGCTATGTCGATTACGTGAAAGGAGCAAATATTGCAGGGTTCCTTAAAGTAGCCAACTCAATGCTCGATATGGGTGTAGTTTAGATACCTGAGCACAATATAAAAAGCAGAAACTCTCCGAAAAGTCTCTGCTTTTTTTTATATTTGGGTGTCTCAATTCTTTGTGCTATGCCTGAAATATCACTGAAGCATAAAATTGCTTTAGGACTTATTCCGCGGATTGGTGATATCAACGCCCGCAAGCTGGTCTCATTCTTCGGGGATGTGGAAGCCATCTTCAGGGAACCTTACAGAAACCTTGTTAAAATACCAGGCATAGGCCACGGGCTGGCAAAATATATAACCGACAGATCATACCTCGATAGTGCGGAAAAGGAAGCAGCTTATGTTGAAAAGAATAATATCAGAACCTTTTTCTATCTTGACGACGATTATCCGTTCAGGCTCAGACAGTGCGATGATTCTCCGGTCGTATTCTTCTTTAAAGGGAACTGTGACCTGAATGCACCAAAAATGCTAAGCGTTGTCGGCACACGCAATGCCACCGTCCATGGAAGGGAAACATGCGAAAGTATCATCAGGGATCTTGGAAGAGGACACCCCGATATTGTTATTGTAAGCGGACTGGCTTATGGCATCGATATTGCCTCACATAAGGCCGCACTTGCAAACAACATCCTGACAATCGGGGTGCTCGGTCATGGTTTCAGAACTATCTATCCCTCAATCCACAGGTCGGTTGCCAATAATATTATCCTTCACGGTGGGTTACTGACAGATTTTGTTTCCGATGCCCTGCCCGAAAGAAATAATTTCATTAAAAGAAACAGGATAATTGCAGGCCTCTCCGATGCAACACTTATTGTTGAGTCAGGGATATCAGGCGGGGCCCTTATTACTGCGGATATCGCGGGATCCTATAACCGCGATGTTCTGGCAGTTCCGGGGAGACCCGGCGACCAGTGGTCGAAAGGCTGTAACAGCCTAATCAGGCAGAACAAGGCAGCACTTATCGAAAATGCAGCAGATATTGAATATATTCTTGACTGGATGCCTGAGAAACCAGTAAAAGCTGTACAGAAAACTCTCTTCTCCGACCTTAGCGAAACGGAACAGCTTATTTACAACCTGCTGGTAAAAGAGGGTGAGCTGACCATTGACCTTATTTGCAGGACTCTCGGGATACCAGTCTATAAACTATCTTCCCTTCTTCTTCAGATGGAATTCAGGGGTTTGATCCGAAGTTGTCCGGGCAATCTGTACCGGGTATAAGACCTGTAAAATAAATCCGCAATTCGCAATCCGCAACCGAGCGGATTTGAGACCTGCAAATAAAATGACTTAAATTTCCGCGAGTTCGACGAAGTCAATCCGCAATTTTCTTATTTTTGATCTTCCTCTAACTTAATACCATTAATTTAACATTATGGATCCAAGAGTAGCACAATTCATGGCGATGATTAAAGCCAGAAATCCCGGGGAAAGTGAATTTCACCAGGCCGTTCAGGAAGTAGCAGAATCCCTGATCCCGTTTATAGAAGAGAATCCCAGGTACAAGCATGCAAAAATCCTTGAACGGATTGCGGAACCTGAACGGACTATTATTTTCAGGGTGCCATGGCTGGATGATAAAGGCGAGATACAGATAAACCGTGGCTACAGAATTGAGATGAACAGCGCCATCGGTCCTTATAAAGGGGGTATCAGGCTCCACCCTACGGTTAATCTGGGAATTCTCAAGTTCCTGGCTTTTGAGCAGGTGTTTAAAAACAGCCTGACTACACTTCCAATGGGTGGAGCAAAGGGAGGCTCCGATTTCGACCCGAAAGGGAAAACCGACAATGAAGTAATGAGGTTCTGCCAGAGTTTCATGACAGAGCTCTACCGTCATATCGGACCCGATACCGATGTGCCTGCAGGAGACATAGGAGTCGGCGGCCGCGAGATAGGCTATTTATTCGGACAGTATAAAAGACTCAGGAATGAATTTACAGGTGTCCTGACCGGGAAAGGCATTGAATGGGGTGGTTCCCTTATCCGTCCTGAGGCCACCGGCTACGGTGCGACATATTTTGCAGAGGAGATGCTGGCATCACGTGGAGAGAGCCTGAAAGGGAAAACCGTTTGTATTTCAGGGTCAGGTAATGTGGCTCAGTATGCCACTGAGAAAATGACCGAGCTTGGTGGTACGGTAGTCACCATGTCCGATTCAAACGGTTTTATTTATGACCCGAAGGGCATTGATAATGAAAAACTCAGATTTGTCATGGACCTGAAAAATGTCAGGAGGGGAAGAATAAAAGAGTACGCTGAAAAATTCAACGTAGAATATTTTGAAGGGCAAAGGCCGTGGATAATTAAATGTGATATCGCGATGCCAAACGCAACCCAGAATGAGATCAGCAGGGAGGAAGCCGAACTGCTGGTTAAGAATGGCTGTATCTGCGTCTCTGAAGGAGCAAACATGCCTTCTACACCGGAAGCAGTCGAGGTGTTCCTTAAGGCTCAGATCCTTTATGCCCCGGGAAAAGCAGCCAATGCCGGTGGTGTGGCAACATCGGGCCTTGAGATGACGCAGAACTCGATGAGACTGCCCTGGTCACGCGAAGAGGTGGATAGCAGGCTCCGCTCCATCATGAAGAATATACATGAGACCTGTGTTAAATATGGCAAAAAGGAAGATGGTTTTGTCAATTATGTCGATGGAGCCAACATAGGGGGCTTTGTCAAAGTTGCCAATGCAATGATCGCGCAGGGTGTTGTATAATGCAGTTGATTGATACACATACACATATCTACCTTCCGGAATTTGATGCCGACAGAGATGAGGCAATACAGAGAGCTGTCAGCAACAATGTCGTAAAGCTACTGATGCCG
>JAHYJA010000022.1 GCA_019429325.1 Bacteroidales bacterium
ACAGGTTGTACTTTTTCCGACCATTTGTCATAAAGCTCACCGAATTTCCTCCTAAGAAACTGCTCCTCAGCAAACATTATCCTTTCGTAGTAGAGCCAGTAAACCAGGATAAAGCTTACCGTGAACCAGACCGATCTCAGGAAAAGAACGGGGCCGAGCCACATCAGGAAGTTTGCTGCATAGAGCGGGTGACGCACAACAGAATAGATGCCGGTCATGTTAAGCTCACCTGCAACCTGTCCGGCAGCGGTGTTACGGCCTGAGGTCGATCCCGGTGCAAATCCGACGGTAAATATCCTGATTATCTCCCCTGCAATGCTGACACCCAGTATCATTATTTCATAAAGCGGACTATAGGCGACCGCCTGTCTGTTACCCAGGTACATGGCGGCAATTCCCGCAAGGATCACGACAAGAGGAAGCCATCCCCTCCTTCTGAAGAGCCAGTTGCCGCTTTTCTCAAATTCATGGACCAGTGCCATACATCTAGCATTAGAGAATAATTGCGGCAGTAAAAGTATTAAATTTTCAGAAACTGTATTTGATTCTCATGAACCCCAGGTTCATCTTCCTCCGCTCAACTCCGAAACGGGCGTTGAAGTACTGCCAGATAAATGAAAAATCGATATTTTCAGCGAGTGAAAAATCAGCTGAAGGTCCGGTAAAAAATCCTTTCAGGTCAGGGAACCACATACCTGAAATCGTGATGTTAATCAGCGGAGCGGCAGCCCAGGTGAACTGTCCGAAAGCGGAGAATTCAGAAAATGCAAGATCTTTTGCAGACAGGGTGCCGGTATAGAGGCCTGTGAAATTATTCAGATCCAACGGATTATTGCAGTACATCAACTGCATCTGCAGCATTGAGTTATCTTTAAGGACCCTGTCAATCCCTGCGGTCACCAGCATTGTTCCTTTCATCCCTGGTTCATTGCCGGCAGGTATGAACCATGAGCCCTCGCCCCTGAAAGACGACGAGCCGATTACTCCCGACCAGCCAAGACCGGTCACGAAATCGTCACTATCAACATATCCGGCAAGTAACTGAAGGTCGTAACCCCATCTGTTGAAGCGGAACAGTCCGGCAGCGGTTATTTTGTCGTATGAATCGGTCTTGACAGCCAGTTCCACCGCTGAAGAGAAGGTGGGGAAAAACTGGATTCTGACCGCATCGCTTCCGGGACGCTCAATATAATCAAAGTCGAAGAATGAATATGCGTTAAAAATATCATTTGGGTTCCATACGAAAGTCTGCCCCCAGTTGATCCTCTGGCGGCCGATGGTTACCTGGAACTTATCAAGGCTGTAATCGAGCCAGAGCCTGTCGATCTTCGAATTTACAATCACTGACGGCTTGCTCAATATGTTCCACGACAAGTCGATCCACCCGGGATCGGTGCCGATAAAATCTAAATAAAACGGACCTGTTCTGACCATATCGCCTGTGAAAACACGGTTCCTGAGTTCTGCAGCAAATGTTAAGCCTGGTGTAATGAATCCTTTAAAATTGAGCCTGTTATGAATAAGATTATCGTTGATAAAATCATCCGAAAGGGTTTCAAATATTACACTCTGCATGCTTGTCAGATACCCGTTGAAAGCAATCTTTTTTTCAGGGTCCTGTGCGGCAGCCTTAAACAGCTGTAAAGCAACAAGCAACAATATCAGGGTTTTTCCTTTCATCATATTTAATCGGATAGTACTTATTCCCTGACTTCATCAGCAAGGACAAATTTGGGTCGTGAGGCCAGGGCTCGTGCAACGGCAACCCTCTGTTGCTGACCTCCCGACATTTTTGAAGGGCGGCTGTTAACCCTGTCGCTCAGACCTACGGCCTGGAGAGGTTCGTGCCGTCGATGGTGATCTCTCCCGAGGTGGGCATGTCCAGCCCGCCGATGAGGTTCAGAAGGGTTGTCTTGCCTGAGCCGGAGGGTCCGACAATAGCAGCAAATTCAGCCTCATCGAAATCAAGGGTTACACCGTTCACGGCATGCACCTTTACCTCGCTCGAGTTGTATATCTTATGCACATCTTTTAATTCAAGTACTTTCATGATCAGTCTGTATATTAATATGTTATTCTGTTCTCAAAGCTTCAACCGGGTTCAGCTTAAGCGCTTTTCTCGCCGGCCAGAGTGATGATACAATGGCAGTAAACACCACCATGAGTGTGGTGAAAATAAAGAAGTCAGGAGTCACCACAGGATATACCCTTGCGGCGAATCCCATAGCCTCGAATCCTTCTCCCCAGCCCGAGAAATGTATGCCGGTCTTTCCCAGCACCTTTACGATTGCCCAGCCCGCTATCATACCTGTGACAGCTCCGGTCAGGGTCAGGAAGATTGTCTCCAGCATTATGATCCCAATAAAAATAAAATAATACATTATCATATAATCATTCATCATTGCTGCGTCAGGAGCCAGTTCCTTCCAGGTCCTGACGCTGTCCCCGGATGAAATTCCTTCAAGCTTCTCTTTAACCTTCCCAGCTTCCTTTACATCATTCAGAAGGATTGCTATTTCGTGCGTCATTATCTCATCCTTTCCCATGAGTTGTGCCAGCTCCCGGGCATTAACGAAGAGTGCGGCCTGGTCGAACCCGGTGTTGGTGGTTTTATAGATGCCGCATACTCTGAAAGCACCCTGGACGGGTGTTCCCGTATCATCTGACAGAGTTATCAGAATCCTGTTCCTGATCCTGTAATCGAGCGCCTTACCGGTAATCAGATTACCGTAACCGTCGAGCTCCCTTTTAGTGAAAACCAATTTCAGTGCCTCACTGAAATCCTTTGGTGATCTGAACCTTGTCTCCTTCAGGTCCGTGAGCCTCAGAAGAATGTTTTCAGGAACCTTTTCCCCTCTGAGCTGATCAATTACCTCTTCCGTTATTATATAATGCTTTAGCTTAAGGATCTCCGCGCACTTGTCGCTGATAAGGATTTCACCCTGCCGGTTAATATCCGGATACTCACCTGCCCCCGGCACTATTTTTTTCCATATTTCCGTAACACCTTTCTCCCTCTCCGGGTCAATCCCGTAAACAATTACCCCGGTGGTTGCCCAGGGAGTATTGGCCATCGCCACAACCTTGCTCCTTTTTACCCATCCCGAAACTTCCGGCAAAGCCTCTATTGCTTTTTCAGTTTCCGGCAGGCCGGTTAATGTAAGATCGATCTCCTCATTATTGATGAATTCACTATTGTGTATCTGCAGATGTGATACCTCATTGCTGATGACATCGCGGAGGCGTTGTTCAACCCATCCCTTCATTATTCCGACAAGAAGCACGCCCGAGATTATTCCGAGTGTTACGGCGGTAATGACCACCAGGCTCCGGTTCCTGTTCCGCCATATATTTTTCCAGGCTATTGATTTAATCATGATTATCTGCTTATTATCAGAAAGCCCACATAAGTAAAATAAATTACCACCATAACGATCCCCTGCCATCGTTCAATTACATGCTTTTTGCTGACATACATTGATACGAACAATAGCAGGCTGGCAAAAATCGTCATCAGAATGTCGATGTTTGAGGCAGGATTGAGTGGCAGCGGACGAATAAGGGCATTAAAACCAAGTATCCACAGGATATTCAGGACATTTGATCCCACGATGTTTCCGATCGCTATGTCGGTCTGTTTTTTGAACGCGGCCACTGCCGATGTGGCAAGTTCTGGCAGTGAAGTTCCTACAGCGATTACAGTGAGCCCGATCAGCGACTGGCTGACATTAAACAGTTCAGCTATCCCTACAGCTCCGTCGACGATCCATTTGCCTCCCAGCACCAGGCAAATAAGGCCGATAAGAATAAAGGTCGCTGATTTCAAATATCCATAACTTTTTACCTCATTTGAATCCTCGCCATTCTCTTTTAGTTTGCTTATTGTAAAAGTATAAGTGATAAAGATCACGAGGAACAGCAGAAAAACCAATCCGTCAATTCTTGTGATGACAGATGTAGCCTCCCTGTCAAAAAGAATATCATTTGCTGTTATCCCAAGAAGCAGGACGGCGAGAAGGCTGAAGGGGATCTCTTTTAACACTGTATTCCTCTGTACGGCTATCGGGAAGATGATTGCTGAAATTCCCAGTACCAGCAGGATGTTGGCAATGTTGCTTCCCAGAATATTACCGATTGCGAGGTCTGTATTCCCTTTCAGTGTCGCAAAGAAACTGACGATAAACTCCGGGGCCGATGTGCCGAAGGCGACCACGGTCAGGCCAATGGCTATATTTGAAATACTTAATTTCCTGGCTATAGATGCCGAACCATCAATAAGCATGTTGGCTCCCGTTATCAAAACAACGAATCCCAGTATGAAGATGAGGTAAGTGAATATATGATGTTCCATTACGGCTTAATGTTTAACTTCTCAGTGCTTCGATCTCCTTAAGTCTGCCAATTTTCCTCAGGGGATAAATTGTGGCGATAATAACCATGATTGCCACGACTGCCGCCTGTATGTAAAAATAGGGACCGACGGGTGCAGTTGGCATTACTGCATCCCATCCGTAATCCTCCATCATCTTTGCCAGGCCTCCTCTGAGCACAATCGGGTTGTGATTAAAAAAAAGGATCAGCGGCATGCTTGCCATCAGGCCTGCCGCAAGTCCTAAAATGCCGAGAAAGAGCATTTCCATTGAAAGGATCCTTTTAAGCCTGCCCTTTTGCATTCCTATGGCAACCAGCACCCCGAATTCTCTTCTTCTCTCTGCTATCATCATCAGCACGGTTCCGAAAATGCCGAAGAATACGATGAAGTAAAGAAGTCCGAGCATTGCTGCTCCGCTCTGGCTGTCGCCCTGTATCTGCTGATAGAGAACCGGGTTCAGTTCATACCAAGTCTTAGCCACCGTGCTTTCGCCGGAAAGGAGAGAGTTGATCTCTTCCTGTGCCGACCTCATTGTACGGTTCGACCGGCCGGTCAGATTAACAGCGAGCGAGGTAATCATCCCTTCACAGCCAAAGAACTCTTGGGCTGTTGGTATAGTCATAATAATCAGCCTGTTGTCAATATCAGGGGAAGGCATTTTAATTATTCCGCGCACCGCGAAGATACCTGCAGCCGAAACGCCCTGGTATCCCTGACCCATAAGGATAACAGTATCGCCTGGTGAGACTTTGAGAAAGCCTGCCAGCCTGTCGGAGACAAGCACTCCGTTATCCTGATCCTCAAGATAAGCGTTATTTACCTGTATGTTGTTCAGTATCGGAGGAATATAGAGTTGAATGTCGGAGGCCGGGAGACCAAGTTCAAGTTCAAGTCTTGCCCTCGAGGAGTAAGCCCTCCCGGAGTTCTTTTCAAGCTCACTGATAACGTGCGATGGCAGCAGATTTTCGTTCTTCATCTGTACGATCGATTCGGGGGTGATCCTGTACCTTACAAGATTGTTCTCAGGATTCGAGAAATCTCTTTCCATGAGTGGATCAATTGCTATCACCGCCACCCCTTTCGACTGCGGGCCGTTTGAAACCAGGGCAAATGACTCGAGGTGCGGGACCACCGAGGTAACACTTTCAATCCCTGATATTGCTTCCGCAAGGTCGTCGCTGTATTCAAAAGAATAATCTATCAGCGGATTATCCTGATATTTTTCATGCTGGATCTTAATATGCCCGGAAAACGATTCGATAAAGTTGTTTATCACCATATCGTAGGTCCCAAGCTGATAGGATCTCATAATGACCGCAAAAAAGACTGCGAAGAAGACTGAGGCAGCCGTAATGACGGTCCGTCTTTTGTTCCTCCACAGGTTTCTCCAGGCTATTTTAATTTCGTCCTTCATGTTGAATGTTAAGATGTTATTACCTGATCACCTTTCGGTTCAATCAATATTCCTATCAGCGGACCCTTCTCATGTTCTGCTGTGAAAAGAAGCTTTCCTCAACAGGTATGTTGAACTGTATTTCCCGTATCTCAATAACTGTTCTGTTATCGGGTTCTTCTGCAGGGACCAGATCAATCCTGGTGGGTATGTTCCTGTTATCCATATTTTTTATCTCTGAGCCTGTCTCGGTCCTTACGAGGGAGCCGTCCTCGTCGTAAAGTTCTGCTTTCAGGACAAGGAAATCGTTCTTGTCAACCCACCTGATCTGATGCCCCCAGACAATTGCCGCCTCTTCCTTTGCCGTCATCATGATCTTATAACAGAGTCGTCCTCCGACCATCTCCTCACCTGCTATCTCATGAACATAATCGGTCACAACAGATGATTCCCTCAGGATATCGTCGTTTGTATAATCCGATCCCATCCATCCCTGCGACATCATCGATGGCGGAAGTTTTATCAGCCTGTTGATGGCAGGGTTCCATGTCCACATTTCGTTTCCCCTTTTGAGGAAAGTCTGTCCTGCCTCTTTTGCCGGTGCGGTGATAAGGGTAAGGGCATAATCTCTTCCCATGGTCCAGTTCCTGAACTCGACGGTTCTTTTCCATGCCGGCCTGACAATGGTCATTGACATTACTGAATAACCCGATTTCTCGCCGTTGAACTTTTCATCTGCCTGCCTGATTATTTCTGTGGCAGTAATTCCCTGTCCGTATGCTGTATAGGTTAATCCGAAAAGAACTGAAAACTGAAATGCTGTTTTAAGTAAACGTTCCATGGAGCTCTATTTAAATAATTCAATTATCCGGTTTATGGTTTTTTCATCATCCTCGTCATCATCGATATAGATGCGGGTTATGGCATAACCCTTCAGGGTGATCAGGAACATGTTCATATCGAGGATCGGATCATAATCAGGGCCCCTGCTCTCTTTTTTCCGCATGAAGTAATCGGTTATCACTCCTGAAATATCCAGCAGGAATTTTTCCTCGCCGGTAAAGAATTCCATCTTTATCAGGGGATCCGAAGATAAAACCGAAAATTTCTCCCTCACTTCATTCTGCAGTACCAGCTGAAAGAAAAGGCGCCAGAATGATCTTTTATCGCGGAGTACAGCGGAGATCTTTCTGATAAAAAAATCAAATTCATCCTCACTGAGGTATCCGTCCTTATTCAGGTCGAAGTATTCATAAACCTCCATTACCGACCTTTTCAGGATTGCCTCCAGCAGAGCCTCTTTGCTGTCAAAGTAGTTGTACATCAACCCTTTCGAAATGCCGGCATGTTTAGCAATATGGTTTATCGTGGCAGCATGATACCCCTCGTTGGCAAAATGGTCAAGAGCAACATCCATTATGAGTGCCCGTTTTTCCTCCCTGATCTCCTCAAACTGTTTTTGTGTTCTGGGTGACATATTCTTTATGATTGAACGGTTAGTCAAAGATATTGTCAATATTTAAAACAAGCAAATTTCAGATAAAGATTTTGATGAAAGGTGTCGCACGTTCAACCGGGACTAATTCCTGTTCAACAATCTGCCTGCCAGGTCCGGGCTGAGCTTCCCTGCAAATGCCTGGCAGGATAAGCGGCAGCATCCCAGCCGGCCAGACACAAATATTTGGTAATTTGCAACATTTGCCGGGTTACTCCGTTATTCCGGATATATAATATTAGATTTTCAGCTTTCAAATTATTAGGAAAAGAATTTCTATCTTTAACGAGTCCTACTTTAAAACACTTCTAACATGGCAAGTCTCAGGTTTTTACTGGGAATGATCCCGGCAACTTCAAAGATTGAACAGGAAGAGAAAGCTCTGGTTGAGGAATATGAGCGACTGGGTGCTTTCACGAAATCGGAACTCCTGGCAAAATATAACAGGCTGAATGAACTGATACATTCTACTGATTTCATTCAGAAGAAAAAGGAGATAGAATCGCTTCAGTATAAAAACTCCGAAGAGTATGCCAGGGAAAAAGAGTTTTTGTCGCTTCAGAAATCCAGGGATATCGTTCTTTATTTCAAGACCGTAGGAGGAAGTGCGCTGAAACGGTTCAGGGAGATGGATGGTTCTCAGAAGATAAAGGATTATGAGGCCCTGGAGAGCCTTATAAATTCATATGAATTCAAGCAGAAGCAGAAGATGAAGCCCATTACCTTCAAGGACAGCGAAGAATACAGGAAATACCTTGAATACAAGTCCCTGAAATCTGACTATGAGATCAAATCGTATTACAAGGCAATCAGGAAGGGTGAGGCAGTAAAATCGAAGGCAGTTGAGCGCTTCGAAGAGCTCGGTGCATTTATAAGAAGTAACGAATTCCTTGCTAAGAAAAGGATGAAGCCGATCACTTTCAGGGATACGGAGGAGTATAAAAAACTGCTTGAATACAAGCGTCTTAAGGGAAGCGCTGATATTAAGGAGTATTACAGGTTCAGGGCATCGAAGGAGTACGCCAACTTTCTGAACACCGACGGTTCGGCACGGCTTGAAAGATATCATGAACTTAAGGATTATCTGGCCACACCTGAGTTCCGGGACAGAAAAAGCTACCTTCTCGATAAGAAGAGGTTTGAAAAGACAGAGATGTTCCGGGAGATTCAGGAATTTGAAAACCTGAAGAAGACTCCGGAAATCGTCTGGTACTTCAGGGTGAAAGACTCCAACAAGTTTGATGTACTTAAGACCAGGGAACTGACCTTCGCCGATGAATTCGAGGGCGACAGGCTCGACACGGGCAAATGGCTCACAAACTACTACTGGGGCGAGAAGCTCCTTAAGGACAGGTACTCAGTGGAATCGGATCTTCAGGCCTATACGGAGAAGGATAATTTTGAGGTACGCAACAGCCTCCTGAAGATACATACCAAACCCCAGAAGATCAACGGCAAAGTATGGTCGGCGGCTCAGGGTTTCAACACAAAGGATTTTAATTATACCTCGGGGCTCATCAATTCCGGCAACAGCTTCCGCCAGAAATATGGCATCTTCTCAGCCAAGATCCGACTGGGCAATCCCGAAGCAAGGAACGCCTTCTGGATGATCTCCGGCGAGCTCACTCCGCATGTCGATATCTGCCGGACATCCGGCAATAAGGTGTGGTTTGACTATTCATCATTACCGGTTAAAAAAGCCAGGACTTCAGTCGGTTCGAAATACGCAAATGATTTCTTCATCTATACCCTGGAATGGACCAGCGACAGGCTTGTATGGAAAATAAACGGTAAAGAGGTTTTCAAACAAAAATCCGACATTCCCCAGGATCCGATGTTCATCCACCTGGCCGGCGGCCTTGAAAAACCGATCAACGGCATGACAACCATGGATGTTGACTGGGTGAGGGTATATCAGTATAAATAATCAGATAGTAGTGGCGTAGCATGCTACGCCACTACCATGATGGCATGTAAACTACTCATAATAGTGGTTGTGGGGGCGTTGCATGCAACGCCCCTCCTATAATTATTATTAAGAGCTGTAACTTTTTTGAAATTCGGCCGTCTTTGCTATTGTAAACCGGGTTATGACTGTAAAAGAATACAACAGATCCGTTGAGAAGCACGCCGATTCGGTATATCGCTTTATCAGGGCCAGCCTTAAAGATGAGGAGAGGGCAAACGATATTGTTCAGGACAGCTACGAAAAGCTGTGGAGGCACGTGGCAGAAATAGAATACTCAGTTGTGAAATCATGGCTTTTCTCTGCCGCTTATAACAGAATGATCGATATCATCCGCAAAGAGAAAAGGATAGTATCGGTTGAGACATACGACGAAACGGACTATATCTCGGAATCTCAGTACACCGATCTCAATGAAATACTTCACGAAGCCCTGGAGCGTCTGCCTGAAAACCAGAGGATTCCGGTCATTCTTCGCGACTACGAGGGATACAGCTATAAAGAGATCGGGGAGATAACGGGGTTGAGTGAAGCCCAGGTCAAGATCAATATCTATCGCGGCCGGATGGCACTGAAAGATTATATCGGGAAAATTGAAACTGTCCTTTAACAATGAAACCCGACAGGTCAAATTATGAAATATGGTTCATCGACTGGCTCGATGGAAAGCTGGATGAGAGTCAGGTGCAGCAGCTTCAGGAATTTCTTGACGGGAATCCTGACCTGATGGAGGAGTTCAAGGTTCTTGCCCCTGTTCACCTTAAGCCCCCGGATGGTTCCTTCGTGAGTAAAGAGAGCCTCAAAAAGAGACCTGGCGATCTGACCGACTCCCAGTTTGAATATCTCTGTATTGCCAGTCTTGAAAACGACCTCTCGCCTGCTCAGGCCGGAGAGCTTCATGAAGCAATGGCTGATGATCCCGCGAAGAGTCAGATCTACAATCTGGTTAACAAAATAAAACTGGTTCCTGCTGAAACAAGATATTTACACAAGTCGAAGCTTAAAAGAGTCGGCGTATACGCGAAAGTGTTCCGTATTTCACTGGCGCTGTCAGGTGCAGCTGCAGCAGTCGCTCTGTTTCTGACGCTTTTTACACCCGACCCTGCCGGAATGCATCAGCCGGAGTTGCCCGTTGCCATAATAATGATACCTCCGGCTATTACCGGACCTCAGGCAGATGAACCTGAGGATGCGATCATAGCCGAGGCACAGGCAGATGAGCCTGCAGAGTCAATCATCAGGGAGACACCTGCCGCTGTAAGTCATTATTACGCAACCAGCGATTCTGTAAAAAATTATGTCCCGGACTTTCCTGTGATGAACCTGTCTCCTGCACCTGTACCGGGAAAGGTGTTTATTGCCGGCATTTATGAGGCACGAAGCTCTCTTGTGGAATATGAGCCTGGTCTTGTGGTACCTCTCTTCCCTGATGAAAGAAGCAATGTCAACAGGTTTTTTGCCAGGCTCTTTCATGAAAAGATCATGAGAGACAGCACTGCAGGCGACAGACCCGTTAAAGGCTATGAGATCGCAGAAGCCGGGATTGCGGGTCTTAACAAACTATTGGGCACCGGTATTGCCCTGCAGAGGAATACCGACGAGAACGGTGAAGTAAGGTCAGTATATTTCAGTTCAGGATTGCTTAAATTCAACGCACCTGTAAAAAAAACCGGGACATTACAGTAACTTTTTACACCATGTTGCCGTCACACTTCTGGTAACCATTATCAAAAAAGTCATGAAACGAATAGGAATATTACTGATTGCCGCGGCAGTGATCTGCCAGGCTTTCTCTCAGGAAAAAGCGCTGGGAGCACAGGAGGAGAAAAATGCAAACAAGAGGCTGGGCATGCTTGAAACTCTTGAAGGGTCAAATACCCGGTATGAAAAACCGTCACAGGATTATGATAACGACTATGATATCCTGTACCGCCATCAGGATTATGATGAGAAGACCAGGAGCAGACGGGCAAAGAACTTCAGGGGACACTGGTCGGGTTTCGAGTTTGGGTTTAACAATTATACGTATCTGAGAAGCATGGACCTGCCCGATGATATTTCTTATATGTCTCTCATAACCAGCAAATCAAACTCTTTTAATTTTAACATCTCTCAGCTCAACATGGGGATTACGAGGCGTTTGGGCTTTGTGACCGGTATCGGGCTTAACTGCAATAATTACCGCTTCGAAGGGAGCAACAACATCACTGTCGGTCCCGGCAAAGTAATCGCAGAGCTTATACCTGAAAGCGGATCAGCCGTTAAAAGGTCAAAATTCTCAACCCTTTACCTTAACGTGCCGGTTCTGCTTGAACTGCAAATCCCTGCAGGGTACAGCCGTAGTCTTAATATTGCGGCAGGGGTGATAGGAGGAATAAAGCTCAATGCCACCACCAAGATTGTATTTGAGAATAAGGAGACCGTCAAAGCAAACGGTGATTTCAACCTTAACCTGTTCAGGGGAGGATTTACAGCCAGGGTAGGTTACGAAAATTTCATGCTGTACGGGACCTATTATGCCACCCCATGGTTCAGGGAGCTTAAAGGCCCGAACGGTCGAAATCCTGAGCCCTTCGAGATCGGGCTCGCATTCACCTTTAATAATTAAAATGGACCGCCCTGCCGGGCAATTCATACAGAATATTATGAGGCTGTCCCAAAAGTACTTTTAACCACTAAGGACTCAAAGTACACACTAAGGACACAAAGTATATAATCCTGGTTGATAATTCTTTGTGTCCTTTGTGTTTTCCCTGGTGTCCTTTGTGTTTAGATTAATTTGGACTTTTGAGGAAGCCTCTATTTGTATCTTCCCTGCTCCTGGCGTATATTTGCATAAATCAGCGGATAAATGTCAGGAACCATATTAACCCCCAGGGAAATACGCAGATACAGCAGGCAGATAATGATCCCGGAAGTCGGGATCGCCGGGCAGGAAAAAATCCGTAAGTCAAGGGTCATTGTTGTCGGTGCCGGGGGGCTCGGATCTCCGGTACTACAGTATCTTGTAGCTGCAGGTGTCGGTATGGCAGGCATCGCGGAATTCGACACAGTTGATGAAACCAACCTTCAGAGACAGGTTCTCTACGGCTCAGATGATGTTGGCAAGCTTAAATCGATAATCGCTAAGGAACGTCTTGTTCATCTGAATTCCCTGGTTGAAATTCCGATACTTAACCTGAGAATCGATGCAAAAAATGCGATCCGCGCTTTTGAGAACTACGATATCGTTGTGGATGCAACTGATAATTACGAAGCCAGATACGTGATCAGTGATGCCTGTGTCATACTTGATAAGCCGATGGTCCATGGTTCAGTTTACAAGTCAGAGGCACAGGTAGCCGTTTTCAACTATAACGGAGGCCCGACTTACAGATGCTTTAATCCATATGTAAAGGATCCGGCTTTAAGGGATCCCCGCCCAGCAGATGTGGGTATACTCGGGGTCCTTACCGGTATGACCGGAACCATTATGGCCAGCGAGGTTCTGAAGATCATAACGGGAACAGGAGAGGTCCTGTCCGGGAAAGTTTTGTTAGTCAATACTTTCAATTACAAGTTTACCGTTATTAAGATAAAAAGCGTCCCCGGGAATCATAATATAAGGGAGATCCAGACCTTTGACTAAAATATTATTACGTTATATATGAGACTCTTACTTATCAGCAACTCAACAAATCAGGGAGAACCCTATCTTGATCATCCAAAGTTCTACATAAGGGATTTTCTGGGAAATACCCCTGTAAAAGCACTGTTCATTCCTTATGCTGCCGTGACGTTTTCATACGATGCCTACGAATCGAAGGTATCGGAAAGGTTCCGGGAGGTGGGGCATGATGTTGTCTCCATACACCGGTTCAGCGATCCTGTAGCTGCTGTCAGGGAAGCGCAGGCTATTGTGGTCGGGGGCGGCAATACATGGAAGCTCCTGAAACTTATCCACGGGAACGGGCTGATAGAGCCTGTAAGGGAGAGAGTCGCTTCGGGTATTCCTTTTATTGGCTGGAGTGCAGGGGCAAATGTCGCATGTCCCACCATCATGACCACGAATGACATGCCTGTTGTTGAGCCCGGTTCCTTCAGTTCATTTGGCTTCATCCCCTTCCAGATAAACCCGCATTACCTCGATGCGAATCCCGAAGGCCACGCCGGAGAAACGAGGGAGCAAAGAATAGAGGAATATATCGAGATGAATCCTGATATAAGTGTTGCAGGACTCAGAGAGGGAACAATGTTCCTGCTTGAAAATGGGAGCTTAAGCCTCCACGGCTTCCGAAAAGCAAGGATCTTCAAAAAAGGGAATCCCCCGGAAGAGCTGGGAGAAGGTGATGATTTCTCTTTCCTTCTGATTTAGATTGAGTCTCTGAATAAGTTACCTTTGCTGACCTGTTATAATCACGGTAAAGACATCCGTTTCAGGGAATGAAGCTGAAGAGAAAGATACTTAAAATAATTGTGCTGATTGTTGCCGGGGTGGTGGTCATGCTGTTCTTCATATCGCTCATAATGCAGGACAGGGTGGCTGACATATTCATCAGATCGCTTAACAGCAATATCTCGACAAAACTGGAAACAGGTTCCTTCAGGCTGTCACTGCTGAAGAAGTTCCCAAGAGCATCATTTGAGCTGAGGGATGTAATCGTGCATTCATCCCCCGGGCTGGATCCGGATCTTTTTGCTTATGATTGTACCGATACCCTGCTTACCGCAAGAAATGTATCTGTCGAATTCAGCATGATCAACCTGATAGTCGGAAAATATACCGCAAACAGAATTGGAATAAAATCAGGGCGGGTGAATCTGTTTTCTGATGGCAATGGCAATACCAACTACAACATATACTGGAAAGATCAGGATGAAGGCGGGGACAAAGGAAGCATGACCCTCGATCTTGAGAAAGTTTACCTGACTGATGTCAGGGCTGTTTACAATGATCTGTCCGTAAAACTTACAATTGAAGGAGATATAAATGACGGTCAGCTCAGGAGCAGGATATCCGGCAACAATATCGACTTTGCCGCTGTTGCCGGACTTCAGATCAGCCTGTTTCAGCTCGAAGAAATGAAAATCAGCCACAGTTTCATGACCACTGTTGATCTGAACCTTCAGAAATCCGACAGCGGAATAATATTCAGCAGGGGAATAATCGGGATAGAGGATTGGGATTTTCTGCTGACGGGATCTGTTACTGCCGGTAATTATATTGACCTGGATATCTCAGGAAGTAATATTGATATTGCAGGGGTAGCGAAGCTTTTCCCTCCGAAGTACCGTGAAATGGCCTCAGCATATCGTCCGTCAGGGATACTGAAGGTGAACGGAAGGATCAGGGGTGCCTCTGCAGGAAGCCTGAGTCCGCACTTTGAAGTAAGCTTCTCCCTTAATAACGCTTATATAAAACACGCAAAATCGAAGCTTGCCATCGATAACTTTTCCTTCGACGGATTTTTTACAAACGGGGCGAAGAACAAGCCGGTAACCGGAAGCCTTGCGGTGAAGAACTTCACGGGAAAACTCGGTTCCGCAGAATATAAAGGATCTTTCACTCTTTCTGACTTCACCAGCCCGACCGCGGAGGTCAGGCTCAGGGGAACTGCATATCCGGCGGAGCTTAAAGAATTCTTCAGCCTTCAGAATATAACAAATGCTGGCGGCTCAGTAAATATCGACCTGAATCTTTCAGGCAAAATTAACAGGAGCGGAAAATTTAAGTTGTCTGATCTTATCGACCTGAACCCGCAGTCCGGATTTGTGTTCAACTCCTTCAGAGCAGGCTTCAGAAAGGAGAACCTTGAATTTTCAGAGGTCAACGGGACCATCCTGTTTGCCCGTAAGACTCTTGTCAGGGATATGAATCTCATTTTCAACGGACAAAAGCTGAGGATCAACGGAGAAATGACAAATTTCCCCGGCTGGCTGGCCGGCAGGCCGGTTACCATGGCAATAAGTGCAAACATCATTTCGGACAGTTTCCGGCCTGAGCCGTTCTATTCCGATACACCGGGGGCAGAGGCTCCGGAAAAGGCCCCGCTGACATTTCCCGCTAATGTTACTGCCGACATAACATTTTCAGCAGACACCTTCACATATAAATCCTTCACCGGAAGTGATATTTCAGGGGTCCTGAACTATAAGCCTAAAGTTGCCAATTTCAGATCACTGACCATGGCATCGCAGGGTGGCACTATTTCCGGCAATTGTGTCTTTGCCCAGAATCCCGGAAAATCGGTTACCGGAAGGGGCAGTTTCAGCATGAGCAATATCGATGTCAACGAAACATTTACCACATTCAGGAATTTCGGACAGGATTTTATCAGGGCCGAAAACCTTGCTGGGTCCCTTTCCGGGTCATTATCCCTGCTTCTGCCACTGGATTCGATGCTGAGGCCAATAACGGGTTTAATTACTGCAGAAGGAAAATATCTTCTTAAAAACGGGGCTCTGATAAACTTCGAACCTGTAAAACAACTATCTTCCTTCATTGAATTGTCGGAGCTTGAGAATATAAGTTTCAACCAGCTTGAAAACAATTTTTTTATCAGAAGCAATTATGTGTATATTCCTCAGATGGATGTCAGGTCATCTGCAGCCGACCTTTCGGTAAACGGCAGGCATGGCTTTGACAACCAGTATGAGTATCATGTCAAAGTGCGGCTTTCCGAGATCCTGAGCAAGAAGGCCGGCAGGAAAAAAGACCCGTCGACTGAGTTCGGGGTCATTGAGGATGACGGGCTCGGCCGCACATCTGTACTGCTGAAGGTTGAAAGCCAGGGTGACGATATTAAGGTAAGCTACGATGTAAAAGCCGCAGCTGCCCAGGTAAAGGATGATATGCGCAATGAGCGGGAGGTCCTCAGGAAGATAATTGATCAGGAATATGGCCGTGCAGGCAGCGATACCGGCAGTGATGCCGCCACAGCCCGTAAACCCCGCTTCAGGATCTCCTGGGAAGAGCGGGACAGTGTCAGAGTGGAACCGGAAACTCAGGCAGAAAGAAAAGAAGGTCCGCTGAGGAATTTACTCAGAAGGAAATAGCTTAATTAACATATTGATATCAAAAACAATTGAATATTTATCGCAACAAAAGCTTCTGGAAGGTTAATCTGTTCCTTTTCGCCGTTCTGATTGGCGTCAGTTCGCTATTCTATACAAGGAATCTTGTGAAGAGGCTCGAGGCGGAGGAGAGGAAAAAGGTCGAAATGTGGGCAGAGGCGACCTGGCTTATCAGTCAGGCTGACTCAACTCAGAATCTTGATTTTCTTCTGTCGATAATGGAGGACAATACCACTGTTCCTGTAATACTCACAGACGGGCATGACAATATTATTGCCTTCCGCAATTTCAATCCGGCCAGGAGCGATGATCCCGGGTTCATGCAGAATAACCTTGAGAAGATAAAAAGGAAAAGCGATCCCATAGTGGTTGATCTGGCGAATGGCTTTGTCAATCATATTTACTATAAGGACAGCATAATCCTGACTCAACTCATTTATTACCCCTTCGTTCAGCTGGCTCTGATCATTCTGTTTATCCTCGTTTCCTATATTGCCCTGAGCTCATCGAGGCAGGCCGAGCAGAACCAGGTTTGGGTAGGTATGTCAAAGGAGACGGCCCATCAGCTGGGAACGCCCACCTCTTCACTGGCCGGATGGATAGAGATACTTCAGAACAGATACCCGGATATTCCTTTCAGCAATGAGCTTGCCCTTGATGTTGAAAGGCTTGTTAAAGTTACCGAGCGCTTCTCAAGAATTGGATCGAAACCCTTACTCTCACCTGAGAACATCATCGATCTGATCCGGCGCACTGTGGAGTACCTGAAATCAAGATCTTCCTCCAAGATAATTTTCGACCTTGAGTTTGATGCCGAATCTGATGTTATTGTTCCCGTTAATGTACCTCTGTTCGAATGGGTTATTGAAAACATAGCAAAAAATGCCATAGACGCAATGGAAGGGGAGGGACAGATCACTGTCAGGGTGACTGAAAATGACAATCATGCGTATATCGACATTTCAGATACCGGAAAAGGAATCCCGAAATCAACCTACAGAAAGATCTTTAATCCCGGCTTCACAACCAAATCCAGGGGTTGGGGCCTGGGGCTCTCACTTGCCAAAAGGATCATAGCGGAATATCACAACGGGAAGATCTTTGTAAGGTATTCTGAAGTAGGAAAAGGTTCCTGCATTAGGATAATAATGAAAAAGAACCATATCAGCGGGTGACCGGACGAAAGGGCATTTGCGGAATCGGGTTGCAGGCTGTTCACAGAATGATGATAAGGAGAGAGGACATAGAGATCATGGCTCCGGCCGGTTCGTTTGAATCGCTTATGGCAGCCATAGCCGGCGGAGCTGACTCCGTCTATTTCGGAGTGGAACAGCTGAACATGAGGGCCGGATCGTCGGTAAGCTTCAGCCTGGACGACATGCACCATATTGCTTCAATATGCAGGGAAAATGGAAGAAAAAGCTACCTGACCCTGAATGTTGTTATGTACGATCAGGAAATGGACCGGATGAGACAGCTGGCTGATGCAGCGGCTGACAGCGGAGTAAATGCAATAATTGCCTCCGACATGGCAGTGATAAAATATGCTTTCTCCCGGGGAATGGAAGTTCATCTTTCGACACAACTGAATATCTCAAATCTTGAAGCTCTCAAATTCTACTCAGGATGGGCGGATGTGGTGGTCCTTGCAAGGGAGCTCAACCTCAGTCAGGTTAAATATATTACCGGTGCAATCAGGGATCAGGACATAAGGGGACCGGGCGGGAAACCCTTAAGGGTTGAACTCTTTGTGCACGGGGCCCTCTGCATGGCTATATCCGGTAAATGTTACCTGAGCCTTCATGAGCATAATAAATCCGCAAACCGCGGAAGGTGTTACCAGACATGCAGGAGATCATATATTGTGACCGACAGTGAAACAGGTTATCAGCTTGAGATCGACAATGAGTATATTATGTCGCCCAAAGATCTTTGCACCATCGGATTTGCCGATAAAATAGCTGACGCCGGTGTTACGGTTTTCAAGATAGAAGGGCGGGCGCGTTCCCCGGAATATGTCAGGACCGTTACCTCCTGCTACGACGAAGCTGTCAGATCACTGGCCGACGGTACCTACAGCCCTGAGAAAGTCAGCAGATGGACCGAAAGATTATCTTCCGTCTTCAACCGCGGCTTCTGGGATGGCTATTACCTCGGGCAGAAAATGGGTGAATGGAACACCCGTTATGGTTCTGTGGCCACCAGAAGGAAAGTTTACCTCGGAAAGGTGACCAATTTCTTCACGAAGATCAGTGTGGCGGAAATAAGACTTGAAAACGGAGACCTGGCCGTAGGCGATGAAATGCTTATTACGGGGCCAGGCACCGGGGTTGTCGAACTCAGGGCAGGTGAGATAAGGGTCGGTCTTGTTCCCGTACAAAAAGCCCTCAAAGGGGAGTTCTGTTCAATCATGGTCGGGGAGTTTCTGAGACGCTCCGACAAAGTATATAAATGGGTAGAGGTAGATGAAAATAAAGAACTGTAAATAAATTTTATATGAACGTCACCTCTTTCGCTGCTTCAAGTATCTTTCCGGCATTGGTTCTCACATCATCAGTATCCGTATAAACATAGGTTACTTTCTCCTGCACCTTTTTCCTGATACCGTACCGGTAAGCCCTGTCATAATAATCAAGTATGATCTCTATGGCCCGTGCAAGATCGCCTTTCTCAATGGCGTTCATGATCTCTTTTGTTTTTTCGCCTCCGATCCTCCTGCTGATTTTTATCACGGAAGCCTTCAGGTCGTCGGGGGAAATGGCAGAGTATTCCCTTAACAGCCTTGGTATCCTCTTATCCGGATCCATCATGAGGATGACCACCGGGCTTTGCTGAAGGTTCAGATAGAAATTCTCAGGCATAAAAACCGATCCGATGTTCCGGCTTTCATCCTCGATCCAGACAAGGTCTTCGTTGCTAATTTTCTTCCACTCCCGGAAAAGAAGGTTTGCGAAGTGTTCTGTTGTTGGCTGTTCAGGCTGGCCCAATGCTCCGAAGGCCGATCCCCTGTGATTTGCGAGCCTCTCAAGATCAATTACCCTGTGGCCCGATTCGCTAAGGTAATTGAGAATATCTGTCTTGCCGCTTCCGGTAAGCCCGCCCAGCACCATTACCTTCTTTCTTTCAGAAAAACTCTCAAGAATATGCTGGCGGTACGACTTATAGCCTCCCAGCAGGACCTCCGTCTCTATATCTCCTGTCGAAAAGAGCCATGCCATGGCTTCTGACCTCATCCCTCCCCTCCAGCAATAGACAAGCAGTTTCCCGTCCCCCGATATTTCCAGGGCGTGTCTTAGCTTTGATGACAGTGAGGGTCCGGCTGCCTCCAGTCCCCTGAGGATGGCTTGTATGCGGCCCTCCTTCCTGTATGTTATACCCACCATTTCTCTCTCTCTGTCATCGAAAAGCGGTATATTGACAGCTTCCGGAATATGGCCGGCGGCAAATTCCCCGGGCGATCTTACATCGATAACCGGATATTTAAGTGAGAGCTCAAGAAATTCAGTTATACCGGTCTTGCCGGTTGTCGGATAAGCCATACTTCAGTGAGGTTAAGTGCTTTCCGGCTGTAACGAAAAATACCTGACAAAAAGGGTTCTGAGGTCGTCGATCCTCACCGGTTTGGAAATGAATTCCCGTATGCCGCACAGTTCCGCTTTTTTCTTCGACCCTGGCAGGCTGTCTGCAGTAAAGGCAACTATGAGCTGGCTCCTGTCATAATCCAGGATCTTCAGAGTCGATTCATACCCGTCCATTTCAGGCATAATCAGGTCCATGAAGATCACGTCATATTTTCTTGTTTTGGCCTGAAGGTAACCGGTATACCCGTTTTCGGCCACATCGCAGGAGTAACCCAGGGTGGCCAGCATGGCGCTTATCACCTTCTGATTCATCTTATTGTCTTCGACGATCAGTATCTTCAGATCCTTTCTGAGCTCAGCCTTTTCCGGTTCATATACCTGGGCTTTTACGGCAGGAAAGCATAATCTGATTTCCGATTCCAGTTCGCCAACCTCAATGGGCTTGACAAAGTAGTGGTCGATCCCTGTTGAGATTGCCTTCAGATAATTACCTTTCTTATCGGTTGAGCTTATCAGCAGGATAAAGAACCTGCCGGTCAGATTATTCTCATGAAGGATACCGGCGGCATGAAAACCATCGAAATCCGTGTCGTCGAATATTACTATAAGCTGATACCTTTTATCGGAATAACTAAGGTTTGCCTTAATCTGGTTCAGGGTTGATTTCTGAAATGTGGTGACAGAGACTGAAAGGCCCATTTTGTGAAGAATTCCGAGTAGTTCCTCATCCCTGTTCTGATCGCCGGTGATAACAAGGGTGTTAATCATGTTGAAGGAGGTGATTTCGTTCACGTCAAGAACCTTTGCCTTTCTTTCGTCAGAATATGCTGAAATTGTGAATGTCACCTTTATGCCACGGTCTCCGGCAATACCCGAAGGACTTTCAGCCGTGATCTTCCCTCCCATCAGTTCTATAAGCTGTCTGGCTATTATTGTACCAAAAACCGATTCATCATGTTGCCTGTGCACCCTTGACTCAAGGTTCACATAATCCCCGAATATTTTTTTAAGGCTCGCTTTGTCATAGCTGTTCCCGGTGTCGTACAATTCAAACTTCAGTGGTACACTGCCCGACTGACCACCCATCCGGGTGCAGACAAGACGGATCTCACCCTGTTCCGTATTATAAACTGACTGATTAAGGAGATTGATCAATATCTGCCTGATCCTGAAAGGATCTCCGATCAGTTTTTCCGGAATATTTTCATCTGTCTGACTTTTCAGGATAATGTCCCGCCCTGATAGTTCTGTCCTGACCAAATCGATACAATACCGGATCTCCTCCCTCAGGTTAAACGGGATCTCATCTATTATCATATTGCCTGACTCTATTTTCGAAAAATCAAGAATATCATTTATGATGTTCAGAAGGACCCCGGCGGAACTCCGGAGAAGGGCTGCAATCTCATCCGCTCCCTCAGGCAGGCTGAATCTGTTCAGCAGATCAGACATTCCGATAATGCCGTTGAGCGGCGTCCGTATTTCGTAGCTCATCCTTGCAAGGAATTCCGATTTGGCTGTGCTTGCGCTGGCTTCCTCTTTCCTGGCTTTTTCGAGAAGGGTAACATCCACCAGCATCTCCATCGTTGCCTCTTCCCCGAGAAAGTCTACCGGAATTCTGTTCCTGAAAAGTATGATCTCCCCTATCTCCTTTTTAATAACTACGAACTGGTCGGGAGTGAAGGTCCCGCCCATATGCTTTGAGAAATAGCTGGTATCGCCCGACAACGATGTTTCCGGGAATATTTTTCCCTTCATTTCCTCCTCGTCTTTGTACGAAAATTGTGATGCTGCCACCTTGTTGGCCAGGATTATCTCCCTGTTCCTGTTGTAGATTATGATCCCGACAGGCATCTCCTCGATCATTCTGAAAAGGACCTTTTCCGAAGTATTGAGTTGTGTGATCTTTTTTTCCTGCGAGAGCATCTGCCGCCTTAAAAACAGGATGATAAACATTGTTATCATAAAGGTGATGAGAGCGATCACTACAGAGTTTCTTACCAGGTGCTTCTGGAAGACATGTGTGGGGGCCGAGAAAACAAGGCCCAGATCGCGCTGGAGCAGGTGGGTGGAGTAGTAAGATGACAGGATCGTCTCAGATTTGCCGTTTATAACAGCCGTATGCATGATCTTATCAACAAAGCCGTCAGCCACTCTTCCTGATATCTTTTCAATCTGCGAATATTCAATCTCCTCCCCGTTATTGCTGTAAATGATATCACCCGACTGACTGAGAACCCATTCCCACTGGTAATCCTTCAGATTGAAAGCAGAAAAGATCTCTCCGAAATACTTCTGATAATCAACGGTTATTACGATGTTGCCGATGGTCCTTTCATCCTTTATGACGGGCAGGTAATATTCAAACTTCCGGTTCTCATGAGCAAGTCTCTCCCTGTCGAATATTTCTCCCTGTACATGAAGGATAAATGTCTGTTCAAGCCAGCTGCTCTGGGTTTCATCCCTCTTAAGGGTAAATTCATTCCTGCTGTTGTCGTAAAACCTCAGCCCCGAAACCAGGTCCTGGTACTTTGAGAAAAAAAGCTTCATCCTTTCCCTGACGTTGTACTGGAGTTCCGGACTGTCAAAAAAGAGTGAGAGATCCTCGGAGACGACAAGCTGGTTCAGATCGCTCAGGAACCTTTCGTTCAGGTTATCCACAGAAAGACCCACAAGCTGTACCTGCCTGTCGAGCAGTTCCGCGAGATAGCTTATCTGTTTCCTGTAGAGGCTCCTGTAATAGAGTACATTTACGAGTACAATTATCAGGAAAGCGGAATAAGCAATTATGAGGACTCTTTTCATAAGGTTATCTGTATTTTGAATTATCATCTTCCATTATGCTGAGATAGCTTCTGTACCTGAAGAAATCTATCCTTCCCTCTTCAACAGATTTCCTTACCGCGCAACCCGGTTCATCAAGGTGGAGGCAGTTGTAAAAACGGCACTCACTGGCAGTTGTGAAGATCTCCGGAAAGAAATGATAGATTTCATTCTTATCCATGTCGACAACACCGAATCCCCTTATCCCGGGGGTATCGATCACGAAGCCGCCAAACGGCATCCTGTGCATCTCGGGATAGGTAGTAATATGCTTCCCCTGCTTATGGTAGCCGGATATCTCTTCTGTCTTAAGGTTAAGCGACGGATCGAGGGCGTTCAGCAGGGATGTCTTTCCCACTCCCGAATTGCCGGAAATAAGCGTTATCCTGTTTGTAAGAAGCTGTCTGATAGTCTCAAGATTGGTGCCTTCAGTAACGGATATTTTTATACATTCGTATCCGATCCTGCTGTAAATTGAAATAAGATGATCCATTCTGGCAATCTCCTCATCCCTGTAGAGGTCTGTCTTGTTTATAATGACCTTGGCAGGGATCCTGTAGGCTTCGGCTGTTATAAGGAACCTGTCGATAAATTCCAGGGGTGTCTCGGGAAAAATTATCGTTACAAAAATAAAGGCCTGATCAATATTTGCCGCGATGATCTGAGCCTGTTTTGAGAGGTTTGAAGCTTTTCTCAGAATATAGTTTTTCCGGTGAAGAACTTCGTTGATAACCCCGGTGTTGGTTGACGGGTCAAATGTGAAAAGGACATTGTCCCCCACAGCAACAGGGTTTGTGGTCCGCAGTTCCATTACCCTGAATTTTCCCTTTATGGTACATTCAATGATCCCGGTATTCTCGCCCAGCACGCGGTAACGGATCCCTGTGGATTTTATTACTTTCCCCTGTTCCAAGTTTAATATTTCTGATGCAAAAATAGCAGAGACTGTATCAAAAGATTGGATCCATAAACCGCCGGGAACGCCAAGGGAGAACGCTAATTATCTGAGGCCACAAGCAGGAAGGGCTTCATCTCAAAACTGTGATAATAGGGTCTCAGCCTTTCGGTGTTGTAATAATCCGAAACTTTCACAACCTTCTTGGAGGATGTTACCACATCGATCGGAACGTTATCGTACCTTCCGTTCTTCAGCACCACAATCCTGCCATGCACACCCTTCAGAATGAGGTCCAGCGCCAGGTTTCCGTATGCCATGGGAACAATGGAGTCGAGTGCATCCGGATCACCGCCGCGTACCATATAACCGAGCTTCTGATTGATCACATTGATAGTTTTTCCGTCGTTATACTTGGGAGAAATATCCTTCAGCTTGGCAGAGACCAGATCACCGATCCCTCCGAGTTTGGCGTGTCCGTATGCATCTTTTTCACAGTCTGCATAAATCATTTCGCCGCCCTTGAACATAGCACCTTCCGAAACGAGCACAACCGAATATTTGCTTGGGTTGTGGTTTCTGTCTTCCACCAGCAACCTGGTCAGCAGGTCAATATCAAATTCGTATTCAGGAATCACACATCTGTTGGAAGCTCCGGCCATTGTAGGAAGCATGGCAGTGAACCCGGCATACCTGCCGAATACTTCAAGAACGAGAAATCTTTCGTGCGAGCCTGCTGATGTTCTCAGGCTGTTTGTCATTTGTATCGTCCGTGTAACACATGTGCTGAATCCTATGCAGTAATCTGTTCCGGGAACATCATTATCCATTGTTTTCGGGATGGCCACAACATTTACTCCCTTTTTATAGAGGTGCACTCCGTAACTCAGTGTATCGTCTCCTCCTATCGGAATTAGATAATCGACGCCGAGCCATTCAAGATTCTTTATAACCTCGGGGGTAAGGTCATTCATATCATTGCTGTAGGCATCTTTCAGATGGTCGGGAACAGTCACGTTGCTCATGTGACTCGGCCTGGTCCGCGAGGTGTGGAGAAATGTACCTCCCGTTCGTCCGGCCTTGTTGACAATATCGTCAGTAAGTACCTGGTAGCAGTTGCTGTTGTCTGCCTTATTATCCCTTATCAGTTCGGTAATTCCTGCCCATCCCCTTCTTAGACCGATAACCTTATACCCTTCACGGTTGGCACGGATCGTCACTGCCCTTATGGCAGGGTTAAGTCCCGGGACATCCCCCCCTCCGGTCAGGATCGCAATAATACCTTTTGTTGTTTTGATGTTTGCCATTTTCTTCTGCTTTTTATTTGATGTCATGTTTACAAGATTTTTTGAGACCTCAAAATTAAGATTTTTTTGCAAAAACCATTCTACCTTCCGCCTATCTGCATTTCTGCCACCCTGAATGTGGGAGATGAGAATGATCTGGTATGATCAATATCGTTCCCCATCATATCGATCCCGTTCAGAATATCGATTGCCCTGCCTGCGATTGTGACGCCCCTGACAGGATGGACCACTTTCCCTCCTTCTATCCATAATCCGGCAGCACCTCCGCTGAAGTTACCGCTTACCGGATCAATCCCGTAGCCTGTAACCTCTTTGAGCAGAAGACCTCTTGAGGTAGCGGCTGTAATCTCTGACGGATCATAGTTCCCCGGTTCGATGCTTATGTTGAACGTCCCTATTCCCGGCATGCTTGTATAGCTTCCGCGCGATGCATTTCCCGTACTCCTTGTGCCCGCCCTTTTAGCTGCGGCAGTATTGTAAATAAAACTCTTCAGAACGCCATTCTCCACCAGTACGTTCCTGCGGGTTGGAACACCTTCACCGTCGAAGGGAGCGCTTCCCGTGCTCCTGCTTCTCGTACCGTCGTCAATTACAGTAAGAAGAGGGGTTGCAAATTGTTTGCCGAGATAATCTCTGAGGAAGCTTGCTCCCTGCAGCACCCTTTCACCGTTTATAGCGCTTATGATGCCTCCGATCAGCGATCGGGCAACGTCCGGGTCAAAGATAACTGCTGCCCTTTGTGTCCTGATCATTACGGGGTCAATCAGACCCAGAGCTTTCTCCGACGCCTTTTTTGCTATCTCTTCAGCAGGTATCAGATCGGAAAAGAAGACCCTTGAGCATGATTCGCCCCCAGTGTTTCTCTGGTCACCCTTTTCAGCAACAACACTTACGCCGAATGAGCAGCCTGATGATCTGGAGCTCCTGGAGATCCCTCTGGAGTTCGCAATAAAGGTCTCTGATTCTCCCTCTCCGTAGCGTGCTCCCGAGCTTTTTGAGATCCCGTTTATCGCCAGGGCCATTCTTTCAAGATCGAGTGCCATCTTAATCTTCAGGTCCATAGGCACGGTGGCTGTTTCCGGATCGTAGAGGTCGTCAATATTTGTTATTCCGGTGTCATCGGGCAGTACATTGTTCTCATCGGGCGACGCGAGCCTTGCGTATGCAATTGCCCTCGAAATGGTATCCTCAAGTGCCTTGCCGGAAAAATCGTTGCAATGGCTGAACCCCATTCTGTTACCTGTGATCACCCGGAAACCGGCTCCTCGTGAAGCTGCTTCCTGGACAGTTTCAAGTTCGGCATTCAACACCCTGATTGACAGATTTCTTCCTGACTGAATAAAAACCTCGGCATCATCCGCGCCAAGTGCGAGACACTTTTTCACAAGTTTTTCTGCTAATGATATATAGTCCATATTTTTCTCATTTTTAGATTTTACTACGACCTGCTTCCTCCGACATTAATACCCCTGATCCTGACTGTAGGCTGTCCGGCCGTCACTTCCGCCGACTGTCCCTTGCCGCAAATGCCGGGGCCAAAATCGAGATCATCGCCAACCGCGTCGATATTGGATATCACATCCATGCACGATCCGATAAGGGTGGCTCCCTTTACCGGACTGGTCTTCTTCCCGTTCTCGATAAGGTAGGCTTCGCGGCATGTAAAATTAAAGACACCCGTGACGGGATTTACGCTTCCGCCGCTGAGGCTTTGAACATATATTCCCTTCTTTGTTGATGCAAGGATATCCTCAGGTTTATCCTTTCCGTTTTCGATATAGGTGTTTGTCATTCTTGGGATGGGGATATATCTGAATGATTCTCTTCTTCCGTTGCCCGTTCGTGCCATCGAAAGCTGTTGTGCGCTGAGGATGTCTGTCATATACCCTTTAAGCCATCCCTCCTCTATAAGAACATTCTTCTGAGCTACCGTACCTTCGTCGTCGAAATTTATCGTACCCCTGAAATTGGGTATGGTACCGTCATCTGTCATCGTGAAGCAGTCGCTTGCAACTTTCTGTCCCAGTTTTCCTGTGAAGGCACCTATCCCTTTGGCAATATTGTCAGCTTCCAGGGGATGCCCTACAGCCTCATGAACCAGAACGCCGCCCCAGCCATTCTGCATGACCACATCCATTATTCCTGCAGGAGCATCTTCTGCCTTAAGCATTGCGATGGCTTCCCTTGCGGCATTCCTGGCTATGGTCTCGGGCGTGACATCTTCAAACATCTCGAATCCCGAATGCTGGCTCAGCCTTTCCCTTGCCATGTGCCTGGCGCCACCCTCTTCACTCATAGCCTGAACGATAAAGAAGAGCATTGGCAGGTCATCCCTGAGGTAGAGGCCTTCGCTGTTGGCAATGACCCTTCCCCTGGTCTCGTCGTAATAATCGACCATCGTCATCTTTATCCGTGGATCATAGTCCCTGGCAGCCTGATCGGCGCGCCGTATAACATCTATTCTCTTCTCATCGGCAATCTCCCCGAGTGGTTTCAGAACGGTCACCCAGGAGGGCATTGATCCTTCTGCTATACTTACAGGTCCGCGGGGTGATCCTTCCGCAGCTACATAAGAAGCCACCTCTGCAGCCCTGAGAAGCTTTTCCCTGGTTATCTCGTCGGTATAGGCATAGCCGGTCCTGTTCCCTGAAATAACCCTGACCCCTGCACCCTGACTGATGCCAAACAGGGCGCTTTTAAACCTGGACTCTTCCATCACAATCTGCCTTGAGATCCTGTTCTCGAGGTACACATCTGCAAAATCACCTCCTTTACCGAGGGCTTTTGCTATTATCCCTGAAAGGGTCTCCTTGTCCATATCAAGTCCGGGGCCGCTCTTTGTGCCTCCGCTGCATGATACCAGCTGAGACAGCAGGGCCGGGGTAGCAGCTATAACAAGTCCTCCCTTCATGCTCAGCTCCAGGAACTTCCGCCGGGGAATATCCCTCACAAAATGCTTGTCGTTACTCATATCATTTATTTTGGTTTATAATAATTATCCCGTTTATATATCGGCTTGTGCATTGAATTTATTTTACCGGATACTGAATTCCTTCTCCTTCAGAATACCGCCACGAGTCGACAAAACCCTGGCCTTTCCTCTCAATACTGCTCCCTTGTAAGTTCTGATAACGTAGCTGGCAGTTGTAACTGAGCCTCCCTGCGTGGCAGGAACGAACTTTATGGCCGGTCTGCCATAGGCCGGGTTTTCAAGATAAAGTCCTTCCGCAGCCAGTTGCTGATCCCTTCGCCGGCGGTTATCTTCGGTATTGATTATTTTATATGCGGGTTTCTCATCAACAAGGGCAACCGAATCAATTTCGATTATCACCCTGTCGTCCCTTACAATCTTAACCAGCTGTGCCTGTTTCAGCGCTGTGGGCAGCATTCCGGTATTCCTGAACCTGACGTTTACCTGATAATCGGCAGAGTCGGTTCTGTAGGATCTGATCCTCTTCACCTCGATATTTTCCCATTCCAGACCCGGAAGAGCCTTTGCCATTTCGAGGTTGAAGAAGGCCTGGTTGGCAACCCACTGTTCCATATGTTTCGCCGGGGGGTTCTGTGAAAAGAACTTCGGATCAAAACCTCCGATCTCAATATCACCATGCTGAGGGTGTCTGAAGGGTTTCCACTCAAAGAATCCGTTGCCGTCGTTCTCTTCATCATCCCATATCAGCATATCGAGCTGGTCCTTCACCCCATCGTTGTTATAATCTTTATGCCTGCCCCCGTTCCATATCTCGTCGCCATACCAGATAGCCCCATAGTACCAGTACCCGAAATCGGGGCCATGCCCGAAAAGCGGATTACCTCTTCCGTAATCGTCGAAGACGTCTCCGGCCCTTTCGTAACCTGTTATGCTTTTCCCGACCTCATCAAAATGCCTGTACCATTTCAGGTCCTCGGGATACATTCTCTCTTCGGAAGGAGAAGTTGAAGGAGCTCTGAGATGCATCGGAACGCTGGTGTCCATGGAATTAACTACCGATATGTTGGGATGCGTAAGAAGGAATGACACAACCGATCGTGTTTCTGTTTCACTCAGCGGATACTCTCCTGCTCCGCCCTGTGTGTAACCGCGGCCTGTCTCCTCAGATAAGGGTCTCCAGTTCTCGGGGTAATTGCGATGAAGATCCAGACCTCCTATCCCGTCTTCATTGATACGCCCGTCACCATCGTTGTCGATGCCTTCAGAACCCGAGAGGTAAATTCCCTCACCGGCAGGGACCCTCTGCATGATCCTTCCGGTTGAATCCAGGGGATGAGGAATAAGGTTCCCCCTCTTCTCATCCTTCCACCTCATCGTTAAAATGATCCCGTCACCGTCAATATCGTCGGGAGCATCCTCATCCAGCAGACCGTCGCCGTCGTTGTCGAAGGGTCTCACCGTGCTCCGGTTGCTCTGGGCTGTATTCATGTAAAGTTCATGTCCGTCGGGATTATTTACCGGTCTGAGATAAATGGTCCTGGTATCGATTAGGCGGGTCACCTCAGGATCTTTACCGTAATTCGTGATAAGGTAGTTGGCAAGCCATAACACTGATTCACAGCCTGATACCTCGCCACTATGTCTCCCTCCCTCAAAGAAGGCTGCCGGTTTATCTGTATCTTTGCCGCTCTCCTTTTTGGTGACAGTGATCTGCATTACAGGCCTGCCTTCATAGCTCCGGCCAACCTCGTACAGATCGACGATTGAGGGATATTTCTCCGCCCATCTGCTCAGCCATGTGTAAATTACGTCAGCCGAATGATATTGTGTGAAATCGAGGGAATCTCCGGCTTCATACTGAACGTGGGAGAGTTTCACCCGGGGGAAAAAATTAACACCATGCCTGAATCCCGACAGGGTATAGACCTCCCTGTCCCTCCGCTCTTCTGCTTCAGGGCGCATTCCGGGCTGACCTGTCAGTATGGTGAAGCCAGGAAGAAGCAGCAACAAAAACGTTATCGCTTTATTCATAATTGTCAGTCTTGTTAAATTCCGGATGCTCTCATGCTGTACAAAGGCCTGGTAACCTGAACAGAACAGGCTCATCCCTTTAATGAGATTATCTCAAGTTTGTTATAATCGGCTATTTCTATGGTTTTCCCAAAAACCTTTATTATCCCGTCGCGTTTAAAATCCGACAGGGTCCTGATAACGTTTGCCATGCTCATTCCGATAAAATCTGCAATTTCCTGACGTGAAACGGGAAGCTCAAATACCCTGGAGCTATAGATCTCCTCAGAAAAGTACAATAACACGTAGGCAACCCTTCCCGCCAGGTTTTTCTGCCGGAGATCAAGAGTCTGGGAAATGATTTTCTCGTTTATGATCGAAATTTTTGTCAGAAGGCCAAGCGCAAATCCTCCATGTTTGACTGCAAGCTCCTTAATAAATTTAAGGTCCACTGAACAGACAACGGAGTCTTCGAGGGCAGAGACCGAGTAATGGTAGGTCTCATCTGAAAAAATGCTCATGTTACTGACAAATTCAAAAGGTTTTGTTATGGTAATGATCTGCTCCTCGCCCTTTCCGGAGCTTCTGTATACCTTCACAAGACCCTTTTTAAGGTATCTGAAGCTGGAGATCTTTCCGCCTTCCCTGTTTATGACCTCACCCTTCCGGTAGGTGTCCTCATGTTTATGCCGGCACAATTCGTGTATTGTCGGTTCATCAAGGTGAGAAAAGGCTATCTCCCTGAACTCGCAGTTAACACAGATACAATTCGGGTCAAAATTATCCACCGGAATCAGTTTTTCACAAATTTATCATTTCTGTTATCAATTTCAAGAATCAATTTGTTTTATTGGCAAATTTGGAGCTAATTTGAGATCGGATATAAGACGGAAGACCGAGGGAAGGAAAAGTAGAGGGGGAGAAGGGGAGATAGAATATCTAAGACGTAATTAATAAGATTCTTCAGACTTGCACGACTTGCACGACCTGCACGACCTGCACGACTTGCACGACCTGCACGACCTGCACGACCTGCCTTACGGCTCCAAAACTATTGGTCAGGAATGGTAACGAAACTTTTTTTAACCACCAGCATAAAGAATGATCTACAAAACTGATTACCATATCCATTCATCGTTCAGCGACGGGAAATCAGCACCCGGGGAATATATTGCCGCTGCCCTGGAGGCAGGGTTTAATGAAATTGGTTTTTCCGACCACTTTAATCTGCTCAGAAAAGAGCATGAACCCACAATGGGGAAACAGGAAGCAGGTAAATATCTCGATCACATAAACAAACTGAAAAGAAGTGTGGGTGACATTGATGTAAGAACAGGGATTGAGGTTGATTATTTTCCCGGCAAGGAGGATGAAATACGGACAATTCTGAGTGAGATGGATGTTGATTACGTTATAGGTGCGGTTCATTACCTGGACGACGGCGGTGTTGATGAGAGTCCTGATTATTACAGGGGCAGGGACCGCGACAGGTTGTTCAAAGCATATTTCGATGTGATTGCGTCTGCTGCTTCTTCAGGTCTCTTTGATATTATTGCACATCCCGATCTGATAAGGATATACGGGTGTCTGGCGACAGATGATGAGGAGCCGCTTTACAGGAATCTGGCAAAAATCCTTAAGGAGAATGATGTGGCTTTCGAGGTGAACACAAACGGCAGGAACAAACCACTCGGTGATTTCTATCCGGACCGGCGCTTTCTTCATATCTTCAGGGAGGAGAATGTTCCGGTGTGCGTCAATTCCGATGCCCACATGCCTTCGAGGGTAGGGCAGTATTTTGAAGAAGCGTACCACCTGGTAAAGCTGGCCGGCTTTAGTGAGATGGCAGTTTTTGAAAACAGGAAAAGACGGTTGATCCCGTTCTGACTTCAGAAAAACAACCAGTAAGATGCTTTTATTTTAAATACCCTGCACATTACGGTTAGAAGCTAAGCCTTATCTTAGATCCTGTATGACAAGTTGGCTCAGATCAAAATTTTAATTAAACGGGGGAAATATGACTGCTGAGGAGCTTTGGGAAAAATATACCGGAAAAAATATACCGGAAATCTTTGATATCACCTGGGATTTCTTTTCAAAGGAATTACCGGCCGGGTTTCTGGAGAATTATGATGCCGGAGAAGTAATTCTGGAGACAATTGAAAAAAATTTATCGGCAAAAGAGTTCGGACGGGTTATGGAATTTATTGGTTTAATCAGGGACAAACAACCGGCTCTTTACCATGAAAATTTTC
>JAHYJA010000208.1 GCA_019429325.1 Bacteroidales bacterium
GCAGTTAGCCTGATAGACCTTCTTGTTGCCGTCGCGCAGTGAATTGAGGAGTCCCGCGTCCTCGAAGCGGTTCAGCTCCACGCGTATGGCATTTGAAGACTCCCCGAACTCCGACTCCAGTCCCCTCAGATGGGCTCTGGTACTGCTGTTGATGAAAAATTTCTTCAGCAGTTTAATCCTTGTCTGGGAGGTTATCAGACTGCTTAGCATTAAATCACGTTCAGGTTATTGAGTAACAAATTTACTCATTGTTTTTAAATAAACAAGCTATGTTAATAAATTCAGGTTTTCAGAAATAAAAATGACTTAATTTAGTTTTTTATATGGTTCTGATACGAAAACTGACTGATACTAAACATCTGAATGAATTTTTAAGCACATAATAAATTTAATTTTTCAGCTATTAATTTAAAAAAAATCAGGTCATGAAAAAAACTATTCTCAAATTAGGAAGTCTATTAATGCTGTTTGCTGTTGCCGGATTTCTTTCCTGTGAAGGGCCCGAAGGTCCTCAGGGACCCCAGGGACCTGCAGGTGCAGCAGGAGCCACAGGAGCAACGGGAGCTACAGGAGCCACAGGAGCCGCCGGTCAGGACGGAAATGCCAATGTACAGATTGTAAGTTTATTGAAAGCAGACATCGAATGGTTCGAAGGGGATTATCTCGGTCGTCCTGCAAATATCTTCTCCCTGGCCACCGATAAGGTTAATGCAGATATAATCGATCATGGTATGGTTCTTGGTTATATTAAAATATCCCAGGGATGGCATATGCTTCCATTTATATTTGAAGATATTGATGGCACAAAACAGGTTACCGGGCATACATATGCGCTTAATACAATCACAATTTATGCTTATCAGACCGATGATATCTGGGAACCAAACAATATAGCAGAATACAGGTTCTTACTGATCACCGACAACACGATAACCAGTCCGAAAGGTATTTCGGCAGAGGAAGAGATCCTTAAGAAGTTAAGCAAGGCAGGAGTTGACGTTAACAACTACCAGGAAGTAATGACCTACTTTGAGCTAAAGTATTAATCGGAGTAAGAGGTACAAGCAATAAAGAACAAATAAATATTTAATCTAAGTTGCTGGTTACTCCGCCTACGCTACCTCCTTCGCTAAAGCTACGGAGGTCAAAGAAAGCTACAGCGGACGGAGTTTTTGCTGGTGCTGGTTGATTTAAGTAAAACCATTTTCGATTCTATGTTTTATGCAATTTCCCGGGTCCAAATTTAGCCCTGAAATTATAAGCATTTGTCGGACATTAGTTTTATATTTGTAAGGTCGGATAAATATTATATCAGAGCAAGCTGTGCTGTTAACCATTAAACTAAACAAGATGAGACAGATGCACTCATTCCCCGCACATAAATATACAGGTAATCCCACCGCTGCCGAAAGATCAGCCGAAATGAGAACGGAAAAGCAATCATTCATGAGAAGTGTCACACTGCATTTCAGAACTGTGGTTATTGCCCTGGTTCTTATGATGTTCCTCTCGGTGACGCTCTCCGGTCAGGTAGCAACGCTGCGGAACTGGACAACTCTATTTAATGGTTCGGGTGCTACAGAAAAGATTTTTAACTACTCTATTCCGGATGGCAGCAACACCAACCGGATCCTTATTATAGCAGTAGCATCAACCAGAACACCTGCCGGTACGATTGAATTTACCCTTACTTACGGAGGTCAGCCGCTTACTGAAGTCAACGGGGATATGGGAATATCAGCAATACCGCATACAGCGTTGTTTTATCTTGATGAAGCCGGCCTTGATGCCGCCACAGATTCAGCACTGGTGGTAAGTCCGATGATTCCGAGCGGGGTAATCCGTAATACCAGTCTCTTCGCAGCTGTGTTTGACTATGTAAACCAGGAGGATCCTTTCACTGACAACCAGACTAAAAACAGTGGAACCAGTAATGTAACAACCTTTGCGTTCACCACAGCTCTTGCAATAAACTCATATAATCAGGCTGTTGAAATTGTAAGCTCTTATTCCAGCACTGATCCGCCCAATTCAACTACGTATGCCACTGACTGGACCCTGATACAGGAACGAACAGCTACCTATCTCAGTGGCGGAAGCAGTTATACTATGATTAACGGCATTACCAACCGCAGTATACCTCTAACAGAGATTTCAGATGTAACCTCAACATCCTTCAAATATCCTGCACGTGCTTCCATGACTGCACTTAGTCTCAACTATGAGCCGCCACCGCCACCGACCATTCAGGCTTCAGATATCATTTTCACTGATGTTACTTCCTCTTCTATGACTATTAGCTGGACCAATGGTGACGGGACAAACAGGATCGTTCTTATAAAGGCAGGTGATCCCGTTGACAGTGACCCTGAGTACGGAACAACCTATACAGCCAGCAATATCTTCGGAAACGGTTCGGAGTTGGGAACAGGTAACTTTGTGGTATATAACGGAACCGGGAACAGTGTGACCGTACTAAACCTTGACGCCAAGACCACCTATCATGTAGCAATCTATGAATTCAGTGGTCCTCCGGGAATGGAGTTTTACCTTGAAGAGCCTGCCAGGGGCAGTCAGATGACCGGTCCTGAAACCGCTGTGACAGACGATTACCGATCCAACGGATCGGGTGACTGGGAGACGGCAGAGATATGGCAGACTTTCGACGGTGAAATCTGGGTCACGGCCGGCACAGCTCCCAACTCCCTCAGCGGAACTATCACTATCCGCTACGGACATGAGATTACCGTTACATCAAACCTGACCGTGGACCAGGTCATGATCACTGGCAGTGGTCAGGTTACAATTAACCCGGGTGTAACGCTCACTATTGCCGATGGAGATGATGATATTGATTTCTTTGTAAGGGGAACCCTTATTAATGGAGGGGCCATAACAGCCACAGGTATTTTGGGATTCGACAGCGGTTCTGTGTACCAGCATACAGCCAACGGAGGCGCGATACCTGCTACCGTATGGGATGCAAATTCCCTCTGCTCAGTAACAGGAGTAACAAGCAATACACTTGCAGGAATCGGTCAGAACTTTGGCAATTTTACCTGGAACTCACCAGATCAGACATCAGTTATTCCCATAAATGCTGACGTCACCGTCAATGGGAATTTCCTTTTGACGAGCACCGGCAGCGGGAAACTTATTCTGACGGGAACCGCCGATACAAGAACTTTAACCATAACCGGGAACTTCAGGCAGACAGGAGGCACCCTGGATCTTTCTTCAGGCAGCGCCACCGGATACCTGATCGTTGCCGGAAACTTCCTCTTCACCGGAGGAACAATCACGGAATCATCGTCCGGCAGAGGTTCAATTATCTTCAATGGGAACGGGTCGATGCAAAACTTCACATCCGGCGGAACTTTCAGCAACATGATCGATTTTACAGTCAACAGCGGAGCCTACCTGCAGTTGGGAACAGAATCGAATACTTCGTTTATAACAGGAAGTTCAGGCAATTTTACCCTGACGGCAGGGGCGACCCTGGGTGTTACTGACCGTTATGGAATTACAACAATTAACGGGGATTACGGAGGCAATATACAGGTATCCGGCACCCGCCATTTTGACGAAAATGCTTTTTATATCTACAACGGACCGACTCCTCAGAATACCGGGAATGGTCTTCCTTTGATAGTAAGGAGCCTGGTTCTCAATAATACAGCCGGCGCCGTCGCACTAAACTCGGCCCGCACCATAACGAGCTTTTCCATCAACACAGGCTCGAAAGCCAACCTTGGAACTTTATTTATCCATAATACATCGATGCTTATTCTCGGCGGTGTCGGGCAACTTCCGGGAACATACGGTCACCCGGCCTCTGACGCCGAATTCCTGGATGATATCTTTTTTGTACGGGCAACAGGTGTAGTTAACAACTCACCTCTTGCCGGGACCTGGCTGGGTATCACAACCGACTGGAACACAGGAACCAACTGGATCGGAGGAGTTCCCACATCAGCGACTGATGCTAAGATATTTTCATTCACCGCCAATCAGCCGCTTATCTCCTCCATGCCGACCGCTGTTAGCAACAGCGTTACGATTAACACCGGTGCATCGCTCACAATCGGTCCGGCAGGAAGCGCCACCCTGACCAGCCTGATCAACGACGGCACTCTTAACCTTGGATCGGATGCAACAGGTATTGCATCGCTGATAGTTGATGATTACTCAGGTAACGGTATTGAAAACATACAGATGTATCTCACAGGCGGAGGCAATGAGAGCAATTATCCCTATCATTATATTTCCTCTCCCGTTCAATCACTTTCAGCAGATGT
>JAHYJA010000209.1 GCA_019429325.1 Bacteroidales bacterium
AGGATATTGAAATACCAGTTCATTATATGCATCAAGTGTAGATTGAAAACGCTCAACTTGCTTGACACTGATACTATTGTTCGCGTAATTGTAATATGATCTCAAAATATTATATAATATTTGCTCTCTATAATCCGTATCGGGATATTCTCGCAAGATATTCCCGAAGGACCTGATGGCTGCGTCGTATAATCTCATTTTAAGATAAACATTGGCCATATCGAGATCTTTTCTTTGCAACTTTGCCCGCAGCATATTGATCAGACCGGTGGCTTCGGATACCCGTTCACTGTTCGGGAAATAGTCAATAAATAATTGCAGTTCTTTAATAGCAGTGTAAGTATTTGTCTGATCAAGGCTTGAAATAGGCGAATCCAGGTAGTAGCAATAAGCGTTCATGAAGAGGGCTTCTTCCGCAAATTGGCTTCGCGGGTAAGTATTTACAAAACGCTTGAAATAATAACTGGCCAGCACGTAATCTTTCTGGTGATAATGGCAGTAAGCATAGTAAAACTGCATCTTTTCAGCCTTATCAGTCCCCTGGTAAAAGTTGATCAGTTGCTGGAATAACTGGAGTGAGCGGTAATAATCCTTCTTCTCGTAATAATCTATTGCGGCAGCGTATTTCGCTTCATTATCAACGCTTTTCAGCAATTTATGATGTTTACCGCAACTTGCCAGCACAAGGACGGAAGCAACAAGTAATATATTCAATCTGAAAAACATCGGGCAAAATTACAAAAAATCAATCAACTCCTAACGGGTAAAACCGGCAATTATTATCATTTTCAATTCACTTGACAAATCTGAATAAATTGATAATTTTGCGTTTCTAATAAATCAACAAGAATTAATCAATTAAATATTCAGCATCATGGACATTTTTGAAAAAATCGTAAACAGGATGGGGCCCTTAGGTCAGTATTATGCACAGGGACATGGATATTATTTGTTCCCGAAACTGGAAGGGGAAATATCCAATCGCATGATATTCAGGGGTAAAGAAAGACTTGTCTGGAGCCTGAACAATTATCTCGGACTTGCCAATCATCCCGAAGTAAGAAAGGCTGATGCTGAAGCGGCTGCAAGGTATGGTCTCGCCCACCAGATGGGCGCCAGGATGATGTCGGGTCAAACCGAGTACCATGAGCAGTTTGAGCGGGAGATTGCCGATTTTATGGGAAAGGAAGCCGCCTACCTGTTGAACTATGGATACCAGGGTATGGTTTCTATTATTCAATCGCTTGTAGACAGGAAAGATGTCATCGTGTACGATTCGGAAGCGCATGCCTGCATAATTGATGGAATGCAGTTGCATTTCGGGAAAAGGTTTGTCTACCCGCATAATAATATGCAAAATCTGGAAAAAGAGTTACAGCGGGCAACAAAGATCACCAATCAAACCGGAGGCGGTATCCTGGTGATCACGGAGGGGGTTTACGGAATGGCCGGTGACCTGGGTAATCTCAGGGAAATCGTAAAACTCAAGAAACAATATAATTTCAGGCTGTTGGTGGATGATGCGCATGGGTTTGGGACGATGGGCGCCACAGGCCAGGGCACTGGAGAATTCCTGGGTGTTCAGGACGAAATTGATCTCTGTTTTGGCACTTTTGCAAAGGCCTTTGCAGGCATTGGCGGATTTATTGCTTCCAGGAAGGATGTAATTACATACCTTATGTATAACCTTCGTTCACAGGTATATGCAAAATCGCTTCCCATTGCCATGACAATTGGGGCGTTGAAAAGGCTTGAAATATTGCGCAATGAGCCGCAGCATAAAGAAAAACTATGGATCATTGTCAATGCTTTGCAAAAAGGGCTTAAGGAACAAGGCTTCAACATCGGAAAAACCGAATCACCAGTTACACCGGTTTATTTCACCGGTGGTCCGGGGGAGGCCACCCGAATTACCTATGAATTGCGCGAGAAGCACAATATCTTCTGTTCCATTGTGGTTTATCCGGTTGTTCCCAAAGGTATTATCATGCTAAGGCTGATCCCGACTGCTGTCCATACCCTGGAGGATGTAAAAGAAACAATCAATGCCTTTGCTGATATAAAAGAAAAACTTGACGCCGGTAAATATACAGGCGAAGGAATCAAGGCAATGACAGCTTGATATCGCCTGTTGTGATCCCTGGTGTCGATTTTCAGGAATAATTATAAAATGTCGATTTCATCAGGAAAGAAAAAGCGATCCTATTCTTTCGTTTATAAGATGTACAGGCGAATCCGTTACGTACGATATAAGCGAAGGATACAAAGTGAAAAGGTCCGGGAGCTAAAACTGGCTGCGCTGTTGGAAGAAAAGGAGGTCAGGCGCAAATTATCCGAGTTTAAAAAACAGGACAAGCTTCAGCAAAGAATTAAATTAAAGGCGGAAAAAGACCAGTCAAGGAGATATAAAGCTGATTTATGGGTTGAGATTAAGGAGCAAAAGAAACAGGTAAAGTATGAAATTCAGAAGCTTTCAGCAGAAATCAAAGAAAAAGAGCATCTCCATAATAAAATCGAAAGGAAACAAAGAAGAAGGCTTCTGAGGCATTACATGAAAATCCAGATCAGGAATCTAACTCACCTTCCCGGTTCCGTCAATGCCAGTAATATAAGAAGGTTGTTTAAATCCATATATAACGCCATTGTCCAGGTAAAGGCTTTTCTGATCATTTCTTTAAATTCTGCGGTTCTCTTTGTATTATCTTATATGACCTTGTTCCTTATCGGGCAGGCAGTTACCGTTCTTACGGCAAGTTTTTTTGATTACCCGACGATTGTCTATTATTATGAAGTCTATTTCATTATAAGTCCTGAAGACTGGTATCATGATTCCGTCAAGACTGTTTTCTCCGCTGGCCCGCTGGTCAATCTGGTCATCGGATTCTCGTTCCTGATCATTTACAACAGTATACGTGAAAACACAGGTTCATTTAAACTGTTTTTCCTTTGGGGTTACCTTCATGCCGTAAACATGCTTTTTGGGGCAATGTTGGTCGGTACATTGTTTGACACAGGTTTCGGGCATGTGATAAGTTGGATGTATATTATGGATACAGGTCGGGTACTGTATTCGATAATATCGATTTTTATACTTGTTTTAGCAGGATTGCTTGCTACAAGGCCATTCCTGATTTCAGCCAATTCATATTACAATTACATGGGGCGCAAAAGCAGGACTTTTTTCATTTCCGCCCAGGTTTTAATGCCATACATTCTGGGAAATGCCTTTTTGATTGCGATCCGTTTACCAAGGTTTATTTATTATGATACTTTCATCGTTGTAACGCTCATATTAAGTATAACACCCATTATAATGGCTTGCAGGGCTTATCCCGAACTTTATTTTGAAGAAGAGGCTAAGCGGTTCCGCTTTGCATGGCTGCATGCCTTGATATTGATACTCGTGGTGTTATTTTTCCGGGGGGTACTGGAAACAGGTATCCGGTTCGGGGGATAAACCCATTACCGGTTAATGACAAGCTTTTTAATCCCCACCCCCTCTTTGGTTGTAAATTTCAGATAATAGAAACCATTTGTAACAAAGTCGAGAAGAAGCTTGCCTGAAAAGCCATTGTGATCCCAGGTATAAGTATTTTTCCCTGTTACATCTATTAAATCAACAGACCGGACGCTAAAATCGGATTCGAATTTAACCATGGTTCCGTTCACGGGATTTGGATATACCATGATGTGTTTGCTTATTCCGTAATAATCGATACTTCCGACACCCCCACCGTCGGGTATCAGCAAAATATCCATGTAGGTTGCCTGCCGGTTCGCAATACTGACGTTGTTTAATACTTTGGTCAGATAACCGGGAGCGGAATACCTGATTGTATAATTACCGGCGGGTAGTAACCTGTGATAGTTGCCGTTAGGGAGTGCAGAATAGACCCAGGAGCTGTCCATCTCATAGAAAACAGCATATACTTCTGCCTTAACAGGCCAGCCTGAGATGGAGTCCCTGATTATTCCCCGCAGGCCAAAAGCAGATTGCTCAATATAATTCAATAATGAACGGTAATTGTAATTCCAGAGAGCCGGCAATTGCGCCGGCGGCAACAGTTTTGTATTGGAAATCTCGAGGGTAAATTCGCGGCATTGATGAAAATAATTCATATAGTCCTGCCGTCCCCCTGTTATTGAATACCAGGCATATCCGTTTGTGATCCCGTTATCGAAACCGGTCATATACCCCGACGGGCTGTAAAAATGAGCCGTGTCGGCATACTCGCGGC
>JAHYJA010000023.1 GCA_019429325.1 Bacteroidales bacterium
ATTTCTGATTCATCCGGCGGCACCTTAAGAAAATCCGCGACCGGTTTGACCAGGAGCTGGTAGTTCAGGACAGCCCTGACTGTCATTTCCCCCGGTGCGGCCTTATAAGGGATCCGGAATGTAAATCTTTCCACCTTAGTCTCTCTTGGTCCAATCCGGTAATCTACCCCAAGGGACCCGGTGTTCCACTGCATAATGGTCATTCTCCCTTCCGGATCGAAATATGGCATTCTGAAGATCCTGTTCCCCTCAGGAATACCGTCCCGCTGAACACCCTTAAAATCCGGTATTCCCAGAGGCACTCCCATATCCTGATAAGCAAGGTAATCACCCGAAATCGTATATTCTTCTCCTTCAAAGCCTTTCTTGTCAACCGGGAGATGATATACGTTGCCCTTTGCATCGGTTGCCTCAACGTGGAGCCATGCTATCCTGTCCTCAACCGATCCGGTGGGAAACTTATGTCCTGTCTTCTGGTTGAAAAGGGCAACCGTGAATATGACTTTTTCGCCGGGTTCAGCGTCCCTCATATCAGGTTGTATCCTCAGTTCAATCGTTCCCCGCACCTTGCCCGGATCGTGTGCCCCGTGGAACAGGTGGAGGCGCGCATCATCCCAGGTCTTTCCCATGATTGCATACTGCATCGGTCCCTTCGGCATGTGGCAATCCTGGCAGCGGACTTCCTCCTTTGCATATGGCCCTTCCATCCATTCAAGCTGGGTGCTTTTCACCCAAATCCCAAACGGGTTTTTTTCGTTGTGGCAGTTGCCGCAAAATTCTGTGGTTTTATAGAAATCACTCACAATTATCTTATGAGCCGGAGATTCCGTTTCAGATTTGCGCGAGCTGTATTTTGTCATTCCGGGCCGGATGAGATAGCTGAAATTAAAAGGCGGATCACTCTGCGCCCCCTGAACGAGATGGCATACCTCGCAGGACACTGATTCGTTGGCCATACTTTTGGCTTCCGGACGGGGAGGCGGCAGGGTGCCGCCCATATAGGCAAGCGGGGCGTGACATCCGTTACAACCGTCAACTGCATCCCTGAGCTCAGGCTTAGCTTCGGCATGGGCCACTGCCAGATCAAAATACTCTATTTCATCCCAGTGGTGGGTATAAGCCTGCGACATCATCGACTGTGTCCATTGCTCATAAAAATCGATATGACACTGTCTGCACTTCCTGGCCGTTTCAAAATCCTTATAGGCATATTTCCCCTTCAGATCTTCCTGCGGTAAAAGAAATGTGAAGGAAAGGATGCCGGTAATCACCACGGCACAAACGATTGAAAAGACTACATAACCAGTATGTGTGCTTTTTTTGCTATTCATAGGTTGATGATTTTTCAGATGTGAAAAGATAAGAAATATTATGCATATCACGTCATTCTCCCGCAGAAAAACTTCTAACCTGGTGTCATAAACCGTGTATTAATTTCATGAACCTCATTTCATCATTGTTTCAACAACTATCACTGACCAGGGTTCAAGTTCATAAGCCATATCTCCCGAGAACGGCATGGTACTCTCCTCTGGTTTTATAACATCAGGGTTTTCTATTGACCCTTTGCTGATCTTTCCGAGAGGCCTGTCGGTATCAACGAGCATAACAGAGACACCCGGGTCATTACGGACAGGTAATGACACCATTCGTTCCCTGGTTAAATGTTGTGACTTTTCGCCTGTAACGCGACACTAATGTCATTTTATGGTTTACTGCTTTTTCTTACTGTTGTCTTCCTGCCTTTGCGGGTTGACAGATCATATTCATACACTTGTTCAGGTGGGCCGGGTGTGATGACCGCGTGTATCAGCGGGCTTTTTATTCCGGGGGTCTGATAGAAAGGATTGGGATTATCGTCTTTTGCTTTTTTCAGACCCTTCCCCCTCAAAGGTACATATGACCGGAGGCGGCAGTTTCCTCCCAGATGAGATTTGATTGTGGCAAAAGTAAGTTCACCATTCTCCCATTGAATATCTATTTCAAATCCACCTCTTGCTTTCAGGCCTTCAACACTGCCCTTCTTCCATGCATCAGGGAGGGCAGGCAATAAATGAATTGCCCCGTCATGACTTTGAAGCAACATCTCTGCTATCCCGGAGGTACATCCGAAATTACCGTCAATCTGGAATGGCGGATGGGCATCAAAGAGGTTGGGATAAGTACCTCCCCTTTGTCTCCTGCTGTCCGGCTGGATAGAAGGAGTCAGCTGGTCAGTTATCAGTTTATAGGCATGGTTGCCATCCAGGAGTCGTGCCCACAGGTTTACCTTCCAGCCCATTGACCAGCCGGTTGATTCATCACCTCTTGCAACAAGCGATGTCCGGGCTGCAGAAAACAGTTCCGGGGTTCTGTAAGGAGAGATCTGATTCGAGGGGTAAAGCCCATATAGATGAGAGACATGACGATGGTTATCCTTCGGATTATCCCAGTCGTGCATCCATTCCTGCAACTGTCCCCACTTCCCTGTCTGCATGGGAGGAAGACGTAAAACTGTTTCATCAAGCTTTTTGATCAGCTCTTCATCGGTTCTGAGAATTTTTGCAGCATTAACGGTTCGTGAAAAAAGATCAAATACCAGTTGATTGTCCATTGTCGTGCCCGCAGATATTGAGTACTTAGGATGGACGGATGGTGCATTCTCAGGAGAAACTGAAGGGGAGACCACCACCCATTTATGGTCGGGTTCTTCAACCAGAAAATCGAGGAAAAACAGTGAGGCTTCTCTTACAATGGGATAAACTGATCGTAAAAACTCTACATCCCCCGTAAAATCATATCTGTCAAACAGATGCTGAGAGAGCCACGCGCCACCCATTGGCCATTGTCCCCAGAAGGCGCCGTCAACAGGACCGCAAATTCGCCAGATATCGGTGTTATGGTGCAGAACCCAGCCTCGGGCTCCGTACATATCCTTTGCAGTTTGTTTGCCCGCCTGATGCAGTTCGTGTACCATATGAATCAGTGGTTCATGCATCTCCGACAGATTGGTAAGCTCCGCCGGCCAGTAATTCATTTCGGTATTTATGTTAACTGTATATTTACTGTCCCAGGGGGGAGTAAGCAGGTCGTTCCAGATCCCCTGCAAATTGGCAGGCTGTCCGCCCGGACGGGAGGATGAGATTAACAGGTACCGTCCAAACTGAAAATATAATGACACCAGCTGTGGATCATTACCCGAAGAAAATTGTTCAACACGTTTGTCAGTAGGGTTTTTAACAGCATCCGTTACTCCCAGATCGAGACTGACCCTGTTAAAATAGCTTTGATAATCACCTGTATGATCTTTCAAGGCCTGATCGTAACTTTTTCTCATGGTATTCTGCAGGTACGCATTTGCCCTTTCAGAAGCATTACCGCTGATATCATTGAATTTCTTGAAATTGGAAGCAACAGATATGTAAATGGTTGTGAAATCGGCTCCGGAAACAATCAGTGCAGTATCATTTGCTGATACAGTTCCGCCACTTGCCAGGATTTTCACAACCGCTTCAAATTGCACATTGCCTTTTACGGTCTCATGGTTGCTCGTTCTTCCCGAAAGAATCAGTTCATTGTTTCCTTTGGTTGAGACATTAACTTCAGATGGCCTGCCCATTGTAGCAGAAAAGCTGACCGAACCGGGTTTATCGGCGGAAATACGGGCTACAATTACCTGATCGGGAAATGAAGAAAACACACTGACAGTATACTTTACACCATCCCGGGTATAACGGGTCGTTGCCACAGCTTTTTCAATATCAAGTTCCCGGTAATAGTCCGAATAACTCTCATCTCCCGGGAAGGATAACTTTAGATTTCCGACTGTCTGGTAGGGCATGCCATGCGATGTTTTGGTGATAAATTTCTGATTAACCAGGTCCTGAGCCTCCCCGTATCTACCCTCAAATATCAATTTCCTGACTTCAGGCAGAGCCTCCCTGGCATCAGGATTATCATTGCGGTTTGGCTCTCCGGCCCATACTGTGCTCTCGTTCAGCTGGATCACCTCATTGCATGGGTCCCCGAAAACCATGGCTCCCAGCCGGCCATTCCCAACAGGTAATGCTTCAACCCACTGTTTTGCAGGCTGATTATACCAGAGTTTTAAAAAAGAATCGTTCTGACCTTCTGTGTTTGAGATCAGTATCAGGCTGATTACCAGGCTTAAAATAGTTTTCTTCATATCGTACTAAAGCTAAATCATTCAATCGTAATTGCTGACCAGGTCATTAACAGCATTTGCCATAAGTTGTTGCTCATGGTCTTTTTGTTCAGGCTATTGGCTATTAATTCTTTGAAGATATTTCATTACTGATCCTGAACCAGTCAAAATCAACATACCCGCCAGGTGTCTTAGTGGCGTAGTTGAAGAGTCCGAAGCGATATCCCATAAAGTGAGGCATGGAGTATTCCATTTTAATCTGTGATCCTATGGGTACCCAGGTATTACCATCGAGGCTGTAAAAGAAATCGGCAACATCGGCAAGCTCCCTGAAATTGCATTCTGCCTTAAGATAAACGGATCTCTGCGTAAGCGCGACTCTCTGAACCTCGACAGGTCTGCCTGATTGGGCGCTGACCATGACGATTGATTTTGCGCCATTTTCAAATTTTACCCCCGCAAGTCCGAATTTTCTCTGCAAAAGTGCAAGACCGGCAAAATCACCTTCCTTCATTTTAGAAACATCAATTGAAATGGATCCTGTGCACTCCGGTCCAATGGTGCGCTGGGTCAGTGTGTTTTTTGCCATTGTAAAAGCAGTATCGATTCGTCCTGTGGTCAGGCGCAGGTAACCCTTTCTCCGGGTCACAGACCAAAGGTTATTGTCGGGGTTATGGTTCCATTGCCATACCAGGGGCAGGGCAGGTTCTCCCTTCTTCCGGTTAAATTCGTCAGAAGCCACAATAACGGGGATCAGGCCTTTACTGGCAGGAAGATCAAGAACATCCGGCACTTTCCCATTAACTCCGGGGACAGGCCATCCATCCTCCCATTTCAAGGGGACAAGATAAGGGATGCGTCCTACTGAACCATAATCGCGGAACAGATAGGCAAACCATCTGCCATCTGGTGTGTCAACCATGCCTCCCTGCGCCACTCCCTTGTCCTGGAGCACATGCCTGCCTTCCCATGGTCCTGTTATCTTATCAGCCCTGTGGACAACAACGGTACGCATATCTCCCCTGGGCCAGGTTATATTAAAAAGATAATATCTGCCATTGTACCTGAACAGCTGGGAACCTTCTCCGAGGTTACTGTTTCCTCCTGAAGGGATGGTTGAATCTTCAATAATCACCTGATTCAGGCCCCCGGGTTTGACTCCTGCCAGATCAGAATCAAGTTCGACGAGTGTCAGTTTCTTATTGCCATAGATCAGATAAACATGTCCGTCATCATCAAATACCAGTGTGTGGTCGTGAAAACTCGGACTGAAAGAAATCTCTTTCCAGGGACCCTTCTCTATATCCTTTGTTGACCAGATATATGTTTTACCGGTTGTTGATGAGAAGGTCGATACATAAAAAGTACCATTATGATAACGTATGCAGCTTGCCCATGAACCTCTGCCATAGGCATTCCTTCCGTTATTTAGATTCAATGCGTCTGCATCACCCAGGGTGTTGTAAGCATAGTTCACGATCTCCCAGTTAACCAGGTCTTTTGATTTCATAATCGGTACGCCGGGACTCATGTGCATTGTAGTGCTGCTCATGTAGTAGGTGTCGCCGGCACGCACTATTGATATATCAGGCACATCTGCGAAGATAACCGGATTCCGGGCTGAGTTCTCCTGTGCCGTAAGGGTGGCATTGAACATGCTGGCTGTCAAAATCACCAGACCAAAAAAATATCTTTCCATAAATCAGTGATAATAAGTAATACTGTTGATCAATCTTTTATTTCAGTTTTCCGCGGATCATGGTCAGGGAATGGGCGGGGAAAGAATAAGTGAACGTGTTCCCTTTTACTTTCAGGCCGGGTTTGGGAACTGTCCGGACAATGGAGAACCCGGTTCATAGATACCTCCGTATACGCATCTGCCCAGGTGTTCAACAAAATTTCCGTATAAGTTCTTATCGACTTCACCAATAATGCGGTCCGTATCGAATTTAATCCTGGCATTCTGCCCCGTTACAGAAGAGCCGGCAAAACACAAAAGAATAGCAAAGAGCGCCAAATTAATAATAGCTGTTTTTTTCATCAGTATATAATTTTTATTTTAATGGTCTGATGGAACCCACATGTCTGAAAATTATGTATATACGTGTTTATGTTTGCAATACATGTGGGTTTCATGTTTGTTTCTTTTTGAGATTTATTGAAGTTCTTATTTTCGATGAATTAGTTAAGAAGTCCGGCCCCGGACTTTAATTGTTCTTCTGTAACAATTCTCCAGTATATCATATACCTTGTATCATGGATACTGAAAAAAGGCTCAAAAACTATTTCAGCCGGATTGATGAGTTTCAATGCAGGCGCGGTAAAAGTCAGCGGTTTGTCTTTTACAGGCATCAATGCATCCGCTGCTTTAGATTTGTCATCCCCAATTATTACGGGAGCTTCATCAACCGGTAGTTTTTCCCCGGCTGCGAACTGACCCCACCGGCTGTCATCTGCTATGAGCCCTTTTAAATCCTCCGTCCCGGTTTTTGCTCCCAGCAAGACCGGTCCGTGCAGAAAGGCTATATAATCGGGTACATTTGGCATCTGTTCAATGGAAGTATGCATCGGCAGGTAAACCTGGACAACATCGCCTTTCTTCCATCTCCGTGTTAAGGCAATATAAGATGACGGTTGGTTCACGAATGATATAGGTTTACCATTAACCATGATCTTCAGAGCACCCTCCATGACCCAGGATGGATACCTGACCATAATACTGAAGCGGGAAGAGCCTTTTGTGATCATCAGACTGGTCTGCTCCTCGTTGGGGAATTTCGTTTCCTGCCGGATCTTTACACCCTTCTCCTTCCAGTCCAGCTCCGATGCGATAAACAGGTTCAGGTACAATGAATCATTGATATGAGTATAGATGAACTGATTGTATTTACCATGGTTTTCCATGCCGGTGCCCACGCAACACCACATCGCTTCGTTGGGAGCAGAATAGACCCTGTAATGGCGCGGGCGGGCCGGGGTAAAATAAACGTAACCACCATGTTCGGGATGCCGGGTCGATAAAATGTGGTTATATAATGCCCCTTCATAATAATCGGCATATCTTGCTGACGGATCAGTGCGGAACAGATGTTCTGTCAACCGAAGCATGTTGTAAGTATTGCATGATTCAGGACCCTGTATCTCATTTACAAAATCGATGCAGGAAGCCGAATCAGGGAAGTGTTCCCTCCTGCTGTTTCCACCGAAAGCAAGAGACCTGTTTTCCGTTACGGTCTCCCAGAAAAACCTGGCAGCTTCAAAATACTTTTTATCATGCGAAAGTTCAGCAATTCTTTGAAATCCGGCTGCTTTGGGGATCTGAGTATTCGCATGCTTATTGTCGAGATTATCAATGCCTGCAGACATTGCATCCAGCAGCATCCTGTGCGAGAATCGTTTTGCAGCTGTCAGATATTTTTCATCTCCGGTCATCTGATATGCATCAGCGAATATTTCGTTAATTCCTCCATGTTCAGCGTTCAGCATCGATTCCATCTGGACATCGGTCAGGGCAGAGGTAATGCCTGTTCCCCAGTCGCAGAATTTCAGGAAGATGATCCTGGCATTTTCACTTCCGGCATACGACCATGCATCTCTGAGTCCGGCATAGATCTTATGTACATTATACCATGGCACCCATGCCGACCTGTATGCTTTAAAATCGCCTTTTTGTAAAGTACTCCATATTACTTTGCTGTTTGGCATACCCCCGGCATATCCCTCTCCCCAGTCCGGATAATTTGTTCCGTTAGCATCCTGGCAGGCCCGGAGCTCCGAGATCATATAGTCCATCCGCCTTTTACATTCGGCATTTCCGGTGGCAGCGTAATTCATTGCCATTGCAGAGAGATAATGACCCCCCACATGGCCATCCAGCCCTTCCCAGTTGGGATACGATGATGCTTTTGCCGGCAAACCGGCCTCTTTCAGGAAAGGTGCCAGGAGACGATCCACATCATACTTAAGAAGTGTCACGATATTCAGATCACGAGCATCCCTGAAGGGTCCTTCCAGTAATACAACATCCTTTAAAGGGAACTCATTCGGATAGAGGGTGTCGCGAGACTGATTATTACAGCATGCCAAAGCAATTAATGCGAATATTGCAAGGGCAGAACAGATTTTATTCATCCAGATGATATGATTTGATATGTTCTATGTCTGGTTTTCGCCGGCAAAGCCTCCTTAACTTCTGCATATGATAAGTGTTAAATTTACATTTAAATCTAATATGTTCATAATCTTTTTGCTTAAAAACCGGAAACTATCTCCTGAATGTCGGAGAAAATAAAGACTGAGGATTCAGAAAATCCTCAGTCTTTCTCAATGATCCTGCTGCTTTCCCGGAACCGGATAAATCAATATCCCGGGTTCTGATAAGCATCTTTCTCAGCGTCGCTCATCTCCATGCCATCGAGCTGTGCCCGTGGAATCGGGCGCAGATGGAGATAAGGCTGAATATCGCGGGTAATTGTCTGTGCCGTGTGGTCTCCTTTAACACTTGATGCTATTCTGTAGGTAGCTGCGACCTCGGCCCATTTTTGTGTACGCACCAGATCGAACCAGCGAAAACCTTCAGCGTAATATTCACGCGAAAGTTCTGCCAGAATGTAGTCTATATCTATTGTTTCCGGTGTGGCAGCGATCATAGCAGCGCTGTTATCCTCTATTCTTTCAGCATTCTGAAACCTGTCAAACTTCCACATACCTGCACGGGCCCGGATAACATTGATTAATTCTCTCGCACTTTTACCTGGTGTTGTAGTTGCACCCTTCACAGCTGCTTCGGCTGCAATGAAGTAGAACTCAGAGAATTTGGCTATGTTAAATGGACGGCAGATGGAAGCATTCGGTTGTCCCAGTCCACCTGCGTTGTCGGTGCGGTAGGTGCTCATCTTCCACGTACCCGGATATGTAACCCGGCTTATGCCGGACGGGGAAATTACATAGTCGGCTCGTCCGGGCAAAATACCTCCGCCGACATTACTCGGGCCTGCACCTTCAGGATAAGTAACAGGCGTTGCAGGTTCATCGGGCAGGAAAGTCAGTATCGGATCACCCGGATAAACCTGTAATCCGTTGGCACCGTAATAAAACGGAGTCTGGTCACCACCTTTAGGCCAGTTGCCACGGTAAACATTTGTAAAGCTGGCGTCGTACCGTGAATCATTGGTCTTGTCGGCAAAAGTATTTTCAATTGCACCGATAGTGGGGCACATACGCGTCCAGGGACGGCCCAGATCCTGGGATGCTTCACGCAGAACAGTGCTTGATGAACCGGTACCGTCTGCATTTCTGGCACTTCTTATTTCTGTGTAGTTCCATGTCATCATCCACGCTGCAAAATTATCCGCGCCGCCTCCACCGCCATAGGTCAGGCTTGCTCCGTTGTATTTTTCGCTTGTCTCAGTATGGTCGGCATAGAGCAGCATTTCTTTATTGCGTTCATTTCCTCCTGCATGCAATTCATAAAATGTTGGCATCAGCCCATAAGGGTCCGGATTGTCAATAGCAGTAATTGCGATATCATAAGCCTGCTGGAAATACCACTGGGCATCGTGCCCGTCGGGGTCACTCCTGGTTGCCTCGGGATAAGTGGGGATATTATTTGGGTTTTGCAGCCACCACCCGTATGTCAGGTAGGCTTTTGACAAAAACAGGCGGGCAACCGTTTTTGTTACGGTGCCTGTCAAACGTCCAACATCCGGCAAATCGTTTATCGCAGTCAGAAGGTCAGGAAATATGGCTTTGGTGTAGACCTCTGGTACGGTGTTCCGCACTGAGGTTCTCACCGGGGCCGTGTTAAACATCAGTTCTCCGGCGCCCATGTCCAACGGGACACCACCATACGTTTGTACCAGCATAAAATAGTCGAATGCACGAAAGAAACGGGCTTCGGCAATAAGGGATGCAGGCATACCAACTGCGGTAGCATTTTCAATAATACCGCTGGCTGTGTTGATCGCCGGAAAGGCATTGTCCCATAAGGTGCCTGACCCCCCTGTAGCATCGGGGGTAATATTTCCCTGACCACTGACATCCATAACCTTGAAGTTTGCGTCCGCACTCTGGGCATATGTCGCTTCGTCAGTACCTGTTACACCTGAGTTGTAGTAGTATGCATTCCCGTATATATAGCGCAGGTGGGCATAGAGTGATGTCAGTCCGCCATTTACACCCTGGTCGGTTTTGAAAAAACCGGGTTCAAAAATACTGCGTGGCTGTTCGTCCAGAATATCAGAGCACGCCATCAGGAACAACATCACTAGAGTTGTTCCTGTTATAGTCTTTATATTTATGTGTTTCATAATTTCCCTTTTTTAAAATGTCAAGTTTACTCCAATAATGTAGTTTCGGGTTGAAGGCGAGTTAAAACCTACAGTCAGTATACGACTATTGTATCCACCGGTTGCAACATTCTGGTTTCCCAATGAGTTGGTTTCAGGATCCATTCCCATCTCTTTGTTGAATTCTGAGAACATCACAAACGGGTTCTGTACTGTGAAGTATAAACGCATTTTAACATCAGGGGTTTTGATCAGGTTTTGATTAAAGTCATACCCGAGAGAAATGTTCCGTATCTTAAGGTATGAACCATCGAAGTACGACATGGTGCTGAGATACTTCGGATTGTCGGCACTAAGCACACCGCTTGGAGCAGGATACTTGGCGCCGGTATTCTGGGGTGTCCAGTAGTCGACCTTTATTTGCCCCCTCCGCCCGGTCATCAGATTGAGGTAGCTGCTCGGTCCGTTGAGGGTGCTGACGAGGATACCGCCGCTCTGGAAGCTCCCGATAAGGCTCAGATCAAATCCTTTATAAGCAACGCGGGTGTTAAAGCCTCCCAGGAAATCGGGGTCAACATCAATGATCTGCCTGTCGTCTCCGCTGATTGCCCTGGTTGGTGCACCCTCTGTGGTGAAGTCGCCGGTGTATTTCACCTTGATCATACCTACGTTACCACCAGGTTCCAAAATACTCAGATAAGGATCGCCCTCCTGCCATAAGCCTATCCGTTCGTAATCGTAGATTGCGTTGATGTTATGGCCGACGAACCATCCATTACCTTCGTCTCTGGTTTGACCTGAAGCAAGGGCCACAAGCTTATTCTTGTTGGTATACAGGTTAATCCCTGCATCCCAGGTCCACCCGTTGGCATTGTCGAGGATCGTGTAATTAAGTGAAATCTCAAATCCTTTGTTTTGGGTTTCGCCGATATTTGCCGTGTAACTGCTAACGCCGGATGTTCTTGGCAAGCCAAGACTTAACAGAATATCTTTCGTATCCGTCAGATAATACTCCATGGTGCCCGAGAGCCGGTTATTCAGCACAGCGAAGTCCAGACCAAAGTTCCATGTTTCAGAGAACTCCCATCCTAAATTTTCGTTAGGCAACTGGGTTACATAGTATCCGGTTGCGTATGTAGCATCGCCGAAGTTGTAATCTCTGGAACTTAAACGACCAAGGGTGCTGTAGGCGGCAACTGCCTGGTTTGAGGTCTGTCCGTAACCCACACGGATTTTAAGCAGGTTTATCGCTGAAACACTCTGCATAAACGACTCATTCTTGATGTTCCATCCGGCTGATACGGCAGGATAGATATGCCACTTATGGCCCTTTGCCAGCCTTGATGAGGCATCAGCACGGATGGTAGCCGTTAGCATATACCTGCTGCTGAATTCGTACATCACACGTCCCATATACGAAATCAGGCCGGTTTGGGAATAGCCGCCACTGCCTGTGGTAATTTCACCAACTGACTGCCCCAGACTGTAGTATTGAAAATCCGGTGAGGGAATACCCTTTGCTGATGTGCCTGAGTTGAAATTAGTGCTTTGCTCGGCTGAATAAAGTGCTACTGCATTGACCCGATGCTTATTCGCAATAATGCGGTCGTAGATAAGCTGGTTCTCAATGATCCAGTGATAGGTATGAGAATTACTGACGGAGGCGGTTGATTCAGTGGTTGGATTGTTACTGCCAATACCCTCTGCGGTATAGCTGCCGTTGTTATTCTGCATAAAATCCAGACCCACATTGACATGATACCTCAGGCCCTCAATCCACGGGATTTTCACTTCGCCATAAATTGAGTTGTATGTCGAATATCCCCTGGTCTGGCTTAACCATTTATCCTGTAATCCTTCCACGACATCTCTTGTTATCGTAAACTGGTCATCCAGCGGCATCCTGACGGATCTTTTTAATGTACCGTCTTCGTTATACGGGTCGGAAATAGGCGACATGCTTAATACACCGTACAACCCAATCTGGTTGCCTTCGCTCAGGCTGTAGTTACTGTTTGAATTGAAACCGAAGCGGAAATACTTACCTACTTCCTGATCGATGGATCCTCGTAAACTATAGCGGGTGAATGCATTCGTAGGGATAACACCCTGATCCTTAAGGTAACCAAGGCCGAAGCTGTAGTTGCCATTGGTGGTGCCACCGTTAAGACCTATGTCATGACTCATCTGGCTACCGTCTCTGAAAAACAAGTCCTGCCAATCGGTATTTACATTATCGGATTCATCGGGTCCATTGGTGTACCTTCCTGAAGCTGCACGGAGGGCAATGAATTCCGGCCCGTCCATCATGGGGTATTTGGCGAATATTTTGTTTATGCTTTGACGACCGTTGTAGGTAATCTTCGCTTTTTGTCCTTTTTGTCCTCTGTTGGTGGTAATCAGAATGACCCCGTTTGCACCGCGTGAACCGTATATGGCAGTTGCCGAAGCATCTTTCAGTATATCTATGCTCCTGATGTCGTTATTGTTGATTTCACTGATGGACCCGACAAAAGGAATCCCGTCAAGCACAATCAACGGATCGTTGCTTGCAGTGAGCGAGCGCGTACCCCTGATGCGGATCTGCAATGTCGAGCCTGGCCGGGTTGATGTCTGAGCTAATTCTACCCCCGACAAACGCCCCTGCAAAGAGTGAGTGATATTAGCCGATGGTACATCACGTAACGTAATTCCACTGATCGAGGCGACAGAACCCGTTACAGCCTCCTTCCGTTGAGTACCATAACCAATAACCACAACTTCTTCCAGAGCAGTAACCTCCTGCTGCAGGGAAATATTTATCTGTGCCCTGTCCCCGACAAGGATTTCCTGAGTTGCATATCCGATAAAAGATACAGTCAGAGTAGACTGGGGACCAACATTCTCCAGCAGATAGTTCCCGTTTAAGTCTGTAGTTGTACCTCTGGTTGTGCCTTTGATAAAAACAGTTACGCCTGGAAGCGGATTGCCGCTCTCATCGGTGACTACTCCCCTGACGACATTTTGCTGCATATCAGAGAACTTCCGGATGTCTTCCTTAATGGATATTACAATAAGGTTGTTATCAAAAACCTTGTATGTATAATCAGTGGATGCCAGTATCCTGTCGAGAACCTGGTTAATATCATTGTTTTTTATGTCCAGATCCAGAATTTTACTGGCAGATTCAAACTCATCATTGTAGAAGAACCGGTAATTGCTCCCCTGTTCAATGATATCAAATATCTCTCTGACCGTCTTACCTTCGGCTAGGAAGGTAAACTGACCAAATCCTGTTGCTGAAATATTCAGACTGAATACTACCATCAGAATGGCTGAAAGTTTCATAATTAATAGGATTTTACGTTTTTTCCCTGGGGATGAATAAGAACATGGTTTTATTTTCATAATTTTGTGCGATGTTTGTTAGAGTTAAACATAATTTGTCCCAATAGATCATGGGAGGAATTGGTTGCAATTAACTTTGACTTCACCAGAGGGGAAATAGCCGAGAACTACTTCCCTTCTTTTATTTTCAGACAGATTTCATCATAGGCAAGACTGGATTAGGTTAGACTTAGAGTAGTTATTATAGTTTCTATTCAGTTTCTCTGAACAGTTTTTGCCTTTTCTTTCAGCGAAAATAAAACAACTGTTTTGCCATCAATTAAATAATCAACAGGTGCTGTGAGCTTTATAACATCAATTACCTGCTGAAGAGTTTCATCCAGGAGCACGCCGGAAAAGCGATGCTTTTTTATTTCTTCATCACTGAAGACAAAAGTTACATTATATTTTCTCTGAAGCTTGGTGCAAAGACTTTCAAGATTCTCGCTTCTTATGATAAGTTTATTCTTTGTCCAGGCAGTCACCTGTTCTACATCCGTTTTTGATGAAACCAATAATTTATCAGTACTGATTTTAACAGCCTCTATCGCCTGCGGTTCAATCTCTTTTATCTTTTCTATTGTCAAACGATCTGACTGTTGGGCATATATGGCTTTCTGGCTGGGTTTTAACACCATAACAGATCCCTTATCTTTATTCCCTTTTTGTGTGATCTCAACCTCCCCGTCTATCAGGGTTGTTTCAATTATTCCTTCGTCTGAATAAGCTTTTACATTGAACTCAGTACCTGTAGCCCTGATGTTTATATTTCCTGCAGCAACTACCAGGGGCAGGTCGTAATTACCAGCCACCTTGAAATATGCTTCGCCCTCCAGAATGAGATCCCTGTTAACGGAGTTATACACGTTGCTATATTTAATTGAACTCCCTGCATTCAGCATCACCTCAGTACCATCGTTGAGTTTTATTTCAGATCTGGCGCCCAGAGGAGCTATTATTTCTGTAAATGAGGCTGTCAGAGATTTTTCGGAATCAATTTCCCTATTCTTCTGTCTGAATATGGTGCCCAGGAGAAAAGCAATACAAAAAACTGCAGCAACCGAAACCACCTGAATCATCAGTCTTTTTACATTTGCTCTTTTCTGAAGTTTCTGCTTTTCCTCTTCTTTTGTTTCCCTGCGTATTATTTCAGAAGCTAAATCATTATAAATCTTTTCAAAGTCAACAGAACTATTTTCTTCTTGTGGTTCCCGGAACTCATTCAGGTGTGAGAACAACGCCCCTGCAGATGATTTTTCATTATCGAAGGAACTCAGAAGTTCAAGTAGTTGTTTTTTCTCGTGCAATGTGCACCCGTCTTCAAGATACTTAGCAATTAAAATATCCAAAGTATTTTTGATATCCTTTTCCATAAACTATTTTGGTTAATATTTATAATACAATCAGTGAAGGCAAACTACTCACCGGGTTGAATGAAAAAGTTGAACAGGGTACAGGGAGTCAGGCCCATTTACCTGTTCAGCTTCCGGAGGATTGTTATTGATCCGATATATTCTGCTGAAACAGAACAACATTAATAAAGGAAATATCTCTCCTTTAAGATTGTCTTTATTGTCTTAAGGGCTCTGTACATCTGATTCTCAACTGTCCGGACCGAAAGATCAAGTTTCCCTGCTATTTCCTTGTGCGTAAGACCTTCAAACCGGCTTAACCGGAAGATCTTCTGCTGGCCGGGAGGCAAAGCACCGACGACTGAGTTTATTGTTTTTTCAAGATCATTGAAGAAAACCTGCTCATATGTGTTATTTGATTCAAAATCCTCTTTGTGAATCTGTAATTCCATAAATCGGGTCCGGACAGACTTCCTTTTCAGATAATTTATAATATAATTAACTGCAGATCTGTAAATATAGCTTTTGACAGAGCCGGCGGTGTCAAGGGATTCGCGGGTCTCCCAGACGTTTATAAATACCGATTGAACCAATTCCTCAGTTTCAAAGTTATTTCCGAGGAATTTTAATGAAAAGAAGTAAATTTTTCTGCTATAACGATTGTAAAGTATTTTAAAGGCATTCTTATCATTCTGCCGGATCCGTGTAACGAGAAGATTATCACTTATGTCATCAATCTTGTTTAACATCATACAGTTGCTGCTGGTATATCTGCAACCGGTCCTTCCGGAAATTACATCATAAAAATAGCACTATTAATTTTAATAAGAAGATATGATCTGTTGCATCCGGTGTCCGATTACTTACCTGTCGCGAAGGAGAAGCGGTGCAAGTTCATGCAGGCTTCGGCGATCAGATTGTCCATTATCAGGTTGGCATGACCCTGGCTGGTCCGTGCAGAAGGAAGAATACGGGATATTTTTCATTCACAGCCTGTTCATACCCCGGAGGTGTATAAACGACTAAAGGTCTAGTGCCCAGTTCATCTGAATAATAATATCTGTATGAGACCGTTCCGTGAGGTACGTTCTGAACAGTATATACCTGCGTATTTTCAGCAGGTATTTCCACAAGACTGTTCTGGAATCCTTCATTGGGGAAAATCCAGGAATTCTTCGGATCCGCCACCTGTATTCCATCCACTATAAAACAATATGGATAAATATCAGGATCGACAGGCCCCAGTGTTATGCTCCAGACACCTCTGTCATCTTTTATCATGTTTTGCTGACCGGTAATAAACTGAGAACTGAGTTTTACCTCTTTTGCGTTCGGAGCCAGGAAACGGAATGTAACCGTCCTGTCTTCCTTCACTTCGGGTGAATTAAAGGTCGCTCTTCCCGGTTGACCGGATGTTTCAGTCTGACAACAAACCAAAACAATAAATACCGGAATCAAAAATTTAAACTGTTTTTTCATGAGATGCAATTTTTATACTTTAGTAAGCAATAGTTAAAAAATTCATTACCTGTCAAATAGCAATCATCAACCAGTAACAGGCGACCCGGGTTAATTACTGGTTTTCACTTCACAGTCAGAAATCTTAGTTTTGAAAAAATATTATCTTAGCATTTGCATATTTCCACTGAAAGTAATCTTAATTTAAGATATGAGGCAAATCAGGAATTGTTCTCATCATCCAGTTAATTAATTTTGAAGTGACTTACAGACCCGAACAAATCAGTTTCTTTCGATTAATATAACAAATCTAATCATTTACAATCATCGGCTATGAAAAATCCCGGATTTTTACTCATTGGTGTGATATTATCCTCCCTGATTTCCGGAAATGTGATGGCCCAGGACCTGGCTCTCATAAAGATTGATCCTGACCGCAAAATAGGATCAGTCGATCCGAACATTTACGGAGCTTTTGTCAAACCTATCCGCACTGTGATATATGGCAGCATCTATGATCCCTCCTCACGTTTTGCTGACAAAAACGGATTCCGGTCAGATAAGAGTGTTTCAATTATTCCGGTGAGGCTGTTAAATGATTTCAGGTGATTAACATATTCTGGTTCAGGAGGGATCTGAGGCTTGAGGATAACACCGCCCTGAATGATGCTCTTAAGGGAGGGGTGCCCGTACTGCCATTGTTTATTTTTGACACAAATATTATTGAAGAGCTTCCGGCCGATGACCTCCGTATAAACTTTATCCATCAGAGGCTGTCAGAAATTTATAAGGAGCTCGCAAAAGCCGGAAGCTCGCTGCTGGTCATCAGGGGTGATCCGGCCGGAATATGGAAAAACCTGGCAGAATCATATGATATAAATGCGGTTTTCATAAACAAGGATTACGAACCGTATGCTGTTGAACGCGATAACAAGATTGAAAGGATGCTGGGTGAAAAGAAGATACCTCTTCTCAGGTTTAAGGACCAGGTGATCTTTGAGGAGTCTGAAATAGTAAAACCTGACAATAAACCCTACACTATTTTTACTCCGTATAAGAAGAGTTGGTTAAGGGAATTTACGAAAACAGGATACAGAGAAGGGAAAGAACCGGCGGCTGAAGCCGGAAATTATTTCAGACGGACCCTCCCCTTCCCGTCACTTAATGAAATCGGGTTCCGGGAGAGCAATATTATAGTCAGGCCATTTGACCTTTCAGTGATCCGTGATTATGATAAATTCAGGGATTATCCCTCTGCCGACCGAACCAGTTATCTCTCCCCTCACCTGCGATTCGGGACAGTAAGTATCCGGGAAATAGTCAGGACTGCCTCAGACAGTAACCAGACTTTTTTAAGCGAGCTGATATGGCGGGAGTTCTTCATGCAAATACTCTGGCATTTCCCTCATGTTGTCACAGAGAATTTCAGGAGGTCTTATGACGATATTGTTTGGAGAAACGATGAAACAGAGTTTAAAAGGTGGTGCAACGGAGAAACAGGTTACCCGATGGTTGACGCGGGTATGAGGCAGTTGAATGAGACCGGGTATATGCACAACAGGGTTCGGATGATCACGGCAGGCTTTCTGTGCAAGCATCTGCTCATCGACTGGAGGTGGGGAGAGGCTTATTTTGCCAGGAGACTGCTTGATTACGAGCTTTCATCCAACAACGGCAACTGGCAGTGGGCAGCCGGTACAGGATGTGATGCAGCACCATATTTCAGGGTATTTAATCCTGATACCCAGCAGAAAAAATTCGACCCGAAAAAAGAGTATATAAGAAAATGGATCAGGGAGTATAACACCCCGGCATATCCGAAACCGATGGTTGATCATGAGTTGGCACGCCGCAGAGCTGTCGAAGTTTATAAATCGGGACTCAGGAAAGCAGTTAAATTGAAATAGTCATTCAGGAGTCATTCGATGGTCATTCAGTTGTCATTCAATTGTCATTCAATTGTATTATTATTAATGACGGCCAAAGGCCAAATGACGCGAAGCGAATGACGCACGCAGTGCGAATGACGGCCAAAGGCCAAATGACGCGAAGCGAATGACGCACGCAGTGCGAATGACGGCCGACGTCAGGAGGCCGAATGATGGCGCTGCAGCGGTATCTTTTCAGTTCGAATAGCATATCCGGAACACAAGTGCTTTTATTCCGCGGGTTCCACGAAAATTGAATCCTCTCAATAAAGTGGCAGTTCGCATATTTTTTGTATTTTTCATGTTTAATTTATTACAGTTACCCAAAGCAGAATATTTATCCTTAAACCCGGAACTATTTCCATAATGAAAAAGCCAGAATTTTCGTACGTCAGGATATGTTTGCTGTTGATTTTTTCTGCAGTATTATTTGCCTATTCATGCGAGAAACAGAAAAAGGATCCCCTGTTTGTCGGCACGTGGGAATCCGTGGAGCAGATCGATATCGGGGATCTCACGTTTAACACCACCCGCACACTTGTACTGACGAAAAAAACATACGAGGAGGTGTATGTGATCCGGATCGGAAATTCTTCCTATATCTCCGCGGTTGTCGGACGCAGGGGTGATCTGTCTGTAAAAGGCACCGGCATGACTTTCACCCTCAAAGAGCTTGGTACCTGTGCCACAGATAACGACGGCAGATGCACTGCCGATGCAGAATGGTACGGACCCGGTACTCAGTATTACTCAGATAATATTCAGTACTTCAAGCTGACACTGACAGGAGAATTTGAAGCAGGCGAATTTTACCTGAGGCTCCGTATCGACACTAACGGCGATGGCGACACGGAGGATCAGGGGGAGGATATTGAATTTGAAAGAATTTAAACATCTGTCAGGGTTCTGCGGCTGACAAAAAGGAAAATTTGAATAACTTTATCCCGGTAAGGATAAAAGTATCATAATCCGGGTAGTGTTGTTTATCATGAAACCAGGAATCATAAAAATCCTCATTCCAGTCATTTTTTTTCTGTCACTTGCCAGCCTTCTAAACGGGCAGAAGATACCTCCTGATTTTATTGACCCCCCGCGTGAGTTCTCGGTAATGCCGTTCTGGTTCTGGAATGACACCCTTAAAGACGAAGAGATAATCCGTCAGATAGCTGATTTCGAGGCTAATGGTGTTTACGGATTCGTCATTCATCCCCGCATTGGCCTTCCGGAATCCATTGGCTGGCTCTCGCCTGCAATGATACATTTTATGCACCTTGCCATCAGGGAGGCAGCCCGCAGGAAGATGCATGTCGTTCTTTATGACGAGGGAATGTACCCCTCGGGCTCATCAGGCGGCCAGGTGGTTGCCCGTAATCCGGAACATGCCGCAAGGGGCCTGGCAAAGATTGACCTGAAGCCCGGCGAAGAACCCCGACTTGCTGAAGGGACTAAACTTATCACCATAATTGAACGTCCGGGAGTACAACGGGTTGCAGTTATTGACCAGCCATCCGGCGGGGTTATCCGGGGGATACACTACATCGGTGAGGGGACATCTGAGAAGCTGAGGGAACACCTGCCCCCCGCAGGAGACATCCTCAATCCCGATGCGGTAACCAGCTTTATTGAACTTGTTTATGAACGCTATTCAAAAGAGTTCGGTGAATGGTTTGGGACAACAATTATCGGAATCTTCACCGACGAGCCCGATCCCCTTGGAAGAAGCAGTACGCGCGGTGTGGTTGCAGGGAACGCATCACTCCTGCCCCAGATCAATAACATCCTTGGCTACGACATCAAACCTCACCTTGCCGACCTCTGGTACAGCGACCATCCTGAATCGCTGAGGCGCCGTGCAGATTACCACCGGGCAATAAATATCTGCCTCGAAGAGAATTATTACAGGCGGCTGGGTGAATGGTGCGCCCACCACGGGATAGCCCTCATGGGCCACCCTGCAGGCTCAATGGACATAGGCACCCAGAGATATTTCCAGATACCGGGGCAGGACCTCGTGTGGCGCTATGTCGAACCCGGACCAAAAGCACTTGAGGGACAGCATTCCACAATGGCCAAATGCGCATCAAGCGCCATGATACATCTCGGCAGACGAAGGAACTCCAATGAACTTTACGGGGCTTACGGGCATAATCTGACTTATGGGGAAATGTTATGGCTCGCCTACTGGTGCTTCGTGCGGGGCCATAACCTGCTGATACCTCATGCCTTTTATTACTCCGTCAGGGGTCCCAGGTTCGATGAGCGTCCACCGGATGTCGGACCAAACGCAGAATGGTGGAATAACTATAAACCTTTTGCTGATGCCTGCCGCAGACTGAACTGGATAAACACCGACTCAAGGCATGTCTGTGAGGTGGCCATCCTTGCTGAAGCTACTTACCTTCCGGATAAAACAGCAAAAATATGCTACCAGAACCAGCTTGATTTCAATTACCTTGAATTGCGCCACCTCAGGGAAGATGCCAGGGTTGATGCCGAAGGAGTACATATTGCCGGAATGCTGTACAGGGTGGTGATCCTCGACAGTCTGACCCATCTGCCTCCCGAGTCAAAACCCATGCTTACCCAACTGGCAGAAAACGGCCGGCTTATTGCCTGGAAAAACTATCACCGCGCTGAACTTCCCAGAGGAGTCAGAGTGGTGAACACACCGGAAGAGCTTAAGATGGAAACAGACAGGCTTATAACCCCATCCCTCTCACTGTCACCTCCGTCGGAAAATATCCGATATCGTCATGCAATCAAAGACGGGGACCACTATTTTCTCCTTTTTAACGAAGAGGGAGAACCGGTAAACACAAAAATAGACTTTACAGTTAAAGGAACCCGACAGTGGCTGGATCCTTATACCGGGAAATCAGTACCCTCATCCGCGGAGGCCGTGTTAAGCTTCCGCCCGCATGAGTTGAAACTGCTAAGGATCATTACATCAGCCAATTAAACAGAATGAAAAAACTAAGCCTGCTAATTGTAATTCTGACCCTTTTAACAGGAGCCAGGAAACAGACTCCTGAGGCTCCGTCAGGTCTGATGGTTGAGTTTATCAGGGAAACTGCCGGGATACGTATCCTCGATCCCTCTCCTGAATTCAGCTGGATAGTACCTGTATCCGCCGTAAACCAGACTGCATTTCAGATACTTGTTTCCTCTTCGATCGATCTGCTTAAGAAGGATGTAGGAGATAAATGGGACAGCGGCAGAACTTCCGGCTCACAATCGACAGAAGTGGAAATGAGAGGAAACCCTCTTTCCGGGGAAACCACTTACCACTGGAAGGTAAGGTTCTGGGATAACAGGAACAGGCCTTCTCAATATTCTAAAATACAATCATTTACGACGGGAAGGTTCAATGGCTATGCCACCACCGGAAACAGGTTCATCCAGGAAATGATCAAAGCGGAAAAAGTTACCATGATAGGGAGAAATCATTATTTTGCCGATTTCGGCAAGGATGCCTTCGGAACGCTGGTGCTCAGTATAGATCCGGTCAGCGTTGATACCCTCGTAATTCACCTGGGGGAAAAAACAGACGGGCCGGCAAGTATCGACCGTGATCCGGGTGGTACGATAAGATATCAGAAAGTGAGACTGCCGGTTACACCAGGCATAACAACATACACACCCGATCTCCCCCCGGATAAAAGAAATACAGGGCCCGCTGCTATCCTCCTTCCTGATTCCATCGGTGTAGTAATACCTTTCAGATATTGTGAAATCGAAAACTCCACGGTTGAGATCACCAGGGAAAATATATTTCAGAAAGCACTTTGGCACTATTTTGATGAAGGATTAAGTTCATTCGTCAGCTCCGACACGGTGCTCAACCAGGTGTGGGATATCTGTAAATACAGCATGAAGGCAACATCCTTCGCCGGGATATATGTCGACGGCGACAGGGAGAGGATCCCTTATGAGGCCGATGCCTACATAAACCAGCTCGGCCATTATTATACCGACCGGGAATATTCCCTTGCAAGGCGCACAAACGAATATTTCATCAAAAACCCGACATGGCCGACTGAATGGATCCTCCATACGGTGCTGATGTTCTACTATGATCTCATGCACACGGGAAACATTGAATCGGTCGCCAGGTATTATGAAGATCTGAAGCATAAAACACTCCTCAGCCTGGCCAGGGAAGATGGGCTTATCAGCTCAAAGAATGTGACTGATGAGATAATGACCTTACTGGGCTTTTCAAATGCGAAGGAGAGGATAAGGGACATAGTCGACTGGCCGCCCGCACAGAAGGACACCGGGTGGAAGCTTGCTACCCCGGAAGGCGAGCGTGACGGTTACGACATGGTCGAAATAAACACCATGGTCAATGCCTTTCACTACCGCAACCTGATGCTGATGGCAGAACTTGCAGGTTATCTCGGTAAGAATATTGATGAACTTCTTTACCGGAGCCGGGCGGAAAAAGTCAGAAACAGTATCAATGAAAAACTTATTGACAGGGAGAAGGGCATTTATATCGACGGGGAGTTTTCGGACCACTCATCGCTCCATGCAAATATGACTCCCCTTGCGTTCGGGCTTGTTCCGGATGAATATATAGATTCTGTAATAAGCTTCATTAAATCAAGGGGCATGGCCTGCAGTGTCTATGGTGCTCAATATCTTCTCGAAGGACTCTATCTCTCCGGAGAAGCCGCTTATGCCCTTGATCTTATGTCCGCCACACACGACAGGAGCTGGTGGAACATGATAAAAGCCGGGTCCACCATCACCATGGAAGCCTGGGATATGAAGTACAAGCCCAACTCCGACTGGAACCATGCCTGGGGCGCGGCTCCGGCAAATATCATCCCGGGGTATATGTGGGGAATCTCTCCCGCAGCTCCGGGCTATTCGAAGGCAGTGGTTAAACCTCAATTGAGCACTCTGTCGCATAGCAGGATTGAGGTTCCCACTATACGTGGCACAATTAAGGCGGAGTATCAGCGCACCGTCAGCTCACATGTGTACACTGTAACTATTCCAGGGAATATGGAGTGCGATTTCGTGATAACCGGCGAACATCTGCCAGCCGTACGGCTTAACAATAAAAAGGTAACGCCGGCTGCAGAGACCCTGAGACTCTTACCAGGCCTGAACAGAATAATAATAACCAACCCCGGCTTTTAAAGCCGGGGCTATTAACACATACACCTATGACTAAAATTTCCAGTCTGATCCTGCTGCTGACCTTGAGCCTCTCCCTCATCCAATGCGGCGACAATTTCTCCGGTGAAATCCACAAAGCCGACGTCATCGTCTATGGTGGTACATCGGCAGCAGTTATCACAGCGGTCCAGGTTACCCGAATGGGCAGAAGTGCCATAATCGTGTCACCCGATGTTCACCTTGGAGGAATGACATCATCCGGACTGGGATTCACCGACACCGGTAATAAGGAAGTTATCGGGGGACTGGCAAGGGAGTTCTACCAGCTAATCTATGACCACTACCAGAAGCCTGAATCGTGGACCTGGCAGAAACAGTCGGAATACGGGAACCGCGGTCAGGGGAATCCTGCCATCGACGGGGAAAAGCGGACCCAGTGGATCTTTGAACCTCATGTCGCGGAGGAGGCCTTTGAGACAATGATCAGTCAAAATAATATTACAGTCTTCAGGGACGAGTGGCTCGACAGGGAGAACAGGGTTGAGATGAAGAAAGGAATGATTGTTTCAATGAGAACACTCAGCGGCAAGCTCTTCCGGGGGAAAATTTTCATTGATGCCACCTACGAAGGGGATCTGATGTCGTCGGCAGGTGTTACCTATCATGTCGGACGGGAATCCAACAGTGTTTACGGCGAGACATGGAACGGAGTCCAGAAAGGGGCTTACCACCATGGCCACTGGTTCAGGGATAATATCGATCCCTATTGGGTCCCGGGTGATCCTTCGAGCGGACTGCTACCGCGAATATCATCAGAAGATCCCGGAGAGAACGGGACCGGAGACAAGAAAGTTCAGGCCTATTGCTACAGGCTCTGCCTCACACAGCATCCTGAGAACAGGGTGCCGATAACAAAACCTGTGGGTTACGACAGTACTCAGTATGAGCTTCTGGTCAGAATAGCCGATACGAGATGGAATGAGTTTTTCGGGAAATATGACCCTATTCCCAATCTCAAAACCGATGTGAATAACCATGGCCCCTTCAGCTATGACAATATAGGAATGAACTATGATTACCCGGAAGCTTCGTATGAGAGACGAAAGGAGATCATCGCAGAACACCAGCTCTATCAGAAGGGCCTGCTCTGGTTCATGGCAACCGATCCGCACCTGCCGGAGTGGGTGCGGGAAACAATGAATTCATGGGGCTACTCAGGGGATGAGTTTGCAGATAATGGATACTGGCCCTATAATATCTATGTGCGCGAAGCCCGGCGGATGGTCGGGGAATATGTAATGACAGAGAATGACGTCCTGGTTAAGAGACCAGTCCCCCATCCCATTGGAATGGGATCATACACAATGGATTCACATAATGTCCAGCGCTATGTCACCCCCGAAGGGTATGTACAGAATGAGGGGGACATCGGGGTGAGGGCACCCAAACCTTACCAGATCGATCTGGGTTCGGTGATGCCGAAACGGGATGAATGCAGCAACCTGCTTGTCCCGGTGGCACTCTCCAGTTCTCACATTGCGTTCGGTTCCCTCAGAATGGAGCCTGTGTTCATGATCCTCGGCCAGAGTGCGGGTACTGTGGCTTCAATGGCACTGGATGGCCGGAAGAGCATGTATGACCTCACCTATGAAGAGATAAGGGAGCAACTTATAGCAGACGGGCAGATTCTGGAATACTGATCATAATATGTTGTAGGGGCGTTGCTTGCAACGCCCCCACCACCTATTAAGAAATACCCGATATCCTGTTGTAAGGGCGCAGCATGCTGCGCCCCATCCACCCAAAAAAAATTTTTATCAGATAAATCAAAGAGATTAAATAATTATTACCTTTAAATCTTAAATTAAACCTGCTTATCTAAATACCAGATTGGAATTAATCTTTAAAAAATCAACCAAATGAAAAAAACCTTGCTAAAAAGTTTCAGTTTGATTCTGGCATTTGTAATGCTTGCCGCACAAACACACAGTCTGTCGGCGAAAACGATAACAACCAATGCACCTGATCTGGAAGAATCGGTATTTGTTCTTGATCAGGCGGCTATGGATCAGGCCTTTAGCGAGCTTGATGATCTGGAAAGCTTTCTTTCACAAAATGAGGGTGTGACCTATGCAGATCTGCAAGCTGCAGGCAGTGATCTTATCGCCAATATAAGTGATATTACCGCTCCCATGGGGCAGGGAGCCGCCAGCGATGATCCGCTTTTCGGGATCCCGGCATTCTGGTGGGGATGTGTCCTTGGATGGGTCGGCCTTCTGTTGGTTTACCTGTTGACTGACAAGGACAGGGAACAGACCAGGAAAGCAATGACCGGATGTCTGATCAGCACCGGAGTAGGTGTGGTTCTTTCCGGTATTTATTATTTCTGGATCTGGAACGAGGTATATTAATGTACCGCTGCTGCCGGACAAATAATGCAGCATAACAAAACTATTTCTGAACAAAAGATGTCACGGATTCCAGGGCATCTTTTGTTCTTTATTTAATATTGTCCTGATACAGGATATTTGAATACTTATGACAAAATCTTTTTTTACTTCGCTCATTCTTCTGTTGGTCATCAATTGCACCAGCCTCAGCCAGGAATATTTCCGGATCAGGGCTGATTTTACTGTTAAAATAAGCAACAGCGATGGTACGAAAAGCCTGACAAGAGGTACACTCTATTATGACAAGAATATCAAAGACCTCATTTACGATATGACTTTCCCCCGGGTTGAGAAATGGATAAGCAGGGATACAAGCCTTTATAAATTCAGGAACGATTCTTTGATCCAGAGAACCACGATACCTTCGATTAACGAATTTACAGTGTTTCACCTGGCACTCAATGCCGGACTGAATGACTTTGGGCTGAAGAATTCTGTCTATGCCATACAGAAAGTTGAGAAGAAAGGAGATCTCGTTTTGTCATACTGGCAGATACCAAAACAGGCAAGTGTCCTGATCGATCATGTTGTGATCGCAAAAAAAAGCAACCGGCTTGAAAGCGTGATAATGGTCGATAACACCCAAAGGATCCTGAGCAGACAATTTTTCAGAAACTATATAAGAATTGGTGCATTCGAATTTCCGCAGCAGATAGTTCAGATTCTCGACAACAGGATAACCGGCAGAGAGGACTATCAGGAGACGGAATTCCGGAATATTACTGTAAATGATCTTTCGGATAATAAGATGTATCAGGCCAAACATTTAAAATATGATTAACAGGCTCCTGATCGTTTGGTTTTTTGTGGTTTTGGGTTTTCTGTTTATTCCTGAAACTACCGGGCAGTCATTGATTGATTCTGAGCTTAAAACCCTTTTCGTCCATGCTGACACCATACACCATGATCATAAGGCGCCGCTCAGGGAATCGCAGAATGACATTGACGTTGCTGTTTCGACACTTTTCCTTTTCTACAAAACCTTTATTTCTTCACAGGATATCCCCACATGCATTTTTACACCCTCCTGTTCAGAATATGCAGTTGAGGCTTTGAGGAAGAAAGGACTGGTACCAGGCTGGCTGATTACTTTCGATCGCCTCTCAAGGTGCCACGGTTTCGCGAAGCCGGGCCATTATCCCTTCGATACACAATTAAACCGGTTTTATGACCCTGTCTGGTAAGAAAATCTCTTTTTTTGTCGTGGCATTATGCGTGCTGACCATTTCTTCAGGTGCGCAGCAAAATCTTATGGATTTCGATAATTCCCTTAAGTTTGCCAGGTATCTTAAATCAACGCACCAATACAGATTTGCATCCGAAGAGTATGAGCGACTTAACTTCTTATGGCCTGGCGATACCTCTGTTATACTTGAACTGGTTCAGACCTACAGGTTCAACAACCAGTGCGACAAGCTGGAAGCCTCTTTCGGCCTCCTGAAACAGGATCTGTTCCGGATTGATTCATCACAAGCGGCAAGGGAATACCTTGCGTTCGCATTGACCTGCAGATCAGGTTCCGAAAAATTCTTCGAATTCTCATCTATGCTTAAATCCGGGGAAAGATCTTTTTATGAACTGGGGCATTTCTGGGTGACTCAGAAATATGATTCCGCGTTTAATTATAACAGGTATAACGAAGATCTGATAAAAGCGGAACATAATTATCTGTTTCAGCTTACCTATGATTTTGAACATGAAAAATATAAAAGCCCTGCTTTGGGGCTGGTTATGTCGGCAGTCATCCCGGGAAGCGGCAAGCTTTATTCAAAGCGAACAGGTGATGCCCTGATCTCCTTCCTGTTTGTAAGCACAAATGCCTACGCCTCATACCGCGCTTTTAACAGGAAAGGAATAAAAAGCGTGAACGGATGGATCTTCGGTGGTCTTGCTTTCAGTTTCTACTCAGCCAATCTCTACGGATCGGCAAAAGCCGCAAAACGATACAACAATGACCTGCGAACCAGATATCAGAACAATGCCGAAAACTATATATATTCTTCTTTTTAGCCTCCTGTTGCCTTTAGTGCTTAAGGCTCAGGATATCAGCACGATCAGGAGTTTTTCCGACGAACAGTTCCACACCGGGAACTACCAGCTGGCTCTGAAGGAATACCAGCGGGTACTCTTCTTCAGCAATGATAACGAATACAACGAATTATACTCAAGAATTGCATCGATCCATTATCTGTTGTCTGATTTTAGTCTTGCGATCAGATATTACGATTTTGCAATGCGAGTTGAAGATGATGACAGTCTCCGGCTTGAGCTGGCATTAAAGAAAACCCTGTGTAATTTTAAACTGAATGACTATTATTCTGCACTTTCCGAACTCCTGGATATTCAGGAACCTGCCGCCGGATATTTAAAGGAGAAGAAGGATCTTTACATGGGAATCTGTTATTTCGGGCTTAACGACTATGAGAAGGCGCGGGAATATTTTTCAGAGGTGCTGGATCCGGAAGGAATAGCTGAACTATATGATCTGTTCAATTCATTTGAGCGCTATAACCGGAAATACCGTCCGGGTAAAGTTGAGCTCATGAGCATCCTCCTGCCCGGACTGGGTCAGATTTATACCGGTGAGGTGCTGAGTGGTATAAATTCATTTGTCCTGATGACCGGCATCACAATTTATGCAATGTTTACAGCCGTCAATTATACTCTCATCGATGGCCTGCTGGTTTTGTCATCATGGTTTTACAGGTACTATTCGGGAGGTTTTACAAATGCAAATGATTCTGCTGTAAGAAAGACCGAAAGGGAAAGGACAAGGACCTACACTGAAATACTCTCTCTGATTGAGAGAAATCAATTCAGCTCATCCGAATGATAAGGTATAAGGCAATTGTGATCTTCTTAACCGGACTGATCACACTTATGATGTTTCATGGCGCCGAAGCGCTGAGTCAGAACATTGAAGAAAAGCCTTTTGATAAAATATTTGACCTGATCTATAACCAGAAGTTCGGTGAAGCAGAAACTGAACTGAGGACTTCAGAAGTTGTAATGGAAAAATGGGGCTACCAGTTGCTCCTGCTGGATCTCCACTGGTGGAAAGCTGTCACCGGCAATTCTGAAGAAGATTATCAGAATCTTGAGTCGGTCCTGAATGAGTATTCCGCCAGGCTTAATAACAGTCCCGATCCTGATGATCTCGAGGAGTTGATTTGCTCTAGTTATTCCCTGAGGCTGGCGCTGGTAAAAAACCGGATTTTCGCCATTCTCGCCAATATTTACAGAATCAACCGGATTATTGGCGGGTATGATACTGAGAGGTTAACTTCCGAACAACAGGATGTTTTCAAAATTTATACTGCACTGTTCAATATCGGTAAAAGCAGGTTCCTGTTCACCAGTCCCGGATTAAAGGCTGAAGGAATAAAGACCCTTGAGGACAATCTGACATCTCCAAACAAGCAATATCAGACAATATCCTGTTATTTTCTGTCGAAGATATATCTTGATATTGATAAGCTTCCGTCGAAAGCAATTATCTACTGTGAGAAGTTATGCCAGCTATATCCGGATAACAGGATCTTTGCATATAACCTTGATCTGTCCCGGAGAAGTATTAAAGAGTAATAATTTTTTAAGATAGGATTTACTGTATTGTCCGGACTTTAATATATTTGCCTTCTCATTTTAATAACGGAGAAGGATTCTTGAAAAGACTGTTTCTGGTTATTTTATCCCTGGCAGTTCCGGTTTTGGCCGGGACTGCTTTATATTGTCAGACTGATTCACTTAAAACCCCACGTCAGGCTATTTTAATTCCCCTGCTCGATCAACCTCTGTCTTTTGACGGTATTCCCGATGATGAAGCCTGGAAATCAATTCAGCCATTCAGAATGACCATGTATTCCCCTGTCTGGGGAAGAGAACCATCTGAGCAAAGTGATGTCAGGATGGCCTATGATGATAAATACCTTTATGTCGGAGCCTGGCTCTACTGTGGAGATATCTCAATAATACGATCGACCAGTTACAAACGCGACTATACAGGGGCAGGCGGCGACTGGTTCATGATATTCCTCGATTCATATAACGATAAGGAGAATTTCCAGGTTTTCGGAACAACCCCTGACGCGTTGAGATTTGATGCAACCATACAGAAGGATGCCGTGCCGAACAGGCCCGACGACCAGATGCCAATGAATCCCAGCTGGAACACTTTCTGGGATGTTATGACCAACCGGTGTGACGAGGGCTGGTCAGCAGAGTTCAGGATTCCACTTTCAAGTCTCCGTTTCCAGGAAAAGAACGGTGAGGTCAGGATGGGACTGACTATCCAGAGATGGATCCCTGCCAGGAATGAGGTTATCCTCTTTCCTGCTGTTCCACCCAACTGGGGACAGGTGTCCCCTATTAAACCCTCACAGGCCCATGAAATAGTTTTCCGGGGTATTAAAGCCGGCAAACCTGTATATATCGCCCCTTATGTGCTTGGAGGTTATCAGGGCAGGTATGATTTAAACAATGCTGAAACAGACTATTTTAAGACAGCAGGGCCCCTGGCTGAAGCCGGCCTCGATGTTAAGATGGGCCTCACCGGTAACCTGGTGATGGACCTGACTTTAAATACCGATTTTGCCCAGGTTGAAGCCGACGATGAACAGATCAATCTCTCCCGTTTTTCACTTTTTTTCCCGGAAAAGCGAATGTTTTTTCTGGAAAGGGCCAGTATTTTTGATTTTAGCATGGGTGGCAACAATAACCTTTTCTACAGCCGGAGGATCGGTTTGAGTGACGACGGCGACCCAGTCCGTATTTATGGCGGGGCCAGGATATTCGGACGACTGGGTAAATGGGAGGCCGGTTTCCTTGATATGCATACAGCGCCACTGTGGAAAAAGGATTCTGAAGGAACCCGGGAACAGATACTTCC
>JAHYJA010000210.1 GCA_019429325.1 Bacteroidales bacterium
AGGATAATATGCCGGTGGAGAGGACGAGGGTCAGGAGGCGGGGAGCAGGGAGCAGGGAGCAGGGAGCAGGGAGCAGGGAGCAGGGAGCAGGGGGCAGGGAGCAGGGAGCAGGGAGCGTAGAGACCGGTTTTATCTGCCGAGCTGTTGTTTGACGATCCGGGCGATGTATTTGCCGAGGATGTCGAACTCGATGTTGACGACTGTTCCTTTCTTGATCTGATGGAAATTGGTTATCTCCCAGGTATAAGGTATGATAGCCACCTGGAACGACCTGTCCTGTGAGTTCACGACGGTGAGGCTCACCCCGTTGACAGAGACCGAACCTTTCTCGACGGTTAAATAATCATCCTGAAGAGGCTCATATTCAAAAGTATAGTACCAGCTTCCACCGGCTTCCGCCACATCGGTACAAACGGCAGTCTGATCGATATGTCCCTGCACCATGTGACCGTCGAGGCGTCCGTCAAGCTTCGTACTGCGCTCAAGATTGACCTTGTCGCCCGGTTTGAGCAGCCCGAGATTGGTCTTTTCAAGGGTCTCCCTGATAGCCGTTACGGTGTATGTATCACCCTCTTTCCTTACCACGGTAAGGCACACCCCGTTATGCGAGATGCTCTGGTCGATCTTCAGCTCGCGGGTGAATGAGCATTTCATTGTTATATGAAGGTTGTCCTTCTCTTTTTCCAGCCTGATTACCGGAGCTGCCTCTTCAACTATTCCTGAGAACATGGTTTGTCTTTTATTTGATGCCGCAAAAATAACGAAACTGCGGAAGACTTACAAACGGGCGCAGGGGCGTTACGGCGTTACGGCGCTACGGCATAGGGGCGTTACGGCATAGGGGCGTTACGGCGTTGCGGCGTTGCGGCGTTGCGGCACAGAGGCGCTACGGCATTACACCTTTGTGCCAGATTAGTTTCTTTCCGAAGCCGAGCCTGTTATCCGTCATCTTGATCAGTGTCAGTCTGACGATCCACAGCCGGGTCTCCATAAGCATCGCGACAGGAAAGCGTTTCAGGTAGGCTTTTCTTGCCTTCACGGCAATCTCTCCTTCGGGCTCCGAGACTATTCCCTGGAACTGGATACCCCTTATCTTCCCGATAACATGAGTCTCGAGAAGCACATTACCTGCTACAAGCGGATTCTTCAGAAATTCCTGACCGTGCCTCGTTCCGGCATCAGTGGTGAAAACCAGCGCGTTCTCCTCTTCAAGGTAAACATAGAAACAGCTGGCGCACCAGGGCTCGTCATTCACCGCCGTGGCAACGGTAAGGACATGATGCTTCCTGAAAAACTTAACAATTCTCCTGTCAATCATTTTCCATCCATCGGTAAGTATCGGCCTCAAAGCCTGCAAGGGAGATTATCCGCTCCACGACGGTCATGACGAGGTCCCCGACCGACTCCGGTCTGCTGTAGAACGAAGGAGTGGCCGGGCAGATAATGGCCCCGGCAAGTGTAAGGGTTTCCATATTTCGTATATGGATGAGGTTATAGGGGGTCTCGCGCGGCACCATGATCAGCCTGCGTCTCTCCTTCAGCATCACATCGGCGGCACGCGCTATCAGATCGTCGGAGGTGCCGCAGGCTATGCGTCCGAGGATACCCATCGATGCGGGACAGATGATCATTGTGCCATAGCCGGAGGAGCCGGAAGCGAAGGGAACGAAGAAATCCTTGTTATCATACTCCTTCACAGGATGATCAGCAGTGAACTTCTCTCCTGTCTCGTACTCCCATATTGCCTTTGCATTATCCGAGAAGATGACGGCTATCTCACCGGGAGGCTCCTTCAGGCTGATAAGACTTCCGATTAGTTTCCGGGCATAAACGGATCCGCTGGCGCCCGTAACCGCAACAATTATTTTTCGGGAGGGTTGTTTCATGGGGAGGTATTTGAAGTAAAAGTAGTAAAAATATTCCGGGGATTGCTTCGCCGCACGTTGCGCGGCTCGCAATGACCGGTACATTTGATGCGAATTGTTCCGGCACTCCAGGGCCAGGCATCAATAAACCGAAAAGTCTCACTTTCGCCACACGTTGCGCGGCTCGCAATGACCGGTACATTTGATGCGAATTGTTCCGGCACTCCAGGGCCAGGCATCAATAAACCGAAAAGTCTCACTTTCGCCGCACGTTGCGCGGCTCGCAATGACCGGTTTAAGGCTAAAATGACATTAATTGAAAAAAAGATGCAAATATAATTGGTTAATATTATTAACTTGTTTATATTTGTACCAACTTAAATTAATTAACATTTTATAATATGGAAAAAATGATTTAACACCGGAAGAAAGCTTTGCTATTATTAATAAAGCTATTTCAAACTTTAAGATGAATTATAAGGAAAACAGGAAATCGTTTCTCCTCTGGGGCTGGATGTTAACGTTTGCCAGTTTTTCTCATTTTATCATCTTAAGGATTTTGCACAGCAGGGAAGCATTCGAATTAGTGGGGCTGTTTAGTTTTGGTATTTGGATTGGATCTGGTATAGTTGCATTTACAATCCAGTTAATCAAATGGTATGAACCCCAGAGCAAGCTCTGGACTCAAAGAACGGTGCAAGCACCGAGGAATTATACCTATTTTTCGCGTCCGCCGAAGCTTTACGCGAAGGCGGATTAATGGATCGAAAAATGAACAGGGAAAAGAAAGTTTACAGCTACCTGGACTACTATCTCAAAAGAATTGGATATATAGCTGCAATCTCCTTCTCTGTTGCAATATTCATTTGTATTAAACAGGAAATCCTTCCCCCGCCGGTAATGTTATTGGTTGGAGGTATAATAACATCAATTGCAGGGGTACTTCTTAAGTTTAAACCGTTAATTATCGGAGGCATGGCATTTTTCCTGTTCTCTGTTGCTTCGACATTCGTGTCAAATGAATACATAGCATTAATTGCCGGTACGGGTATAATCTGCGGTTATCTGATACCGGGATATTTATTAAAATCGTCAAAAGAATAGTGATATGTACGAAGATTTAGATCCCTTGTTACACTCGCAATTACGGCTGGCAATTGTTTCCATGCTGGTGACCTCTGAGAAAATTGAGTTTACCCATATAAAGGAAGAGACAAAAGCTGCCGCCGGTAACATAAGTATACAGATTAAGAAACTGCAGGAAGCAGGATATATCGATGTTGAAAAGACTTTTAAAAACAACTACCCGAAAACCTTGTTGTCAATTACTGATAAAGGAGTTAAGGCATTTGAATCGTATGTGAATAATCTTAAAAAATATATTAATCCAAAATAAGGAATGAACATTGCTCCAGCCCGGTGACGGGCTTTTTTCTCCGCAAGGGTGTTTCCCGCCCTGAAGTAGATTTTTTTTATGTTACTATGAGTTCCCGGCTTGCGGAGGTGAAGAAATCCGTTCATTCAGACAGCAGCCTCTGCTTAAGGATCGCTACCCCTTCGGAGGCCCCTGTCTGAATGACTTCAACCTTCCGGCGGACAGGAACATAGACTTCTTTGGGATCGATAAGCCAGAGGGAGGCTCCCGCAGGTGCATGGTTAACCAGTCCGGCTGCCGGGTAGACGTTCAGCGTGGAGCCGATAACAACAAATATGTCAGCCCCGGATGTGATCCTTACGGCCTCGTCCATCATCGGCACCTGCTCGCCGAACCATACTATATGTGGACGCAGCTGGCTTCCCTTTTCGCATTTGTCGCCCGTATTTATATCGTTATACCCTATATCATAAACAAGTGAGGGGTCGGCGGTGCTCCTGGCTTTTGTAAGCTCTCCGTGGAGATGCAATATTTTCGTACTGCCGGCTCTTTCGTGCAGATCGTCGATATTCTGTGTTATGATATGGACATCAAAATATTTCTCCAGCTCCGCCAGTCCGGTGTGACCCGCGTTAGGCCGGCATCCCGCAAGCTGTCTTCTTCTCTCGTTATAGAAACGGAGAACAAGTTCCTGGTTCTTCCACCATCCCATCGGTGACGCCACCTCGGTTACGTCATACTCTTCCCACAGACCTCCCGAATCCCTGAAAGTTTTGATTCCGCTTTCGGAGCTCATTCCTGCGCCCGTGAGTACAACCAGTTGTTTCATTAGTGGCAGTTTTTTGGTAAAATTAACAAAAAAAAGAAAGGTTGGAAAGGTGGGACAATGCGGCCGGCCCCCCCCTGGCCCCCCTTGGGAGGGGATCACGTCAGCGGGGTTGGTATTGTGGCCGGCACCCCCCCTGGCCCCCCCTGGG
>JAHYJA010000024.1 GCA_019429325.1 Bacteroidales bacterium
TTGCATCAAGGCTTTTTGGCCTGCGGTTTGTCAGGAACAGCGGGATTCCGGTTTATCATAACGAGGTGGAGGCGTGGGAGGTCTTTGACGGTAACAACAAGCTTATCTCGGTTCTGTATATTGATTTTCATCCCAGGAAAGGCAAAGCCGGAGGAGCATGGATGACCAGCTACAGGGATCAAAGGAAAGACGGTGAGAGAGACGTGCGGCCTCTTATTTCCGTTGTAACAAATTTCAGCAGGCCCACTGAATCAAGCCCTTCTTTACTGACATTCAACGAGTTCACCACCTTTCTCCATGAGTTCGGACATGCCCTTCACGGGATGTTATCCGACTGCACATACGAGAGCCTTTCATGCACCAATGTGGCACGCGACTTTGTTGAGCTCCCTTCGCAGTTCATGGAAAATTTCGCATTTGAACCGGAGTGGCTTGATGGCTGGGCCACGCATTACGAGACCGGTGTAAAGATCCCCTCCGAAATAATGGAAATGATAAGGCAAGCATCTCTGTTTAATGAGGGTTATGCCTGCAACAGACAGCTGGGATTCGGATTCCTCGATATGGCCTGGCACAGCATAACTTCTCCCGTCGAGACGGAGATATCTGAATTTGAATCAAAGATCCTCTCAAAAAGTGAGATATTACCTTTAGCCGGGAACACCTGTTTGAGCTGTTCATTCACCCATCTCTTCAGTGGAGGCTATGCTGCAGGATACTACGGTTACAAATGGGCCGAGGTACTCGACGCCGATGCTTTCAGGTATTTTAAGGAAACAGGTATCTTCAACAGGGAAACTGCAGAATCTTTCAGAAAAAATATACTGGAACGGGGCAGCTCTGACAAAGCATCTGTACTCTACCGAAACTTCAGGGGCAAGGAACCGTCGATTGATGCTTTCCTTGAAAGAAGCGGACTCAGATAGAAAGGCACTGATCGATTAATATTATCTTTGCCATGTTTTCGCAAGATCGGAAAATGATTTTTCACACTATACAATACATTGATACTCAGATATGATATTGTTTTTCAAAACCAACACAGGGGCTATTATTGCTACTGACACAGATAAAAACCTGCCGGAGCCCGATATTAAAAAGCTTAAATGGCTCTTTGGGAATGCTGATCTGATCAACAAAGAGATCCTGAATGAAGAGTTTGTCGGACCGAGAAAGGAGATGGTGACTCCCTGGAGCACCAATGCTGTTGAAATAACCCGGAACATGGGCATTACCGGTATTTCACGAATTGAAGAGTTTCAACCTGTCAGGAAAAGTGTAAGGGACTATGATCCGATGTTGCAGTCACTCTACACCAGGCTTGATCAGAAGCTGTTTTCAATCGACCGTTCACCTGAACAGATAAAATATATCGAAGATATCGGTAAATACAGCGAAGAAGAGGGGCTGGCGCTGAACAGTGATGAAACAGCATATCTTAACACTCTTTCGGGATCTATTGGCAGGAGGCTCACTGACAGCGAGGTATTTGGATTTTCACAGGTCAATTCTGAACATTGCAGACACAAAATATTCAATGGCACATTTATAATCGACGGGGTCGAAAAGGAATCGACGCTCTTCAGTCTCATCAGAAAAACAACTGAAACCAACCCAAATCAGGTTGTTTCGGCATATAAAGACAATTGTGCTTTTATTCAGGGGCCCGTAATAGAACAATTCGCCCCGCTGACTCAGGATAAGCCTGATCTGTTTACTGTTAAGGAATTTGAATCAGTTCTTTCCTTAAAAGCTGAAACCCATAATTTCCCGACTACAGTTGAGCCGTTTAACGGGGCTTCCACCGGTACCGGAGGTGAAATAAGGGACAGGATTGCCGGGGGCCTTGGAGCCGTGCCGGTTGCCGGCACGGCCGTTTACATGACATCCTACCCACGGCCTGACGGAGGACGTCAGTGGGAAAAAGCTACAAAGGAGAGGCCATGGCTGTACCAGACCCCTGAAGATATCCTTATTAAGGCTTCAAATGGTGCGAGTGACTTCGGGAACAAATTTGGCCAGCCTCTTATCTGTGGATCGGTGTTTACATTCGAACACAGCGAAAACAACACAGATTATGGCTACGATAAGGTAATCATGCTCGCCGGCGGGATCGGCACCGGTAAAATTAAGGACAGTCAGAAGAAAATGCCTGAAAAAGGAGACCTTATTATCCTGATGGGCGGTGACAATTACCGCATCGGCATGGGAGGGAGTTCAGTCTCATCGGTCGATACGGGGAAATACCACAGTTCAATCGAGCTGAATGCCGTGCAGAGGGCTAATCCAGAGATGCAGAAAAGGGTCTTCAATGCTTTGAGGGCACTGGTTGAAATGGATGAGAATCCTGTTATCTCCATCCACGATCATGGCGCAGGCGGTCACCTCAACTGCCTTTCCGAGCTGGTTACTCCGACCGGAGGCAGAATAGATATAAGCAAGTTACCCGTAGGTGATCCCACACTTTCAGCCAGGGAAATAATCGGAAATGAGTCGCAGGAGCGTATGGGTTTGGTAATGAAGCAAAAAGATCTTGATCTCCTTATACAGATCGCCGAACGTGAAAGAGCCCCCATATACGTTATTGGTGAGATAACAGGCGATCAGAAATTCACACTGGAGAACCCTGAAACGGGAGAAAAGCCAATTGATCTCAGCCTTTCGTCACTTTTCGGCGAGCCTCCCAGTACTACCATGACTGATCAATCGCCTGAGACAGCATTTAAGGCGACCGAATATTCCCAGGACCAGATTCACTCATACCTGGAACTGATCCTTCAGCTTGAGGAGGTTGCCTGCAAGGACTGGCTCACCAACAAGGTTGACAGGTCGGTAACCGGCAGAGTTGCCAGGCAACAGTGCACAGGACCTCTTCAGCTGCCTCTAAGCGATCTTGGAGCCATCGCACTCGATTACAGGGGCATACACGGCATGGCAACTTCCGTCGGGCATGCACCTGCTGCCGGACTGACAGATCCCGGAGCAGGTTCGGTCCTTTCCATAGCTGAAGCTCTCACCAATATTATCTGGGCACCGCTGACACACAGGCTTAGCGGGGTCTCCCTGTCGGCAAACTGGAACTGGCCTTGCAGAAATCCGGGGGAAGATGCAAGATTATTTACGGCCACCAAGGCAGCGAGCGACTTTGCTATCAGTCTTGGAATAAACATACCTACAGGGAAGGATTCCCTGTCCATGACGAAGAAGTACAGCGACCGGGTGGTGTTATCACCCGGAACGGTCATCATCACAGCCGGAGCGGAGGTTGAAGATATAAGGAAAATTACAGGACCTGTAATTGTGAACGATCCTTCTGCTCCTCTTTTTTATATTGATATGAGCCGCGATGCCCTCAAAACCGGCGGGAGCTGTCTGGCCCAGGTGCTCAACACTATTGGTGACAAGGTTCCGACCGTAATGGATCCGGGATACTTCCGGACAGTATTCGACACAATACAGGATCTGATAGCAGAAGAAAAGATCCTTTCCGGACATGACATATCTGCCGGAGGGATGATTGTCACATTGCTGGAGATGTGTTTCTCAAACATTTCGGGAGGTATTACAGCAGATCTCTCAGCCATCGGTGAAACGGATTCGGTAAAACTGCTTTTCTCCCAGAATCCGGGCATCATTATTCAGGCCAGGGAAGGAACGGGAGTGGAAGAGGCTCTTCGTCAGAAAAGTATTTCATGCTGTAAAATAGGCCGGCCTCAGGCAGAGAGAACCGTTAAGATATCGAACAATGGAACAGAACTGATATTTGATATCGACCATCTAAGGGATAAGTGGTTCCACACTTCCTGGCTTTTCGACAGGCGGCAGAGCGGACTATCACTCGCCTCCGAGAGGTATGAGAATTATTCAAGACATGAACTTTTACCAGATCACAGAAGTTTTACCGGGATCTTCAGCTCATACGGTCTGACACCCGGGAGAAGGAATGAATCAGGGCTGAGGGCTGCCATAATCAGGGAGAAAGGGGTGAACGGCGACAGGGAGATGGCATATACCCTGTGGCTTGCAGGCTTTGATGTAAAGGATGTTCATATGACTGACCTGATAAACGGACGGGAGACTCTTGAATTTGTTAACTTCATCGTGTTTGTGGGAGGATTCTCCAATTCGGATGTCCTTGGTTCGGCAAAAGGATGGGCAGGTGCCTTCATGCATAATGAAAAAGCGAGAAGAGCGCTCGAATCGTTTTACAGCAGGCCTGACACGTTATCTCTGGGTGTCTGCAACGGGTGTCAGCTGATGGCTGAGCTGGACCTTCTTTATCCTGATCATCATGAAAAACCGGCTTTGCTACACAACTCCTCACACAAATTTGAATCAGGCTTTATTGGTGTAAAGATCCCTGAGAACAATTCCATATTGCTGGGCAATATGGCAGGCATGGAACTGGGGATATGGATCGCTCACGGCGAGGGAAGATTCAGTCTCCCTTATGCTCAGGATAAGTATAACATTCCGGTGAAGTACAGCCGGCATACTTACCCTGCCAATCCCAACGGGTCCGATTATGACACTGCAGCTTTGTGTTCGGCCGACGGACGGCACCTTGCCATGATGCCTCATCCCGAACGTTCAATCTTCCCATGGCAGTGCGGATATTATCCTGAAAACAGGATTAAGGATGATGTTACACCCTGGATAATGGCTTTTATTAACGCTGCCGGATGGGTGAAAGAAAAGATCAGCGCGTATTAGGTGTCAGAATAACTGACAACAGCCTGGTGTTGTCAGCCTGATACCTTGGCTCATTCCTGGCCTCCCTCTGTATCACCTTTTCGCTTATCACCTGAATGTTGTACACACCTGGTTCAGAGATGAAGAATGATCCCATATATGAATCAGCCCGGTAAAATGGATAGGTGACATCTCCGGAATTCCGGATGATCTTATCAGCCTCCGGAATTACTTCAAGGTGAGTGTCGAGCATGGTTACCTTCACGCTGTTCGTATAGCTCAGATCGACAGTATCTTTAGTGGCGCTCGCCAGCCAGACGCCGTATCGTCCTGGTTGCGATACAACCACACTCCATTCAGCCGTATTGCCGGATGGGTTCTTCTCATTACTGTAAAACGCAGCATGTTCAAGAGTAAGTGAAATAGTCCCGTCATCTGCCTGATTAATACTGTTTTCAGATGTTTTCTGGTTCTTCTTCCACCCCTGGTTTCCGCATGAATATGTTAACATAATCATTATCCCTGCCAGAAAAAACAATACTTTCCTCATAATTGCTATTGTTAGAAATTCTATTAAAATTACAACGTAAGAATAACAACAAGAGTATGTAATTGTTTATAAATACACAAAAAAAACGGCTGGATTTTGACTAAAAAATGTTAACAGCCTCCGCTACGGGAAGAGAGTGTTTAAGAGAGGTTTTTTCAGTCTTTGGTATAATGACAGCTTCCGCAACAATTTCAGAGATATCCGCTACTTTAGTCGGGGTTGCGGCTGATAATGTTTTCTTGCAGAGGGGACAGGAGGTAATAAGGATTTCAGGATTCCGGGATGTAAGTCTTGCTGCGGCATCCACCGCAATTTTCTGTCTGTCGCGGTAACTTATTTTAATGTTCCCGAGACTGCCACCACAGCATAACGAATTTTCATCTTCATATCCTGTTTCTTCAAGTATGGCGACATGCCTGATAACATCTTTAGGTTCATTGTACACCTGAGTCCCTCTTCCCAGCTCGCAGGGAGTATGATAGGCGACCCTTTTGTGCAGGAAATTCATCCTTACAAGGTCTTCATCTATAAGGTTTTTAATGAACTGAGTATGATGAAGCACTTCAATATCAAGGTAATAACTTTCCCTGAAGACCTTATAGCAGATAGGGCAGGATGTGACAAGGGTATGAGCACCGGATTTCCAGATCAACTCAGAGGTATGATTGATCAGCTCCCGTGCCTCCCTATCGTTGCCGGCAAGCATAAGTGGTCTTCCGCAGCATGCACCCCCATCCTTATCGAGAAAGGACCATTTCAGCCCTGAGGCGTCCAGAATTTTCACCATCGATCTGCTGACAGCGGGTGTGAGGTGGGTCATGCAACCGGCGAAATAAAGGATATCTGTCTTTTCTGCAGCGGCGACTTCCGGAAGATAATCATAAACATGATGACCGTTTGGTTTTGGGGTGTGATCACCGTTCCTAAGCCTGAAGTAACCTTTCCAGGTATTTCTGAACTCCGGTCCGGAATAAACCTCCCTCCTCTGTATCATTCTGACAGCAGAGATCTCGATCCCGACCGGGCATTTCTGGTCGCATCTGCCGCACATAAGGCAGTTCATTGCTATCTCTGATGTATCTTCATTGCCCCGGATTGCCTTGATCAGATAGGCTGGCTGGATGTTATTTATCCCTGCCGAAAAGTTCATCTGGCACTGGTCAATGCATATCCCGCACGAAGAACATGAATGAGCCTGAATCTCCGAATAACTCCCGGCCTTATCTCCTGTTCTGATGCCCGAGTTCCTCATGAAGATAAGGAACAGTTCGGCTGGAATATGGAGGTACCTGGTTACAGGCAGCAAGATAAAAAAGGTTCCAAGGGAAAGGGAATAAAGCCACCAGAACGGGTAAGCAAGCTCACCTGCAGGAAGGAATGTGGCCAGCCAGCTCCCGATAGAACCGGTAAGGAAACTTCCTGTACTGTACTCTCCGCTGGTCAGGCTTTCAGCAATCAGTCGTGCAGGAAAGATGAGCCATAAAGAAGTAAGGGCAAGCTTGTCGAGGCTCTTCAGCTTTGTTGATTTTTTCATTCCGACCACTTTCGGGGTGAATCTCTTGATGACAGCCAGAAAGAGGCCTGAGAGTATAAACAGGAGGATCAGATCCATCAGGAAAGCATAAGCGGCTTCAAATCCTGTAATTCCGTGTTCCGGGTTAAAGAATTTGAAGAAGATGGCCTTATATGGCGGATTGAGATGTTTCTCTCCAAAGATATCAGCCTCGATGGTGCCAAACAAAATCAGAAGGAACCATCCGAAGGCCAGGCTCATGTGCATATATCCGAGCCGGGGGTTGGTCCTGAGTATCTTTCTGTGAATAAGGCTCTCAAGAAATATCTCTTTCAGGCTCTGCCCGAAGGCTTTCCCGAAAAATCCCCTTTGCAGTCTGAGCTTGTCCGGTCTGGAGAGATCCCTGAACCAGATTATGCTTCTGACCACAGCGTATATCAGGATGAAGTAGAGCCCGATGTTGAACGGTATGACAAACGGATCAAACTGCATGTAACTCAGGTATTTTAAATGCTCTTTTTGCCAGTTCGATTATGTTTCTGGTATTAACGCCTCTTGGGCATACCAGTGAACATTTTCCGCAAAGCATGCATTTCTCGATGTTATCTTTTACTTTTTCCGTTTCGCCTCTCTTCAGCAGGATATGTAACTCTCTCAGGCTGAATGGGATAAAATTACCAGCCGTGCATGTGGCAGAGCAGCCACCGCACTCGATGCACAGCCTGAAACTCGGCTCATTAGCATGGATAAACTCAGCGACGCTTTTGTCGTTCCGATCAAAATCTATTACTCTTGGTTTCGATAATTTAAATCCGAACTTTTCCATTTAACTTATTCATGTCTTTTAAGCGCCCTCCAGGCACACCAAGTGCACCTCTGGATTTATCTTTCTGCTTTTCTCAGGTAATTTATTACTTCGGCAGCCGCAGCCCTTGCGTGTGAAATTGTTTCGGTGATATTCATCGGGGCGGTACAGCTTCCTGCAAGAAAAAGAGCCTCAACATTGCTTGCGTTGCTCCCGTAATGGTGGTCTGCCGCGGCAAAAAATCTGTTTTCCCCTGTTTTCAGTCCGAATATCTGTGCCATTTTCACCCCCCCTTTTGACATTTCCATTCCTGCCATCAGCACGATCATATCAAGCTCCATCCTCAGAGGCCGTCCAACAAGTGTATCCTCTACCTTAACTATAAGCTTATGATCGATTGTCTCTCCCACCTCCGACACTTTCCCTCTTATAAAATTTATACCGTATTTTTCCTGCGACTCCCTGTATGTCTCCTCGTAGAGGGCTCCGCCCATTCTCATATCCATATAGAAACAATAAACCTTTGCATCGCTGATATGCTCTTTCAGCTCCATAGCCTGCTTGACCGCAGTAATGCAACAAAGCTTCGAGCAATAGATGTTCCCTGCTTTCTCGTCGCGCGACCCTACACAGTGCACGATACCTATCTTTTCAGGCGTCGTGCCGTCCGTGCGTTTTATTGCACCGTTGCGGAACATTGCCTCAAGATCAGCTGAAGTTATAACATTATCATAAATGCCATATCCGTACTCCTCCTTCCTCTCACTGCGGAAGAGGTCAAATCCTGTTGCAACAACAACGGCATCGGCACTTAAACTTGTGCCATTGTCGGTATCCACGGTAAATACTTTTTTACCATATTCCATCCTGGCAATTGTTGTCCCGGCCATAAGTGTTATATTATCATGGTCGATCTGCCTGTCAAGATAATCTGTCACCTCCCTGCTGTTGCGTCTGTCAGGGAACAGGTGGTGCCACTCCCTGACATGTCCTCCGGTAAATGACTCCTTCTCTATCAGTGTAACCATACAGCCTGACCGGGCCAGCTGGCCTGCAACTTCCATCCCGGCTACACCTCCGCCTACAACAACCACGTTACCTGCCATCATCAGACATTGATAAGATTTTCAGGAACAGGCATCTGCCTTCCATCTTTTGTTTTAAACTTATCCTGCCCGTCAAATTCCACACCCATCTTTCTGAGAAGAGGCTCGGATTGGACCATATGATACTGAAGTCCGAGATCCCAGGGATTATATCCCATAACAAGGCCTGCAAGTTCTTCATAGGTCAGGACAGGGATCGATTCTCCATTCTCACCGTAAGTTGTTCCTTCCATTTCCCGGATCGTATATTGCCATTTATCCATGAACATATTGCATCCGGGACAGTTGGTCAGAACCAGATCCGGTTTAAAAGGTTTCATCGAGTCAAACTTTTTAACGGTGTTTGAAATCGAGTATCCCCTGTTAGCCTGAACGAGGTATTGCCTGAAACCAAATCCGCAACAGTGCCTTCTTTCAGGATAGTCTATCACTTCACCGCCCCATGCTTCCGCCATGCCGCTAAGGACACGGGGAAATTCCGCACCGCCGACACCATACTTCGGAAACATCTTCGAATAATGGCATCCTATATGTTCAACAACTCTGAGCGGATCACCGGTCTGTCTGTTGATCAGCGGGTTTTTAGCCTTTTCTGCTATCTCATTCCTGAACTTATAGATGATATCGCTTGTATGCGCCATATTTTCAGGAATATTAAATTCCCTTCCCGTTGCCTTATAGAGATATTCCCTGGTTTTTTCAAGTTCTTCGGGGAAATGTTTCCATGTTTCAATAATCTCAGTATAAATTCCAAACGAGGTCACACATGATATTGCTATGTTTTTATATCCGGCCTCAGTCATAAGGGCAAAATGGCGTGCCACAACGGTCATTATTGTCGAGAAAGGCACAATATCTCCATGGTAACCAATGCCTGTACACGTAGTGTGTGAGGGATTCTCATAAACATCCTTGCCCAGAACATCCCTCATGAAATTGAGGAAGAACTGTTCCGATCCGGGGAAGAAGCTTTGCCTGATACAGGATCTGACATAGAAGAAGTGATCATCTGCTATTTTCTTCTGGTACTCAGCCCAGATTCTTTTTCTTCCTTCGTTCTTCATATTCCTTAAGGTAATTAAGCCGTATGAGTGTTGTTATTTGCAGTATACACCTCTACAAAATATTCATTATCAATGCCCTGAGGATTGAATTGCAGGCCCATCTCCGAAGCTTTTCTTTTTGAATGTTTTTCAATTGTCTCAAAGAATTCAGTACCTCCGGTTACGTCAAAGATCTTCCTGAGTTCCTCCCTGGCATCGTCAGGAATTCTTCTCAGCGGCCCTGTTCCCATCTCATCAATCTTGCCTCCCAGACGTTCAAAAACATCGCGCGTATGTTCCAGAATATATTTCCATATCGGCCCCTGCTCCAGATGCATCTCCGGGTTCACACCGTAAGTGGCAACACAGTAACCATATTTAAAGATATTCTCTCCTACAGTCCTCTTTATGGCGAATTGCTGCCTCCCTTTTTCAGATTCAGTAAAGAATCCGAGTTTCTGAGAAAGCGAGCGCAGAGCCATCACGATCAGTCCCGGAGTATTGCCTCTGGGGCAACGTAATTTACAGGACATGCATTCTCCGCAATACCATATCTCTTCCGATTTAAGCAGTACCGAAATCTGGTCGTCATCCTTTGTCTGGACAATATCCACTATTTTTCTCGGATCGTAGTGATAAAACTCAGCCGCGGGACATATGGCTGTGCAGACCCCGCAGTTCATGCAGGCATTCAGGCCCTCCTCGAATCTGACATCCTGCATCAGCAGATCATAGTAACTCTGCATAAAGGTATTGAGTATTAGCTGTTGATAGTTTTCCACAACAAAAGTAAGGCATATAAAGGAGCCAGGTAAGTAGGATAAAGCCTATTTTAAATGGGGTATTTATACGTAGGGGCGTTACGGTGTTGAGGTTATTGGCACGGATCGCAGATCCGCGCCAGCCCCCTGCCTGTGTTACGGCGTTACGGAGGAACCGACAACCTTGCCGGATTGAAGAATTATCCTCCTGCCGGTATTTGCTGACAGGCCCGGGTCGTGAGAAACAAGGAGTACTGTACCACCGTTCCGGTTGTACTCTTCGATCATCAGCATAAGTATGTTGCTGTTCTCCGGATCGAGATTTCCGGTGGGTTCATCGGCAAGCAGCAACACAGGATCAGCGACAATGGCCCTGATAAAAGCCGTGCGTTGTTTTTCCCCCACGCTGAGTTCCGAGGGATACTTCCTCTTCATGCCATTAAGAGAACATTTTTCAAGATAATAATCTATCCTGTCAAGGTGTTGTCTGGCATAACAGGTAAGCCTGATGTTTTCATAAACAGTCAGGTAAGGCATCAGATGAAACTGCTGAAACATGAATCCCACATCCCTCTTCCTGTACTGGTTCAGAAACTCCGGTTTCTGATCATAAATACCGGTTCCGTCGAACAATACCTCTCCTGAGTCAGGCCTGATGAGTCCTCCCACAGTATAAAGCAGTGTCGATTTTCCGGAACCGCTCGCTCCTGTAATAACTGCAAACTCACCCTTTCCGATGCTCAGACTCACACCGTTGAGAGCGGTAAATTCATCTGAACCCTTTTTGTACTTTTTCGATATATTTCTAACTTCCAGCATACTTCATTCCTCACTCCTCATTCCTCATTCCTCATTCCTCACCTTTTGCCCTGTGCCCTGTGCTCTGTGCCCTGCGCTATTCTCTGCGCTCATTCCTCACTCAATGTCTTTGCCGCATCGACCTGTGTAGCATAAAGAGCCGGAGCCCAGCCTGCCAACATCCACAGTAACGGAAACAGAACAAGAGTGTATAAGAACAGGCTCCATAAAGGTTTAATACTCATTGCAGTGAATTTAAAAATCTCCCTTCCGAAATACTCAGCAATCAGACTCCCTGCAAAGAATCCTGCGACACCTCCCAATAATCCAAGGATAAATGCCTTGGAAAGCACCATTAACAATATCGTTCCATTGCCTCTTCCCATTGCTTTCAAAAGGCCGATCTCCCTGCGCCTGGAGTTAACGTTCTGATAGAAGAGCAGTCCTGTCAGAAGCAGACAGGAGATAATAACAAATGGTATAATGAATGCCCCATACTTGTTCATCATAAGTCTCTGGTTCTCACGGGCATCAGCGATACTGCTCATCTCGGTAACCTCGAGGTCGGAGAAAATCGCCTGCACCTGGTTCCGTGCATTATTTATTCTTCCGTCATGACAGACACACCCAAGAGCCTCTATCTTATTGATTTGTCCCTGCATACCAAGCAGTTGCTGAAGATCCTCCAGGTTAAAAGAGACACCCTGATCTATCATCCCCTTACCCTCATCCAGTCTTTCAGCAATTGTGAACTCCCTCATAAGCCCATCGGTGCCGGTTATGGTAAATGGCAAACTTTCGGGTATGTTTCTTGCCAGCAATGCGCCGATCCTGACTGAACCTTTCGGGACATCGTAGCCCATGATCTCCTGCTTTGGAAGGAAACGTTGCATCGCCTCATCCTTGTACCCTGTAAGAAGGATCTGGTGAGATGAACCATTGGGATCCTTCCAGTCGGGATATTTAACCTGAAGAATTCCGGTAAGGTGCCTTACGGCATCGAAAGTTTTCGATTCTGCCAGCATGTCGACATAATCTTCAGGGAAAGTGGAAAGGTTGTTTACCGAATAGAAATCTATAAGGCTGGTGCCTTTCGGGAATATATAAAGGTTGAGTCCCTGTTCCCTCATTATTTTCCTGGTCTCATTCTCACTTGCCTTGCTAAGTGTATATATTGCTACCGACACCGTACTGGCAACAATGACTGTGATCAGAATGACAAGGGAATTAACCTTCCTGAAGAAAATCTCTTTTAATACCAGTCTGAAGGGACTCATAGTGAACGTTTTTTACGCAGGATATAAATTGTCAGGAATGCAACGGCAAGAACAATTATCAGTCCGGTCACAGCAAAAGAGACACCCAGTGATCTGTCCTCCTTCATCTCCGCCATTACCGGCTGATATGTGTTGAGTCCGTCCCTCTGGTCGGTGAGCCACCTGGGGAGGGGTCTGTCAGAAAGAGAATCATATGCAATTGTATCCTGATCCATTTATCGGTGCAATAGTGCCGGGCTGGCGTCGAGTATCGGGTTTACGAGGGCAGGTGCCGGGTTCTCCCAGCTGCCCTTATAGAGGATGTTTATGCCCGGAAGATTATCCTTTATAAGACAACTGCAGTCAGCAGTAAGGAAATCTATCATAAGGTTAATGTTCTCCGCGGAAATACCCTTTGCGAGCAGTGGTTCGAGAGCAGTGAATCTGCCAAAGATGCCAAACAGCATAGGCTCCCTTAAGGATCTGAGATCACTCTCCACATTCAGGAGCAACGACACAAAATGTGCTTCATCCCTGTTGCTTCTGCTCAGTTCAATCACCGGGATTATTTTGCTGAAGGGTGATGAGGCCACCGTTTGTTTAATGATCCGCAAACCTGCTTCATCTTTCTCCTTAATATCCGATTTGAGGTATAGCAAAACGCAAAGTTTGCCTGACATCAGTTCCCGGGCAATTCTCTCCCGCACTGGTGATATTGCCAGTTTGTCGAGTTCCCTGTAATCAGTGTATTTTGAAAAGAGTCTGTTTTTATAATAGAGGGCATAATATGGAATTTCAACTTCATCTCTCTGCAGACTCCTGAACTGTATATTGGTTAATTGCAGACTGGCCGACAGTGCGGTATTCTGCTGTCTGACGGCAGGGGTAACAGTTCCGGCATGCATGTAAACCAGGGTATATTGAGCGGCTTCAGAGTTAAGAAGCATCCATTCCGATACTTTGGTTGTGCATGCCAGGCTTATTGCCCCGGCAAGTACAATTACCCTGATATATTTTATTTTTCTCATCTGTTCCTAAGTATCTTCAGGTCTGGGGCCAGCACTTCTTAACTATCCCTCCATAATAATTTCAACGCCTGAGATGATAGTATTTCCTTTAACCGGTGTCAGGTCGATCCTGATTGACCTGCCTGCTTTAATTCCTCCGAATGATTTAACGATTTCCCTGTCACACCTGCCCGCTTCAGACGCAATATCAAGGTTTTCAAGCACCGTTTTGCCCTGTATTCCGATATTAAAAATGCGTTCTCCTCCCCTCCTGTCCTCAAGTTCACTGAAATAGAGATTTACTTTATATGAAGCCTCCGGAACGCGGCTCTCTGCTGAGAGTGCAATTTCGAGCGATCTGACGCCGCCAATGGCACTGGCACTTATCCAGGGAGTGCTTTCAGAAATGACCGAGATAGGTTCCTTCCTGATCCTGAAATAGTTGACAGTGTCCATTTTCACCGGTATCTCTGGTGAAGGTCCTCCCGCAACCGGGTATTCAAGCCACAGGATATTTTCATCCGAGCTCCGGTCACCGGGAGCATTAAAGTTCAGTCCGAGTGCCTGAATCTGGTTGCCGTTCCAGATGTAGTTGCTGTTAGTCCAGTACGACATCCACGGCATATGGATCAGGGCCAGGGAGGTCTGGTTCTGGTAGGGACACTGGCAGGTTCTTGTATAGTCGGGAGAATTAAGGACTCCATCGGCAGCAATCAGGTTTGTCGAGCATCCGGGCTTCCATCCTCCCAGACTGGCAGTACCTTCGAACAGTCCGAGATTAACAAATCCTGCAGATGCGGAACGGAATGTCAGAAGATGCTCACTGGCAGCCACAATACCACAACCATATTCCCGCCTGAAATTCCATTTGAGCTCTTCACCTGTTACCGGATCATTTTCGACCAGTGGTTCACCTGTAAGAAGGCCAAATCCCTCTCCGTTTGTATAGATCCTGTCATTATGTATGATTGGAGGATTGGCATATCTGATGTTCTTGTCCCAGATTTTCTCCATGGTCATCGCATTATATGCTATCATCCTGTTCCCTTCCTCACCGTTAAGCATATCGCGCGAAGGACGCGTGGCCTGCAACAGGAGCTTATGCCCGGCTGAATAGCCAAGCCAGGTCCCGAAGATATCCTCTTCCACCTCAAATATCTTTTCGCCTGTTCTGATGTCCAGGCAAAGCATTCTGGAGCCCTCAGGCTGTGCTTCACCCCTTCTGCGATTCCTGGTCTCGAGGTATTGAGGAAGCTTGTCAAGGCAGAAAAGCCTGTCATCCCCGGCAATAACTGAATTATGGATAAACCCGTGGTTGGCAGGCATACTCCAGAGTCTTTTCCCTGTGAAGCGGTTCATCACGATAAGCTCCCGGCTTGCAGTAATATTGTAATCGGTAAACTTCGGGTTTTTAATTATCACGGAGTCACCTTCCATTCCGGGGAATTCGGCAAAATTATTTCCAAGGATCAGCAGGTCCTCATAAACGCCTATATATCCAAGTTCCCGCGTTTCGTCATTGCCCGTGGAGAAGACTTTTTTCAGCTCCCCGGTCCTGATGTCGATAAGGTTGCATTTGTTCCCCTCAATAAGGTATACGTATTCCCTGGTAGCAATAAAATTTGTTCCCCTGGCATTGGCTCCTGGCAGATGTCCCTGGTTGTATTTCGTATCGAGAGGGTTCTCCTCGTCATATGTCTCGTCATAATATACCAGCCAGGAATCATCCATCAGTTTCTCAAACTCCCGCTTCCAGAGTACCCTTCCCGTATAAACATCCCGTGCGCTGATACTGCTGATACCCTCAATAATAAGGCGACCGTCCACTACCTGTTCTCCCGGGCCGTGACCGTGCCGCGGCAATACATCCATGTTGGAGTTACCGCCAAACCACAGTATTCCCAGCGGGGCTTTAACAAGGTTATCGTCAGATTTCAGTGTATTTGCTATATCACCGTTATTATGGGTCCACGGGGAAGATCCCTCCAGGGCTCCGGTCCGCGACACCATGGCATAACACATGCCTTTTCTTAACTCTGCTCCCTGAATTCCGGCCTTTTCAGCGGTTTCAAATAACTGCACCCTCTCCCTTCTGCCTGCCCGAACCCAGATCCTGCCATCGTAAGGCCTCACAGATTCGTACAGTTGTTTAAGCTTAACAGCGTCAAGATCTTTTAAATATGATTTGTCATTTATTATGGTCAGGGATGAAAAATACTTAGGAAGTGAAAGAAAGGTATCTTCATTAAAGATCAGAAAAGAGAGGCGGTCCGTCTTTATTCCCTTTTTGTCAAAATGGGCCCTTAATAGTTCGACTTCGTTGCTGTTGTTCCCAAAAACAGTAATATGAAGCGACGTCTTTGATATCATCCTTTGCAGGAGTCCTTTCCTTACTTTCCCGAAAAGCAGTGCATAGCCCTCCCTGGTTCGCGATGTTCTGATTATTTTCCCTGCGCAGGGCAGAATGGAGCCGGCAGGTTCCCGGTTTCTTTTCAGGTTAACCGGTTGTGCGGCCGGAGTCTCTCCGAAAACCTGAATTGTCCCGTCGTCAGTTACGGCAATCAGTTTACCACAGGATGCGACAAGGCGTTGAAAACTTCTGTCTGAAGGGTAGCGCCAGATCACCTCAGGTTTTGCTCCGCGAACCAGGCGGACAGCATTTATTCCTTCCGAATCTGTACTGTAAAGGATATTACCCGCCTTTATCAAATCACCGGTTGCCGGAACATCGATTGTCCAGAGAGTATCAAGATTTTTCTCACTATTAAGCAGAGCAGCGGTAATGCTGTTCCCTGAGAAATAGATTGTATCACCATCGACAACAGGATACTCCCCTGCACCTGCCCTGATCCTGTTCCCTGTTTCCGAATCATACATATAGGTCATACGTTCGCGGTGGTGATTAAAGAATACCCTGTCGTTGGCGCAGGTAAAGGCTCCTCCGGTCTTTCCGCTTGCAGCAAGCTGATAGTACAGCTGTTCTCCGGTTTTGATGTCAAAAGCGGCAGGAACCGAACGTCCGCCGGCAACCAGCAGGACGTCTCCGCTTATGGTAAAGCATCCCTGCGGGGCCACATCAGCAAAGGCAGGTGACCTGTGAGGCTGGAGAATATAGTTGCTCCCGGTTGCTTCGTTTTTCCACATCACCCTGCCGTTTTCCGCACCCAAGGCATATATGTATGTACCCATCATGGGAAAGATGCTTGCAGCTGTATAAATTATATCATCCTTAATCACAATTCCTCCTCTTGCCGGCCACATCGAGATGAGCCTTTTGTTTCCCAGCAATTTGTTTGTGCCGGGAGCAAGAAGAATCTTCCAGACAAGAAAGCCGGTTTCCTGATCAAGGCAATAGCAGGAACCGTCATCTCCGGTAAAATAGATTCTGCCCTTGTTTGCCGCCATGGGCAGTCTGACGGGGCCGTCAGCATAAAAATGCCACAGTTCTTTCCCCGTGTTAATATCGAGTGCCACTACCTTGTCCTGATCATTAAAGCCCAGAAAGATCCTGCCGCCTGCGACAATTGGTTCAAAGATCCTGTCAAACTGCATCATGTCCTGGTTAAGCGGATCATCCCACACAGGTATCCTTGGTGAGTATTTAACCTGCCACTGGGGATAAAGCTCCCCGGAAAGCTGTTCCGGCGTTACTGCAGAACGGTTATGGTCGTACCTCCATGCAGGCCAGTCATAATGACCTGCAAAAATGGAAGCAGATAAGAATATAAACAGGAAAAATGAACAGGTTTTAATACCAGTTATCCGGAAATGGTTGAGGCCAGCCAAGTTAAAATTATTTTGATTACAAACTAATTTATTTGATATTCAGGTGATTGCAATAAATATAATCCCCATCTGTGTTTAAAGATACAAAATTGGAGGAATTTACCTTTTTGAAAATGTTAATTATCATTAAAAAGGCTAATCTGTTTAAAGAAAATTCTGTTAAGAATTATATTTACCAGTCGGTTGGGAGGGGTTCAAGGTTCAAGGTTCAAGGTTCAAGGTTCAAGGTTCAAGGTTCAAGGTTCAAGGTTCATGGTTCAAGGTTCAAGGTTCAAGGTTCAAGGTTCAAGGTTCAAGGTTCAAGGTTCAAGGTTCAGGTTTGGTCTGAAAATACGATTGTCATGATAACAGATGTAAGGGAAAGATGCTCATATAATAGATTTAAAGTACTTATTATCATAATGATAATTTCCTTCAGCAGTTCTCTGCTGAAAGCACAGGTAATCGAGATCGATACGGTTTTTATCATAGCGAAGCCGCGCATATCAAAGCTCACGGAACAACCTTTGACAGAGCCACTGTCGATTTTGCCTGCAACGAGTGTTGTCAGCCGTAACGAAATTCGTCTGCAGGGAGCAAATACTGTTATTGATGCCCTGAACCATGTTCCGGGTGGTCTTACCGAGACAAGAGGAAGGCAGGTGAAGCAGTTCTTTTCGGTGAGAGGTCAGAAATACCCATATCCCGATTATGCCATCAATGGTGTCTGGCAAAAGGAATTTGAGGAGCTCCCCTATTTCTTCTCAGCCTCCGATATTGAGGAGATCGAGATTATCCGTTCAAGTGCCGCACTGCTTACAGGTTTATCAGGACTTTCCGGGCTGATAAATATCAAGACCCGCGAATACCAGTCTTCAGAGACTGTTCTTGAAGCGGAGTATGGAACCTTCAACACGGCACATTTACATTTATCGACGGGCAATACGATCGGCCGGCTCAGCTATGCTGCCGGTGGCGGGTATGACCGCACTGAAGGCCCGAAGGGAATGCATGCCAATGAGTCTATGGCTAACCTGTACGCCAGAATGACCTGGCAACCTGTCAGTTCCATCATTCTGAAGGCAAACATTTTCGGTCTCGACGGTACCAGGGAGATGGCGATTGCCCTGGAGCCAGCCGAACCGAGGTACAGGAACATGAGGCAAAGCTTTGATCCATACCGGGCATTGCTATCGAATGTCAGAATTGAGTACAGGCCGGGAAATAATTTAACGTCGGAACTTCAGTTGTTTTACTCACGACGCAATCCGACATTCATTGACGAAGTCAGGGAAACCGAATCCAACGAGAAGGATTATGAATACGGGGTAAATTTTCTTCAGGCAGTCGCGCTGTCATCATCAAATGTTCTGAGGTTCGGAGGCCTCTACAACCGATGGGTGGCACCCAACGGAAAGAGATTTTATATAGGCAAACGATGTGATACAGAGACCTTTTCAGCAGTGATTGCGGACGAACAGCAGTTAGGCCGCTTTACTTTTGATACCGGAATCCGCTTTACAGGAACGTACCTCAATGAGTATGCAGCCTATAACATTGAGGGAGACGGAGGCCTTTTCAGGGATGTAACTCCTGTAACTGATGAATGGGAAGCGCCGGTAATCCAGGCTACTCTGGGAGCATCTTTTGACTATAGCCGGAATCTGTCTTTTCATGTCAATTCTGCTGCCGGGCAGGTCAAACCACGTGTAGGAACACTTTCCACTTCAATGACAGAACCCGAAAATGAAACGAGGTTAAAAATTGATATCGGATCAATATACAAAACAGAATTGGGGAAGTATTCCCTTACGGCCTTCGGTGTCTTTCAGAAGAATGCCATTGTACTGAGCGGCACTACAGCAACATCAATTGAAACCGGTGAAGTAAGGGTATTATATCTTAACCGGAATCAGAGTCAGACGGGCATTGAGTTTGAAGCATTGCCACCTCCGGTCATGAACACACTAAGGCCATTCTTCAATTTTACGCTCATTAGATCGCGAATGGAAAATGACAACCAGATGGTCGCCAACCGTGAACACCCGGCACTGATCACTTCGGGAGGTTTGTACTTCAGACAGAAAGCATTTGATATCAATATATTATGCAAATATGTCGCCCCGTTTGAGAATGACCGTTTCGTACCTGCATACCACGGTCCACAGCCACTTGGAGACTTCTTTGTTGCCGATATCAACGGTGGTTATACGACAAAAGGCAAGGTGCCTGTAAGGTTATATTTCAGGGTAAGAAATCTTTCGGACCTGAGATACTCAACCGTAAACGGCTACCCCGATTTTGGCCGGATGCTGTATGCAGGAGTACAGGTAAAACTAATGAAGGAAGCAGATTAACTATCTCCGGCGTCCGCTTTCCTGAGAACAAGGACAACCTTAAGAGCTTCATCCACATGCCTTCTGACCTGTGTCTGGGAATTAAAAACATGTACAACCTTTCCCTCTTTGCTGACTACATAGGTTACACGTCCGGGGATCATGCCAAAAGCATCTGACGGTACACCGAACAATTCCCGCACTTTGTCGCCCTTGTCACTTAACAACGGGTAATTGAGGCTGTATTTCGCGGCAAAATCCTTATGACTCTCAACCGACTGCCCGCTTATCCCAATAATAACTGCATCAGCCTCAATGAAGATTTCGGAAAAATCACGGAAGTAGCAGGCTTCCCTCGTACAGCCATGGCTGCCATCACGGGGATAAAAGAATATGACAAGCTTTTTCTGTCCGAGCACATTCTTAACGTCAAAGATCTTCCCATCCTGATCAGGAAGTGAAAATTCCGGTATCATATCACCTGTTTCAATTGGCTTCATAAGATAAAATCAGATTTTTTAATGGCATTTCAAACAATATCAGAAGTTTATAAGTAAACCGGCAGAGGCATAATGGAACAACGAGAAAGTATAGACCTCATCATTCTCAGCGCCTCCCTCCAGCAGACGGTAGCCTGCCTTGAATCCAAACCTGTCGTTTGGTCTGTATGTTGCGGCAATCAGCACATCCTCAGCCCTGCCCTGGGGAGCAGCCAGGGCATCACCTTCAAAAAGCAGTCCGAATTTTTCACTCATGCTCCAGGCAAGTCTGAAATTGATTATGGGGACAAAACCAACATTGATCTTCTCTCCGGAAAGCTCACCGGACCTGAGGGCGATTTCAGCATCTCTTATTTTTGCTGTAAAACCGAGTCCGAAGTCAAACTTCGGCTTCTTTACAATTGTATAGCGATAGGTCAGCCTGTAAGAATTAAATTTATAAGTTGCATCCACCTCATTGCCTGCCGGGAAAAGCACACCTTCAAAATTAACCTCTCCTGAGAAACTGCCATCGGAAAGTACAGTTAAAGGAGCGTATAAGGCTGATAATGTATGACGATCGCCTATGGCATAATTAAGTCTGATGCGGAGGAAGATCTTCGAATCAGAATCAAGATCCTCGTTCAATGAAAATAGTGTGCCCTCGTTACCAGGGATCCTGACATCATTATAACCCGTAGAGACCAGCCCTGATTCCAGGTCAAGTGTAAACTGGGCATTCAGCGAGCCAGGTAACACAATGATCAACAGACTGAACAGAGCTGAGATTAAGAGTGTTTTTATCGTTTTTATATTTATTTGCATTAAAGTTATATTTTTATGATGAAATCTGAATTATTTGTTATGGGCAAAGATACGATTCTTGATCAATTATGTGAAAGATATCCATCCCTGCACCAGATCAGGGGGTTTATCGAAGAGGCAGCCGCATCACTGATCACATGCTTTGAATCAGGCGGCAAACTACTTATCTGCGGCAATGGAGGAAGCAGTGCAGATTCTCTTCATATTGCCGGGGAGCTTATGAAAAGTTTCGAAATGAAGAGGCCGCTGTCTCTAATAATCAAGGAAAAGCTTGCTGAGGTTTCTCCGGACAGAGGCACATTTATCGGCCACAGGCTGGAAGCCGGATTGCCGGCGATTTCTCTGGCAGCAAACAACCCTCTGATAACGGCAATATCAAATGATATAGATCCTGATCTGATCTTCGCTCAGCAGATCATTGCCCTGGGTAAGCCAAACGATGTTCTTATTGCTGTCAGCACCTCCGGAAATTCATGGAATGTTATAGATGCATGCATCACTGCCCGGGCCATTGGCATAAAGGTTGCCGGGATCACCGGCAAAACAGGCGGCAGGATGAAGGATCATTGTGACATACTTGTCAATGTTCCGGAAGAGAGTACCGCCATGATTCAGGAACTCCATCTTCCGGTGTTGCATGCCTTGTGCCGGATAGTAGAGGATAATTTTTTCAATACAGAAAATGCAGAGGTATGAAGACAGGATCGGTTCGTGAAGTAATTGAGGCGATCAAACATGCAAGGATCGGCGTTCTGGGGGATTTCTGCCTGGATGCTTACTGGTTCGTTGATGAGGCAGGGAGTGAAATATCAATAGAGACCGGACTGACGACCCGTACGGTCCGGCAGCAAAAATACTCTCTGGGAGGGGCAGGCAATGTTGCCGCTAACCTTGCCGCGATGGAAATAAAAGACATCAGGGTGTTCGGCGTTATCGGCAACGATGCTTTTGGTGCTGAGATGGTCAGACTCATGAAAGAAGCGGGGATCGGCACAGATAATCTAATAATTCAGGACCAGGAATGGGCCACACATGTCTATGTAAAGCCAATTTCCGGCGACAATGAAGGGAGCCGGATTGATTTCGGAAATTTCAACAAGCTCTCGGAGGATAGTGCAGATAAACTGATTAAAAACCTGTCGGACAGCCTGAACAGTCTCGATCTTGTTATAATTAATCAACAGGTGCTTTCCGGAATACACACCGATTATTTCAGGAGTAAATTAACAGAAGTTATCAGCCGGAACGGAGATAAAACATTCATCGCCGACAGCAGAAACTATGCAGGCTCATTTACCGGTGCATTAAGGAAGATGAATGATGTTGAAGCATCACAACAGTGCGGGATTGAAAAGAAGCCGGGTGATATGGTCTCTTCAGATGAAATAAAGAAGGTGGCTGAAGAATTGTATAAAAGGTATGGCAAACCTCTTTTCATAACCCGGGGGAGCAGGGGCTCACTGACAATAGATGATAAAGGAATTATCTTCATTCCCGGATTGATGATCCTTTCAAAGACTGACACCGTGGGTGCGGGAGACAGTTATCTTGCAGGTGCATCGGCTGCACTGGCGGCGGGATATAATACCAGAACCGCAGCAGAACTTGGAAATTTCGCAGCCGGAGTAACCGTGCGGAAACTATACCAGACAGGAACAGCCTCTCCGGAAGAGATCATTGCCATCGGACAGGACCCCGATTATATCTTCGATCCCGAAATTGCAGAGGATCCCCGGCATGCACACTACCATGACAATACGGACATTGAGATTGTCACAAGCCTGAAAAGTGATTTGAATATCCGGCATGCAATATTCGATAACGACGGCACCGTTTCAACGTTGCGCGAAGGATGGGAACTCATAATGTCGCCCATGATGTTAAGGGCAGTGTTGGGCAAGAGGTATGGTGATGCTGACGAAGCAACATTCTGTAAAGTAAAGGAGAGGGTAGATGAATTCATTGATAAGACGACCGGTATACAGACGCTGATGCAGATGAAAATTTTGCTCGATCTGATAAGGGAGTTCGGATTTGTTGCAGAGGATGAAATGCTTGACGAACATGGTTATAAGGAGATCTATAATTACGATCTGATGCAGATGGTCAAAAAGCGTGAAGGGAAACTTCTTCGCGGAGAACTTACACCGGAAGACCTGACAATAAAGGGCAGCATTCCGTTTCTGAAAAAGCTGTATGACACCGGTATTAGATTATACCTCACCAGCGGTACCGATGAAGAGGATGTAAAACACGAAGCCTCCGTGCTTGGTTACGATCATCTGTTTGAAGGCAGGATATACGGGGCCACAGGTGACATCCGGAAAGAGGCGAAAAGGATACTGCTCGAACGGATTATTGGTAATATCGGAATATCTGAAGCGAAAACGATTGTAACATTCGGGGACGGACCTGTTGAGATCAGGGAGGCCCGTAAGAGAGGAGGCTTCTCAACAGGTGTGGCAAGTAATGAACTGAGACGGCACGGCCTCAATATTGCCAAAAGAGAACGGCTTATAAAAGCCGGAGCCGATATCATCGTTCCTGATTTCTCGCAGGCAGATCACCTGCTTAAATTATTAAATATCAGGTAAAAATGCAGAGTATCGGATTTGACAGGGATAAGCTGAGAATTAAAAAACTGGCTGAACGCAGGAACAGGATCTTCATTGAGAAGGACCGTGTTCCTCTCTCCTGGAAGCCTGAAGGCCTGTCGCAAAGCCAGAAGGATCTGATCAGGAAGACTTCCGAAAGAATAAGAACAGCCAGGAAGAATAACAGGTCAGTAATTCTTGCATTCGGTGCCCATACTATTAAGAATGGTCTGGCCCCGGTACTTATAGCTTTGATGCGTGAAGGATGGGTTACCCATTTGGCAACCAACGGTGCCGGCATTATACACGACTGGGAAATTGCATACCAGGGGATGACGAGCGAAGACGTTCGTGCAAACGTCAGCAAAGGAGAGTTTGGTATATGGGAAGAGACCGGCCTTTTTATTAACCTGGCACTGCTCTCAGGTGCGATGGAAGGATTGGGATACGGAGAATCTGTGGGAAAAATGATAGCAAATGAAGGGCTTACAATACCGGATCCGGAATTTCTGGTGAAGGAATCCCGGAGACTGACAGACAAGGACCCTTCTGGAGCCGCAGCAGCGCTGGACCTTTACTGGGCTATTGACAAATTTAAACTTGCACCCGGGTTCATGAGCATTCCTCATCCGTTCCGCCAATATTCGGTACAATGCCAGGCATTTGAATTAAAAGTCCCGTTTACCGGGCATCCGATGATCGGTCATGATATAATCTATACCCATCCGGCAAACAGTGGCGCTGCAACAGGGAGAACAGCCCTTGCGGACTTCCTTCGTTTTGCCGGCAGTGTAAGCAATATAGAAAACGGGGTATACCTGTCAGTCGGTTCTGCAATAATGTCCCCGATGATATTTGAAAAGGCACTATCGATGGCTCAGAACCTTGAGATCCAGCGCAACAGGCATATAGATAATCATTTTATAGTGGCAGTAGATCTTGCCAGGTCCGACTGGAACTGGTCGAAGGACGGAGAACCTCCGGCAGATAATCCTGCCTATTATCTCAGGTATTTTAAAACTTTCAGCAGGATGGGTGGAGAGGCTCACTATCTGTCAGCCTCCAATAAGGAGTTTCTCCATGAATTATATCACTTACTTTCGGTACAGTAATCCTGACAGGATTAAAATTCAGCAAGAACCCTGTTCAGGCGCTCAATGCTCTGTATCATCGATCGCACTGTATGGTAGTTTATTTTCCAGGAGTGCGACATATGCGTCCATATGGGCTCACCTTCGCGGGTCATGAGCGGGTACCACTCTCCCACCCCCCTGTTGATCATCTTATCGAAGACAAAACGGTGAACATTCTTATAGGCGCTCAGATAATCAGGATCTTTGAGCAACAGAAAGGCGTCGAGCATCCCTATCAGCACTTCAGCCTGTTGCCAGAATTCCTTTTCCATGTCAGAGACTCCGCCGGAATTCGGACCTTCAACAAATACGCCGCCAAATTCCCTGTCGATACCGTTCCGGATTGTATGCTCAAAGATTGTTTTAAAAATATCCCTGTAATTCTCCGGGGAAATCTTAAGGATATCAAGAGCGTGCAGTAAAAGCCAGGCAAATTCGGTATTGTGTCCGAAGCTTGTATTGTCGGTGGTGTTCGCTTTTTGTCCCTGACCTGTGAACCTGTCCCAGCCCCAGATAATATCGAACTTGATCTGGGGTGCTGGTGTCCAGTCCTTAAAGAACTGCGGGATCCCTGTTTTGTAAAGGGGATGGAGGAAGCGATTAAGCAGATTGTCAATTATCTCCATAAGTTTTCTCCTGTGAACCTCTTTTCCCGTACACTCATACAGGGTTGTGAAGGCCTCCATCAGATGCATATGAACATCGAGGGTTTTACGGTCCCCTCCCCGGCTTCCCGGTCCGCAGAGGGTCCAGTCGCGGTGAAACATTTCCCAATATCCTCCATACATGGTATCAGCGCAGTATTTCTGTATCAGGTCAAACACTTTGCCGGCATACTCTGCACCGCGCGGGTCTCCTGTAGCCAGTGTATATTCACTGAGGGAATAGATTGCGAAACTGTGGCCATAGATGATTTTCATGTCATTCCTGACATTTCCGCTCCGATCCGTCATCCAATAGAAACCTCCCTGTTCATCGTCCCACATCCTTCCAATAAGATAATCCACCCCATGCCCTGCCATACCTGCCAGTAGTCCTCCTCCATATCCTGCCCGATGTGCCGAAGCAAGGGTATAAACTGACCGCGTCTGAGCTATCAGTGATTTCTCATCCTCGCCGGTATCTTTGCCGTTCCGGTCAAAATGAGTAACAAATCCGCCGTTCACTTCATCGGTCATCCTGCTCATCCAGAACGGTAAAAGCTCATTAACGAGGTGATTCTCAGCCTCATCCTTTAAAACAAGTAATTCTTCCCTGTTCATTTTAACTCTGTTTATCTGTTGCCGGCATTAAGGTACAATTTTTTTAATGAAGAGGAGTGCCGCAGCCGGAAAAGCGGTAAATTTGGAGTGAGGGTTAGGGAAGACCGAAGACGGAAGACGGAAGACCGAAGACCGCATCATTCGGCTGCGCCGTCATTTGTCGCTGCGCCGTCATTAATTGTCATACAATTGAATGACAATCGAATGACAATCGAATGACTAAACTCGCTTTGTCGCTCTATCGCTCCTCCGTTCTCTGCTTCCTGCCCTGAGCCCTGCTTTGCCAGCCGAAGCTTTACGCGAAGGCTGGTGCCCTGAGCCATTAAAGACCGAAGACCGAAGTCAGTTGGCAGTTGGCAGTTGGCAAGACTGAATAATTGATTAACAAGTATAAAATGATATATTCAAAAAGAGATCTTGTGGTGCTCCCGTTAATATTCATTTTCTGCGGAGCCCTCCTTTATTGCTGCAAAAGGGAAAAGGTTGTGAGCATCCGGAGCCTGTTGATCGAGATGACTGACAGGGAGAGCCTGACACGCTTCCCCGATCCTTTTTACAATCTTAAACAGTTCAGCAGTTATGACAGGAGATCTGACCTGGAGGGCCTTTCCAACTGGTTCGCCAATTCCGACTACACTCATTTTCAAGGAGTCGATTCCTCCGCAGGAAGGACAGAGTATATCCTTTTTGACGCCGGGGGACCCGGAGCAATAGTGAGATGGTGGATGACCTTTGCCGGGGAAGGAAGCTCAGACGGTATATTAAGAATTTACATCGATGGTAACAGTGAGCCGCTTATTGCAGAGAATGTACTTAAGGTGCTCAGCGGCCATCTCCTTGCCGGTCCGCCATTAAGCACCTCTGTATCACCCGAATCCGAACCTCATCAGAGAGGACATAATCTTTATCTTCCGATCCCTTACAAAAACCACTGCAGGATAACCTACGAATGTGATGCTGTTGTCATAACCCCTGAATCAAGAAAACCAAGCATTTATTATAATATATGCTACAGGCAGTACCAAAAAGGGGCAAGAGTCGTTTCTTTCAGTTTAAATGAACTGGCCCATGCTTCTGAAATGATTGCCGGGACGAACAGTCTGCTGGAGGCCCCTGAACTGACTGCAGGAAGAGTGAACAGAAAGCATCCTCTGTCGCTGGCTATTCAGGCAGGTGATTCGGCACAACTGATCATTTCTGAAAAAAGATCAGCCATCAGGAAGGTCACTCTGAAGCTTGAGGCAGATAACATGCCGCAGGCTCTTCAATCGACCGTAATAAACATCAGATTTGATGATCACAGCACCATCTGGGTACCTGCCGGACATTTTTTCGGAACAGCTTACAGGGAGACCACCTCTTCAACATTTTTCACCAGTGTTGATAATGAACTTAAGATGGAATCATACTGGCTTATGCCATTCAGGGGAAAATGCATCATAAAGCTTATAAACCTAGGAGGACAGGAGGTGAAGGCAGACCTGGAAGCAGAGACGACAGATTACAGATGGGACAGGAACAGTATGTATTTTGGTGCCTCATGGCATGAGTACCATCAGATTGAGGCAGCCGGCTCAGAGCTGACTGGTGGCACGGGACTGCACCGCGATATCAGTTTTGCAGATATTGCTGGACAGGGAGTCTATGCAGGGGATGCTATAACTGTCCTGAACAGTGTCGATGCATGGTGGGGTGAAGGAGATGAGAAGATCTATGTCGACGGTGAATCTTTCCCGTCGAGCTTCGGGACAGGTACAGAGGATTATTACGGTTATGCATGGTGCAGACCGGAGGTGTTCACCCACCCCTTTATTGCACAGCCTGACGGAAGTGGGAACTTCCATCCGGGGACTTCTGTCAACTTGAGATACAGGTCGCTGGACGCCATACCCTTCAGAACCAGAATAAGCGCAAATATTGAACTGTGGCACTGGCTGCCTGCTGTAATAAATTATTCGCTTACGACCTACTGGTATACGAACCCTCCATTCACCATCAGTATAAAACCGGATCCGGAGGCTGTGAAAAGACCGGTCCCTGCTGATCCTCAGCAACTTCAGCCTCAGCAGGGGAATCCGGAAACAGCATTAACGCCGTGACGCTTCCATAACGCCATGCTTTCAGCATGATCCTTATAAGGACCAGGAACTGCGACAGGATAAAAAGCAGAAACACCCCGGAACCTGAGACAGGCCTCAGATTCGGCAAAACTGAGAACACTGCCGCTGCGAAAAGGAGCTGGATCAGCATAATCTGCAGCATTAAAAAGTAAGATCTGAGAAACTGTTTAAACGTTTGCCGGAATCCGTAACCCAGCGCCCTGAAGCACGCTGGTTTTTCGCTTATCGCCTGCCATGCCCTGGCATAATCGGCAACCAGCAGTAGCAGGGGCAAAACCAGAAGAAAGAACGAGGTTAAGATCACCCCTGCGCTGTATATTGTATTTTCAGCCGCATTATCCGACTGAATAATAACTGAAACGGGCAGTACAACAATCAATATAAAAAGTACCAGGATTATCAGGTTAACAATGAGAATGATCACAAGATAGGACCAGAAATTTCCGGCCGAGGCTCTGAAAAATTCTGCGAGTCCGGACTTTTTCGCTGTACCTGAAAAAAAGCTGAATAATCCGCCTGAAAAAAAGACATTCAGTAATAATCCGGACAACAATACAAGAAGGAACCCAGATCTGAAAAATGTCATAAGTCCGGAGAAAATCAAACCAAGATCAGCAAATACTTCAATATCAATTCCGTCTGCCAGCCTTTCAGTGATCATGCTCTGTCCCAGACCTGCCTTTAAAACTCCTTTGAGTGGTGTTACGAACAGGAGAGCCGGCAGGAAAGTAAAAAACCAGATAGTCAGATTACCCTTCCATGCAGTAATTGCCATTGACGCACCTGAACTTAAAGCTCTGAGTATTCTCATATAAATCTCTCTTACAAAGAAATAATACTGATAAGAAATTGAATTACGATCATTAATCTGCCCGCCATCCGCCTTACCGGAACAAGGTCCGGCTCAATTGTCATCGAATTATTTACAAAGTTTATATCCATCCTTATCTTAAATTCAGGATCTATTTTTACGCTTTCTATCTTGCGCGGGCCGGTATACTGAAATGATACGAATCTGCTTTTCCCATCCCAGAACTCTGTAATTTCATCACCGTCATCAAACCTGATGAGCACCTCAACAGGCAACATCATCTCTCCCACTCTCTCAATATCGGCTACTGATTTGTAAAAACCATCTGATTCCGGTTCGGAGGTGTTCCTGATACCGGCTACCTTGTAATCACAAACTGCGGTTCCGTAAAGTGCCTGTTCAAAGAACCAGTTCATGTCGGATCCGAACCTGTCTCCATGAATTCTGGCGACAACTTTATTGACGACATCGACAAAGTCTTTTCCCGAGGGGTGTCTGAAAGCCCATAACCGGTAGTACTCCCGGAATATCTCGTTCATTGTCTCTTCACCCACAATTCCCATCAGGGTTAGAAGCCAGGTCGCGGCTTTGTTATACGACATTATGCTGTAGGATCCCCTGGGATAATTCCATGCACTTTCATTATTGCTGACCAGCTGTTTCACAGGTGAGGTTGTGTAACCTATGCGCGACACTGCGGCATCGGAAACTTTCAGGTGAGGATTATCGATCAGGCCGGAATTCTTCCCATAGTAGTGGTCAACTATCCTGACTTCCCAAAACGAGTTTACACCTTCGTCGAGCCATGGTTCTTCAAATTCGTTGCTGGCAATTATGCCCATAAAATAAGCATGTCCGAACTCGTGAATTGTCACCATTTCAGGCAAATGAATCCAGGAGGGCATTTTGTAAGCCGATGCTGATGTAAACAGCGTAGTATACTCCATCCCGCCGGCTCCGGCCCCGAAGGAAGGAGGGTCAACAACAGTAAGGTGCGGCCACGGGTAAGGGCCAACATTATCTGTCAGATACCGCAGAGCATATTTCACTGCTGTAAACTGTCTGTCGACCTGATCGATTCTTGTTCCGGGGATAAGCAATGTTATTTCTACATGTTCCCACTTGTCTTTAAAGACTGCATAACCGGGCCATGCGGTCCAGGCGAAATCAACTATATCCTCAGCCCGGCAATAAACGGTCTTAAGATCATCCCCGGCATCCTTCTCCGACAGGGCGATACCACCGCTTCCAACAACATACTGTTTTGGAAGAGTTATGCTTACATCATAAACACTGTGGTTGGAATAGAACTCTGAGTTTGGATGAAACTGATGACAATTCCATGCTCCGGTGGCTGCATACCTCATACCGGCAGGTTCATAAACCCCGAACTTAGGGAACCACTGGGCGACAAAACAGAAATCTTTGGTGTAGCCTGTCCTCCTTATCGTGGCAGGGAGCTTTGTCTCAAACGTTATCTGCAGGAATACCGAATCTCCGGGAAAAGCAGGCTGAGGCAGGGTTATTGCAACAACAGTACTGTCGTCAGGATTTCCGTCGTCGGGACTAATAAAATCCATAAAGGGCAGCAGATCGGTACCACTGCGGGTGGAAATGGCGTTAATATTTATCCATCCGTAATCTGTCCTGCTGACTGATGATGGCTCTCTTCTTCCTTTATTGAAAGTAGTCTTGCTGCTCCTGAAAGCATTCATGTAGAGATGCATCCTGACGTCGGGGACAATATCCTGAGAACTATTGACCCAGAAGGTCTCCATCTCACCTGTCAGGGTCTTTGTGCCGGTATCAAGTTTTACGTCAATTGAATACCCTGTCAGCCTCCCGCTCAGAGGCTCACTGAAAATAACCTGCTGATGCAGAATGTTTCCGGACAGGCAAAGGATTAACAATACCAGAAACAGTTTCCTCATCACCGAAGAATAAGCTTTACCAATCTAAAGTTTTCCCC
>JAHYJA010000211.1 GCA_019429325.1 Bacteroidales bacterium
CGATGAGCCCACCAGCACACCTGTTATCGGCTGGACGAAAAATTACGGCAAAGCCCGCGTGGTAACACTTCAGAGCGGGCATGACGCTCCAACCTTTGAAAATCCAATTTTCAGAAAGCTTCTGAAGCAATCGATCGAATGGGTAAGCAGGGGTAAGCAGTAAACCGGTCCTTACATTGTCACAAGGCCTGCTTCCCTAAGGTAGTAAATGTAATTTATTATGTCCTGAAGATCTGCCTCCCGCCTGCTCTGGCTGTCGAGGAGTTTCTTGATATCAAGTGCTGAATTCTTTCCGTTGCAGAGCCTGGCAAGTTCCTGGGTATCCAGCCCTACTCCCTTTACCGGATATTTTTCCCTGAGTTTCGGATCGGTGCCTGACAGTATTTCATTATAACCTCTGTACCCTTTTTCAGTAAAAAGGGGCGTGAGTGCAGGAATTATTCCGGCGGCTCTTACCTCCGTGGCAGAAGGCTTTATTGCGATTTTCATTATCCCGAGTTGTCTGCCCGCAATCTCAGCGTAGCTTTCGAAAGCCTCCAATGCTGACTTGCCGGCAGATTCAACCGATACAGAGAGTCTGACCAGATATCCGCTGAATGACGGAGAGTCCGGTACCAGCTCGGCAATGGAGGCAAGTGTTGCTTTTTCATTTATCAGGGCCGCTTCGATAAATCCCCTGGTCCTTTTATATTTAGGGAAGAAATCCTCTTTTTTTGCCGTTCCCAGCTCATCAATGGCTCGCGTGAGCTGCTTCCCTATCCGGGAAGAAGAGTTGCCGGTCACTTCGCCGGCAATTTTTGACGCCATTTCCTCACCTGCACCGGCGATAGTGTATGCTGCTGCCGCTCCAATGAAACAGACCCTTTTAAGCTGGGTGGGATCACATTTGTCGGCCAGATCCTGAGAGGTATGATAATAAAGATCGGGCCAGGTGATCATCATTATACCCGGCACCTGAACGCCCGGGTCGTTGAACACCTCATGATCGGAAGCACCGTAATGATCGTCGATGGCATAATAGAAGGGATCATCTGATCCGGTCATTGCCACGATCCTCCTTACAAACCCTGTTCTTCCTGAGACAGCCAGGCCTGCCCTGTTGCCCAGTCCTGTGAAGTTGTAGTAGTTTTCCATCACATCGTTGATATAGTGAGGATTGCCATAGGTTGTACGATGCATGCAAAGAAATGACTGGCTCTCCTTCAATCGCAGACCGACCATATCGAGATTGATGTTGCAGAGGGTTCTTTTCATCAGATCCGGGTTCGCGTTCACCCAGGGGCCGGTCCCTGAGAACTCGGGCACCCAGATAAACCTGATGGTCCTTTTCGGACGAATAATCCTGCCTTCTTCTATCATTGTGTTAAGCATCCTTGCTATTTCGAGGATAGCGGCAGATCCTGAAAGATTGTCGTTGGCTCCCATTTTAACAAATCCCTCGAAAAGGTGGGCTGAAAAGATCACTTCTCCTGCAGAAGGGTCACTACCCCTTATTATGCAGGATGTTACTTCAAGGTCATAATCATGATATTCGGCTTCCACAACTGTGCGGACCGTGATCTTTTCGCCTGACAGCAGGCGGTCGCGCAGAAGTATCCCTTCCCGTGGAGGCAGGAAGAATCCGAATTTTGCCGGGCTCTGACCACCTCTTCTCCCGCTCAGGCCTGTAATCGGTATCGCAAGGGGAACCTGGTGCGGCCGCGGGGAGTCATATGAAATGATTCCAACGGCTCCCTTCGGTACGGCAAGCGCATGGACCATCGAGATGCTCCCGGATGTCACGGCGATCTTCCCTTCGACGCCTGCCCTGTTTATCTCTTCTTCACTTCCTCCTCCGACCCATACAAGGTCCGCGGTAATATCCGCGTTGTTGCTGCCGGAGGCAAGTACCGCCGGGAGATCACCATAATCTGCGATCTTCGATCTTCCCGGGCTTATCTCCCATAAGCTTCCCTTTACGCCATCCCAGGTCGGGCCGGCTCCGGGATACTTATTGACAACGGCACCTTCAAGCCCGTACTCCTTAAGTTTATTAAAAACATAATCGGTCTCGAAAAAATATCCTGAATATTCCGAAGCCGGACGGTCATGGATAAAGCCGCCCATTACTGTAATATGGTTCATCGCCCTTTCGCCTGAGGCTTCCCCGATAAACTCGTCAATGATTCTGTCGGGCAGGAGCGCACGCGGAACCGAATTCTGGCCTGCGGCGGCAAAGCCTGAAAGAATTGCGGCTGACAGGAATAGAAGTTTTTTAAACTGCATGGATGTACAGGTTTTGATTTGTATGATTAAATGTAAAGAGTGCCTAAAGGTAAAAAAGATGAAGTATAATTTCCCCTCTGAAAGATAATTTTAACAGGAGAGGACATTTTTTTATCTTTGGTATTTATAATAAATTATGGAATCAGAATCGAAATACAGCAGGCGGGGCGTCTCATCTTCCAAGGAGGAGGTTCACAAAGCCATCGAAAAAACCGACAAAGGGCTTTTCCCCAAAGCGTTCTGCAAAATTGTGCCGGACTTGCTCGGCGGGGAAGATGACTACTGCAATATCATGCATGCCGATGGTGCCGGAACAAAGTCATCACTGGCATATATTTACTGGAAAGAGACCGGTGACATGTCGGTATGGAAAGGTATAGCGCAGGATGCAATAGTGATGAACCTCGACGACCTTCTTTGTGTAGGGCTTCACGATAATATCCTGCTTTCGTCCACTATAGGGCGAAACAAGCATCTGGTTCCGGGGGAAGTCATTTCAGCTATTGTAAACGGTACCGAGGAAATCCTGGGGGAAATGCGCTGCCTGGGTATCGGTATCTGGTCAACGGGAGGGGAAACAGCGGATGTAGGAGATCTTGTGCGCACAATAATAGTCGATTCCACCGTTGTTGCCAGGATGAAAAAAGCCGATGTCATCTCGAATGACAGGATATCGCCCGGCGATGTTATCGTGGGACTCGCCTCCAGTGGTCAGACAAGTTATGAGAAGGAGTATAACAGCGGTATAGGGAGCAACGGGCTCACCTCGGCCCGCCATGATGTGTTCATTCAGTCGCTTGCTGAGAGATACCCGGAAAGTTTTGATCCTTTTCTTGCAGGGGACCTTTACTATTCAGGAAGCTTCAACCTCACCGATCCTGTTGAAGGGTTGGGTGTTGATGCCGGGAAACTGGTACTTAGCCCGACACGCACCTATGCACCTGTTATAAAGAGGGTACTAGAAGCCATGCGTCCCGCGATCCACGGGATGGTCCATTGTTCCGGAGGAGGACAGACAAAGGTGATGAGGTTTGTAGAAAACATTCACGTGATAAAGGATAATATGTTCCCTCTCCCTCCGGTTTTCCGGATAATTCAGGAGCAGTCAGGCACACCGTGGAGGGAGATGTACCAGGTATTCAACATGGGACACAGGTTTGAGATATATACTGACCATGATTGCGCTGAGGAAATAATAAAGATTGCGGCCAGCTTCAAACTCGACGCCCGTATTGTTGGCCGCTGTGTTCCTTTCGACGGAAAGAAGCTTACCCTGATTTCGGAGCACGGTGAATTTGTTTACTGAACTTCTGTTTAGTTGAAAGTCTTTACTGCACATTAAATTCAGCAGGGGGCAGGGAGCGGGGAGCGAGGGGCTAAGAGCAAGGGGCAGGGAGCTGAGGGCTAGGAGCTAAGAGCTGAATATGCTGGTATTATGATTTCTTGTTTAAGGATTTTCTAAAATTTGTAATTCGTTTACTTAATGAAATAAGTTCCGGATAAATGCTATTCTTCTCCTCCTGAGAGATTATCTTTCTCCTGAGAAAAATGTGAAGAATATTTGCACACTCAAAGACTGATCTTCGTGCGATGTTCAGAAAACTTGAAAATTCTTTATCAGAGAAAGATCCTGAACCTTCAGCAATATTGTTTGAGATACTCATTACCGCCGATCTGAGCTGTTCTGCGAATTTGAAGAGTCTCTTTTCTTCAGCTTTATCGGAATAATCGAATAGTCTGTCAGAAAGAGCAATAGCATCTTTCCAGATATCCATATTTTCAAATCTGAAGTACTCCATAATTAAAATTTATAGTTTTTAAAAGTCAAATTTATTCGCTCCCTGCCCCCTGCCCC
>JAHYJA010000025.1 GCA_019429325.1 Bacteroidales bacterium
ATGCAGGAAAATGACAGGCTCGAATTGCTGAATTATTATATTGAAAGATTCTGTCCTGTTTTAGGAGAGAGTATTGACAAATTCAGAGGTTATTATACAGGATTCAGCATGATAAGGCTGATGCAGGCTCTCGGAGCGTTCGGATTCAGGGGTCTGTATGAACAGAAGCCCACTTTTACTGAAAGCATTGTTCCGGCAGTGGGCCTTCTTCAGAGGATTGCCTCTACCGCGGGAGAAGATATAGTGCTTGCCGAATTATACGAAACTATAAATTCAATCAGCCGGACTCCTCTTTTCGTAAAGCTTCAGGAAGAACACGGGAAGTCATAGGGAAACTGGCATTATCTGCTGATATAATATTGCATTTTAGCACAATCAGATGAAGGCAATGATCCTGGCAGCAGGAAAGGGTACAAGGTTGGGGACTATAACGGAGACGATCCCCAAAGCTCTTGTGGAAATAAACGGCAAGACCATTCTCCGGCTTGCTGTTGAAAAATGTACCGCGGCGGGATTCGGGGAGATTATTGTCAATGTTCATCATCTGGCCGGCATGGTGGAGGAAGAAATTGCCAGGCTTAACAAGGCAGGTTATACCATAGCTGTCTCCGACGAAAGGGAATCCCTTCTCGAAACCGGAGGAGGCCTGTACAAGGCAAGAAATTTCTTTAATACTGAGCCATTCCTTGTTTATAATACCGATATAGTGACAGATCTGGATCTGAAAAGACTCCTTGAATACCACAACAGGATGAAGGGCCTGGCAACACTGGCTGTGAGGGAGCGTCCCGGCAGCAGGTTCTTTCTGGTAGACAGGAGAGGACTCCTGCATGGTTGGTGCAGCAGGGCGACGGGAGACAGGATTATAGCACGCAGTTCGAATGAGAAGCTGGAAGAGATAGCCTTTTCAGCGATTCATATTATTGATCCGGAGATATTTAAATTCATGGAGGAGGGTGTCTTTACAATGACCTCTCTCTATCTGAAAATGGCGCCGGTTCATAGTATCTACACATACCGTCACGACGAAGGATACTGGTTTGATATTGGAACACCGGAAATTCTCGAAGCTGCAAAGGGTTTTTTTGAACAAGTCAAATAAAGTAAGTTTGACAGGGGTAATCGGTAATCGGTAATCGGTAATCGGTAATCGGTAATCGGTTTTTTGATAATGTCCTGCTCCCTGCCCCCTGCTCCCTGCTCCCTGCTATCACAGTTTCCAGAAAGACCTTGTAAACAGGATAAAGATGGTATAAATCTCAAGCCTCCCAATAATCATAAGCAGGCTGAGGAATACCTTATTAAAGTCGTGTAAATGAGCGTAATTTAACGCCGGACCCACAGAGCCGAGCCCGGGACCTATATTCCCAAGTGAGGCTACTGCAGCACTGGCTGCTGTTATCGGGTCCAATCCGGTAATCACCAGAATAATTGTACCGATAAAAAAGATGAAAATAAATAAAACTATAAATGAGATTATTGAAATGTTTGTTTTTTCCGATACGGGTCTGTCGTTAAGTTTTATCTGAGATACAGCATTCGGATGAATTATCTTGATGAAAACACTTCTGATGTTTTTTATCACAAGCAGGTGTCTTGCCATCTTAATATTACCGGTAGTTGAACCGGTACTTGCGCCTGTGAAGAACAAGAGGAAAATAACTAATATTGCCGAACCGGGCCATACTGAATAATCTGTGGTTGAGTAACCTGTTGTGGTCAGCAATGAAATAACCTGGAAAAACCCCTGGCGGAAAGCAAGCTCAGGCGGACCGGAACTGTTAACATACAGAATCCCCGTTACAATTGCGCCTGCAATTATTACAGTAGTGAGATAAAACCATAACTCCTCATTTTTGCCGACTTTCCGGAAATTAAGCTTTACCATGTAATAATAAATAACATAACTTACGCCGGCCAGAAACATGAACAGAGTTATGATATACTGGCTATAAGAAGAATAGTATCCTATACTCGCATTTTTTGTTGAGAATCCTCCGGTGGCAACGGTCCCGAACGTGTGGCAGATACTTTCAAACAGGTCCATCTCTCCCAGACTTAAGAGTATAATCTCTGCAATGGTAAGGCCCAGGTAGATGAACAATAGTCTGAATCCGACAGCTTTCGTCCGCGGATGAATCTTTTCCTTTAGCGAAGATTCAAGACTCAGAAGCTGATAACCTGTTATTCTGAGTGACGGAAGAATTATTATGACAAGTACAATGATTCCGAGTCCGCCGATCCAGTGTGTAAGACTCCGCCAGAAAAGGATGGAATAAGGGAGGATTTCAACATCAGACAAAATTGAAGATCCAGTGGTTGAGAATCCTGATGAGGCTTCGAAAAAGGCGTCGATAAATGACGGAATTGTTCCGCTGAAGAGAAAAGGCAGTGTGCCGAAAGCAGACATCGTAACCCATGATGAGGCAACTGCCAGGAATCCCTCCCTGTTTGTTACTTTCTCGAAAACAACATTCCGGGAGAGTGCATATAGGGTGACAGACAGGGTTATCGTAATAACTGACGACCAGAGGAACGGAAAGGGTGACTCATCGTAAATATGTGCTACAGGCAGGCAGCTTAGGTAAGAGACCGACTCAATAAAAAGGATTGTGCTCAGTATTCGCAGTATAACCAGAGGGTTGATCAGCTTCATCTGAAATTTTGATCTGAGGAGTCAAATATAAGCAGAAATAGTAATCGTTAGTTTTGACAGACACGGTTTGTTGATATATTCAGGCTGAAACAGGGATTTCATTGTCTGATCATTATATTGTTTTATATTTGGATAAGTTAAAAAAGTAAAGAACTGAACAGATATGGGAAAAGTTTTAGTAATAGGTGCGGGCGGGGTTGGGACCGTTGTTGTTCATAAAATGGCCTCTCTGCCGGAGGTTTTTCCGGAGATAATGCTGGCAAGCCGCACAAAATCTAAGTGCGATGCCATAGCGGAAAGGATTGGCGGCGAACGGATTAAAACTGCACAGATCGATGCCGACAAGGTTCCCGAACTGAGGGAGCTGATCAGGGCATTCCAACCGGAAATTGTAGTAAACGTTGCCCTGCCTTACCAGGATCTGCATATAATGGATGCCTGCCTGGCTGAAAAAGTTGCATACCTCGATACGGCTAACTATGAGCCTCTTGAAGAGGCAAAATTTGAGTACGGCTGGCAATGGGCATATCACGAAAGATACCGGGATGCCGGAATTACCGCGATCCTGGGCTGCGGATTTGATCCGGGAGTGACATCCATTTTTACCGCTTATGCCGCCAAACACCATTTTGACGAGATACATTATCTTGATATCGTCGACTGCAATGCCGGTGATCATGGTAAACCTTTTGCCACAAATTTCAATCCCGAAATCAATATAAGAGAGGTTACCCAGAAAGGCAAATACTGGGAAGATGGCAGATGGATCTATACAAAGCCGCATGAAATACATAAGCCGCTGACATATCCCGAGATAGGCCCGAAAGAATCGTATGTAATCTATCACGAGGAACTTGAATCGCTTGTTAAAAACTTCCCGACACTGAAAAGGGCCAGGTTCTGGATGACATTCGGACAGGAATATCTGACCCATCTTCGCGTGATTCAGAATATTGGCATGGCCGGGATCGAACCCGTAATGTTCGACGGAAGGGAGATCATTCCGATTCAGTTTCTGAAGGCTGTCCTTCCCGACCCCGGAGAGCTCGGAGAGAACTACACGGGAGAGACATCGATCGGATGCCGGATCAGGGGGATCAAGGACGGGAAGGAAAAGACATATTATATATACAACAACTGCAGTCATGAAGCAGCCTATAAAGAGACAGGGGCACAGGCTGTAAGTTACACTACCGGGGTACCTGCTGCAATTGGTACAATGATGTATCTGAAAGGATTGTGGAAAAAGACGGGTGTTTTCAATGTTGAGGAGTTTGACCCCGATCCGTTTATGGAACAGCTTAACCTGCTGGGTCTGCCCTGGGTAGAACTGCATGACGTGGATCTGGAAGTGTAATAATGGCGTAATGGCGCAGAGGCGCAACGGCTTAACGGCGAAATGTCGCAAAGCGACAGACAAAATAAAGGAATGGAGATAAACTATAAAGAGGTACCGTCGCCCTGTTATGTTATAGATGAGTACCGGTTAAGAAGAAACCTGGCTCTGCTGAAGCACGTTGCTGATGAATCCGGAGCAGAGATCATTCTGGCTTTTAAGGGATTTGCAATGTGGGGCGTTTTTCCGATCGTTAAAGAGTATTTTACCGGTGCGGCTGCAAGCTCTCCCCATGAGGCCCGCCTCTGCTTCGAAGAGATGGGTTCCCCGGCACATACATATTCCCCGGTCTATAAGGAGAGCGGGTTTTCGGAGATCCTTAAGTACAGCTCCCACATAACGTTTAATTCGCTGAACCAGTACAAAAAATACTCAGTTCTTCTCAGGGAGAACCCAAAAAGGATATCACCCGGTTTAAGGATCAATCCTGAATTTTCTGAAATAAGCAACAGCCTTTATAATCCCTGCTCACCCGGATCGAGACTGGGAGTATCGGCGGAGGATCTCAGGGAGGGTTTGCCGGAGGGGGTGGAAGGGCTCCATTTTCATGTACTTTTCGAGTCAGATTCTCATGCGCTTGAGAATATGCTTCAGGTTGTTGAAAACAAGTTTGGAAAATTTTTTCCTGAAATCAGATGGATCAACATGGGAGGCGGTCATCTGATAACACGCAGTGATTATGACACTGATCATCTGATCCGCTTGTTGAGAAGGTTCAGGGAGAGGACAGGTCTTCATGTAATACTCGAACCGGGCAGTGCATTTGCATGGGAGACGGGCGAGCTTGTCGCGACGATTGAGGATATTGTTGAAAATCAGGGTATAACGACAGCAATTCTTGATGTGTCGTTTGCTGCGCATATGCCTGATTGCCTTGAGATGCCCTATAAACCAAAAATTGAGGGAGCCATGGAACCGGTATCCGGCAAGCCAACCTACAGGATGGGAGGTAACTCCTGCCTCTCAGGAGACTTTATGGGAGACTGGTCGTTTGAAAAGGAACTTAAGCCCGGCGACAGAATAGTCTTCCTCGATATGATCCATTATACCATGGTCAAGACCACAACCTTCAACGGGGTGCATCATCCTTCGATCGGTATGTGGACGGCGGATGGCAAATTCAGATTGATCCGGGAATTCGGATACGATGATTATAAGAACAGGTTGTCGTAACGGTCAGGCGTTTATAACGCCTGATCCGATTACCTCGTCACGATCGTACCAGACGGCAAACTGTCCGGGAGTGATACCCCTCTGCAAGGTGTCGAAAATGACATAGATGCCTTCCTTCCTGCTGAATAATTTCGCCCTCTGCAGTGGCTGTCTGTACCTGATCCTTACCATGTATTCACGGGTTTCTGTTACATCCATTTTCAGGTCTTCCCTTATCCAGTGAACCTCTTCCTTTCTGATGAAGAGGCCCTTTCTGAATAGTCCGGGGTGCGACTGGCCCTCCCCTGCATAAATGATATTACTTTCAGTATCAGTGGCTATTACAAAAAGGGGTTCCCTGTAACCGCCGGTGTTCATACCCTTGCGTTGTCCGACCGTGAAAAAATGCGCGCCATTATGCCAGCCTGCAAATTTGCCGTCGCGCGGTTCATACCTGTAAGGTTCAGAGGCGGATCTCAGTTCCTCACCGGTCATATCATCCGCGGGAAGTCCGGGGTCGCGATGTTGGTAGTCAACCGTTCGGGGTATCTCAATGATCTCTCCTTTCTTCGGTTCGAGCTTCTGCTGAAGGAAGGTCGGCAGATGTACCCTTCCCACGAAGCATATCCCCTGGGAGTCTTTCCTGGTCGATGTTGCCAGTCCTAGCTTCTCAGCGGTTTGACGTACCTCGGGCTTGGTTAACCCGCCTAAAGGGAAGATCGCTTTTGCTAGTTGTTTCTGGGAAAGCTGGCAGAGAAAATAGCTCTGATCCTTGTTGTGGTCCGTTCCGGCCAATAACCTGTAAATTACCCTTTTATCTGACTTAAGGATCTCCTTCCGGCAATAGTGTCCGGTGGCAATCAAATCAGCGCCAAGCTTCCCTGCCTCTTCAGCAAAGGAATCAAACTTAATCTCCCTGTTACAAAGCACATCAGGATTAGGGGTACGTCCTCTGGCATATTCCGAAAACATATATTCAACCACCTTTTCCCTGTATTGTTCGCTCAGGTCTGCCATCCGGAAGGGTATCCCAAGTTTTCCGGATACCATCTCTGCAAACATCAGGTCATCTTCCCAGTGGCAGTCACTCTGGATCAGTCCTGTAGTGTCGTTCCAGTTCCTCATAAACAGAGCTTCGACATCATAACCCTGCTCCTTGAGGAGCCATGCTGCCACGCTGGAGTCTACTCCGCCGGATAATCCTATGACCACCTTTGTTTTCACCCTGCAAAGATACGAAGCCTTAATGATTTATTTACCCGGGTATGGATTTCCGGGGAAATCCCGCGGGAACCAGATTTTAAATGGGTAACTTTAAACCATCATGGGACAGGGAACACTAACCATCTACAGCTCATCGGCTGGCTCGGGCAAAACTTTTCAGCTGACAGGCATCTACATGGCGAGATTGTTCAGGTCGGCTCACAGTTACAGGCGGATGCTTGCAGTTACCTTCACCAACAAGGCCACAGCCGAGATGAAAAACCGTATTCTTGGTCAGCTTGATAACCTGGCAAACGGAAAAGCATCAGAGTATCTTGAGGATCTCATTGCCGGCACAGGAAAACCTGAGGAACAGATCCGAAGGGAAGCCCGCACTGTTCTCGTATCAATACTCAATGATTATTCGAGGTTCTCAGTGAGCACGATAGACAGCTTTTTTCAGAAGATTCTGAGAGCATTTGCCAGGGAGACCGGCCTTCATTCCGGATTTAATGTTGAGACAGATTACAAGACTGTTTTATCGCAGGCAGTTGATGAAACAATTGCCTCAGCTTCTGAAGATGAGACACTTAAAAAATGGCTGATCAGTTTCGTCAAGTCAAATCTCGGGGAAGAGCGCAACTGGAACCTTAAAAACGAAATAGCATTGCTGTCGGAGGAACTTTTCAGGGAGAAATATAAAACCCTTACCAGCGAGGAGAAATCACGGATCGATGACAAGAGTTTCCTGACCGGTTACATGGATGAAATGCGTTCCATTACTTCAGAATTCGAAAGGACCCTGAGAGAGTATGGCGAAAAATCTGCACGGATCTACTCCGCTTTCGAACTCTCCGACGATATGTTTTATCAGAAGGGGAAAGGGGTTCCTTCCCTTATAAGGGGCCTGGTGTCAGGGGAGATAAAGAACCCCGGCTCTCACGCAAGGCAGATAATGAAAGATCCTCCCCGATGGTGTACCGGAACCCTCCCTGCAAAACTCCTGGCAGCCATGGGAGAGGGTCTGGAAGAACTGCTCATCGCGGCAATAAAATATTATGACGGGAATATTATACTCTACAAGAGCGCAAAGGCAGTGCTGGCAAATATTTTCTCGCTGGGAATACTGTCGGATGTGCTGAAAAATGTGAGACGGCTAAATGCTGATGAAAACAACTTTCTCCTGGCAGATACAGGAGAATTCATTTTGAGGATTATAGAGAACGATCAGACCCCGTTTATTTATGAGAAAACAGGCAGCCGTTTCGAGAATTTCATGATAGATGAGTTCCAGGACACATCTGTCATCCAGTGGGAGAACTTCCGGCCGCTGATCGAAAACAGCATGTCGGAAGGGAATGATAACCTGGTGGTCGGGGATGTTAAACAATCCATTTACCGCTGGAGGAACAGTAACTGGAGAATACTGGGCTACGACCTGAAGCGCAGGATCGACAATAAGCGCTTTCTTCTGAAGCAACTGAAGACCAACTGGAGAAGCCTATCAAATATCATAACCTTCAACAACTCACTCTTCACGGTCATTCCATCGCTGATGGATAAGGAATTTGAGTGTGAAAATGTCCCTGCAAGCTTCAGTGAGCTCTATTCAGAGGCAGTGCAGGATGATCCTAAAAAAAAGAGCGGGGGGTATATCAGGCTCGAATTTGTTGAGGAGAATGAAATGAAATGGCAGGAGAGAGTACTTGAAAAGCTCCCTTCGGTTATTGAAGCCTTGCAGGACAAAGGTTACCGGGCTTCGGATTTCGGCATAATCGTCAGGGATAACAGGGAAGGAGCAAATGTTATCAGGAGAATGATTGACTACAGTAGTTCGATGGAAACGGGAGGAAAGCCGGGATATAACTACAGTATCATATCCAATGACTCACTGCTGCTCGACCGGTCATTTGCCGTAACATTCATACTTTCGGTTATGGCTGTCCTTGACAATCCGGAAGATATGATAAGCAAAGCACTGATGCTCAGATATTACCTTCTTGCTTCAGGAAGGGACGATGCTGAGGAGGTCCCGCTTCAGGGTGACAGACTGGATGACTTATCCCGTAACTATTTTCCTGAAGGATATGATGATTTTATGAATGAAGTGAAACAGTATCCCCTGTTTGAAATGACAGAGCGGATATCAGGCTTCTTCGGTCTGGGTAAATACCCGGCACATACAGCTTATCTTAATGCATTTCAGGATATTACATTGACTTATACCGGAAACAGATCATCAGGAATCCGGTCATTTCTCGACTGGTGGGAGACAACCGGTTCAGGGAAATCGGTGGTGCTTCCCGAATACCAGGATGCGATCCGGGTCCTGACAATCCATAAAGCGAAGGGTCTGGAGTTTAAAGTGGTTATCCTTCCGTTCATTTCATGGAACCTCGACCATAAAATAAACAGACAGCCTGTTCTCTGGGTGCGGCCTGACAGGCCGCCGTTCAACAAACCCGGCATTGTACCGGTAAAATACAGGAAAGAGCTTGCCGCTACCATCTTCGCGGATGATTATTCCGATGAAAGATATTCTGCCTATATCGACAATATCAATCTTCTTTATGTAGCTCTTACACGGGCAAAAAATGTTATCTATGGCTTCATCCCGGCAAAACCGAAAGCAACAAACGGTATTTCAGCCTTAATCAGGAAGGCTCTCGTGTCTGATCCGGAATTGTCAGGACATTTTAATTCTGATACCGGTCTGTTTGAATCAGGGGAAATTCCTCCGGAGACAAGCAGATATACCCCGCAAAGGAGTATCGACACAGGTGGTTATTTCGTCAGTTTTGATATGGGGTCGCTGAAGCTCCGGCTTCACGGGGAGAACTATCTTTCACAGGCTGGGGAAGCGCTTCGTGAAAGGATCAACTACGGGACGCTTATGCATGAAATTTTCGAGAGTATCATTACTGTATCAGATGTTTCGCCGGCTGTAAGGAAATTGGTAAGTGAAGGTAAAATAACTGAAAAAGATGCGGGTCATCTTGAAGAAAGGATTATCTCACTCGTAACTTCTCCCGGGAGTGCCGGATGGTTCAGCCCGGGCAACCATGTGCTTACGGAACAGCCTGTTCTTCTCCCTTCGGGAAGTACACGGAGGCCCGACAGGATAATCTTTAAGGATGGCAGGATAACAATTGTTGATTTTAAGTTCGGTGAGGAAGCACCTCATCACAGTGCACAGGTTAACAGTTACGTAAGGCTGCTGATCGAAATGGGTTACCGGGATATCGAGGCCTTTCTGTGGTATCCCGACAATAATAAGATAATCAGGGTAAATTGATACAGGATCCACATATAGAAGGTGATTATCCCTGGGGCGACAAGCGCCGGTTCAATTCATATTCAGGCTACTTCAGGAAAATGTTCGGAGCCAGGGTCCAGAAAGTTTCCCTTGACGCCGGCTTTTCATGTCCCAACCGCGACGGTACCAAAGGGTACAATGGGTGTGCTTACTGCAATAATGACGCATTTAACCCTTCATACTGCAAACCGGAAAAGCCGATATCGCAGCAGTTAAGGGAAGGGATTATGTTTCATGAAAAGAGATACAGGAGGTCTGATTCATACCTTGCTTATTTCCAGGCATATTCGAATACCTATGCACCTGTGTCAACCCTGAAAAAGCTCTACAGTGAGGCTCTTTCTTACCCCGGTATCAAAGGACTCATAATCGGAACACGACCCGACTGTGTTGATGAAGAGATACTTGATTATTTGCAAGATCTCTCTTCAAAATACTACATATCAGTGGAATATGGAATAGAATCGTGTTACGACAGAACGCTTTTAAGGATCAACAGGGGCCACACCTTCGCGCAAGCAGAAGAGGCACTGAAAATGACTGCCGGGCGTGTAATAAACTGCGGTGCACATTTTATTTTCGGGCTGCCGGGCGAAACAAGGGACGAGATGCTGAAAGAAGCTGAAATAATATCACGGCTGCCTCTTAAAACGGTAAAATTCCACCAGCTCCAGATCATCAAAGGAACGTCCATCGAAAGGGAATACAATCAAAACCCTGATGATTTTCAGCTTTTCACCTGGGGAGAATACCTTGATTTCATTATAGCTTTCCTTGAGCTGCTTAACCCGGCGATAATCGTCGATCGTTTTACCGGCGAGGCTCCTCCGCGCTTCCTCGCCAATGAGAGTTGGGGTAAGAAACGAACTGATACGATAGTCGCACTGATAGAAAGACGGCTTGAAGAACTCGGTACATGGCAGGGCAGATTGTTTACGCCCAAAGAGAGTGCATAAGAAAGAAACAGATTAATGGTATGGAATATTTCCTGGAAAGCATAGCACGATCGCTCCATTCAGAGTTCGGCAGAAACCTGAGCCGGCATTGCCTGGTCTTTCCCAGCAGGAGAGCCGGCCTCTATTTCCTGAAATACCTGAGCTCCGAAATAGAAAAACCGGTATGGGCTCCTTCCGTTCTGACGATCAATGAGTTATTCCAGAGCTTTTCAACTCTTCAGATCGCCGGCAATGAGACACTTCTTTTCGAACTCTACAGGGTGTACCGCAGGATAAGAAAAACACCTGAATCATTTGATGATTTTTATTTCTGGGGAGGAATGCTTATAAATGATTTCGACGATATTGACAAATATCTTGTTGATGCATCGCAGTTGTTTCGGAATGTGCTGGATATTAAGAATATAGATCAGCAGTTTGGTCAGCTTGAACCTGAACATATCGAAGTCATAAAACAATTCTGGGTTAATTTTGATCCCTCCAGGCTCACAGGTGAGAAACAGGAATTTCTCAGTGTCTGGGGAGTCTTGGAAGACATATATACTTCGTTCAGAATTGCTCTGAGGGAAAAGAGGATTGCTTATGAGGGCATGATTTTCAGAGATCTGGCTGAAGGAGTACCTGACGGGTCTTTATTGCAGAAGTGGGATCTCCTGCATTTTATCGGGTTCAATGCTGTGAACAGGTGTGAAAAGAGAGTGATGCAATGGCTCAGAAGTGAGGGGAAGGCAAGGTTTTACTGGGATTTTGACAATTCATTCATTCACGGTGAAAAATATGGTTCAGCCGGCCGGTTCATACGGCAGAACCTTAAAACACTTGCAAATGATATGCCTCCTGGCTGGTCGCACGACACTTTGCTGTCAGACAGCAATACAGTTACCACACGTAGGGCAATTGAAACCTCATCGGATGTCGCCCAGGTAAAACTGATCCCGAGGCTGCTGACGGAGATCACTGACCTTACTCCGGAAAATGCGCATCATACCGCAGTGATCCTTCCTGACGAGAACCTTCTGATACCTTTGCTGTCCAGCCTGCCTGAGACTATTGGCGACATTAATATTACCATGGGTTATCCCCTGAGGCAGACGCAGATCTATTCGATGGTTACAGCCCTTTTGCGTTTACAGAAGAACTCAAGGATTACAGGCAACAGGATTTTCTTCAGTTACCGCGATGTATTGACGCTGTCGAAGCATGTTCTGGCAGACAATCTTATGGACAAAGCTGACATAGAAAGAATTAACGGCATTATTACAGCTAATCTCATCTGGATAGAGGAAGACTTTTTTACTTTTTCGGAAAGAGTGCGGAAGGTTTTCAGAAAGGCTCCCACCCCTGACCTGCTGTCGGCTTATCTTAAAGAGATACTGTCAGAGATATCATTATCCGGCGCTACTGAGACGGCCCGAAGCGCGAACGCCACAATGCAGAGAAACATAGACAACGAGTTTATTTACAGAATAATTCTCTCCCTCAACCGGCTTGACTCTATAATAACCGGTGGGGAGATTGATTTTACAATTGATACTTACGCAGCGATCCTTGACACGATCCTGCGAAGTCAGTCTGTCCCGTTCTCGGGGGAGCCTCTCAGCGGAGTTCAGATTATGGGCCTTCTGGAAACCCGGGCGCTTGATTTTAAAAACCTTATAATCCTTTCAGTGAACGAAGGGATCCTTCCGGGAGCCTCGCCCGGATTATCATTTATCCCTTTTTCGCTGAGGGAGTCCTTTGGACTGCCTGAAATCAGTCACCACGAATCTGTTTACGCGTATCATTTCTTTCGCCTTTTGCAGAGGTCTGAAAATGTGACTTTCATCTTCAACTCGAACCAGGAGGGTCTCAGAAGCGGAGAAATGAGCAGATACCTTCTCCAGATGAGATTTGATCCGGCGCTGAACCCGGAATTCATCACACTCCGTTCTGAGATCAGGTCACACGGAGCTGTCAGGGAGTCTTTGAAGAGGACTGAGGAGCATTCGGCACTCCTTGAATCTCAGTACTGCAATCCCGAAAAGGAGAGGCTTTTATCCCCGACAGCCATTAACACCTGGCTAAACTGCAGGATGAGGTTTTATTACAGGTACGTCAACCGCCTCAAGGAGCCCGAAGTGATCTCAGAAGAGATCGATCCGGCCATGCTGGGCACGATTTTTCATGAGGTCATGAAGACCCTTTATGATGGATTCAGAAACAGGGTGATTGATGCAGGGGTGATAAACAGGATATTAAGCGACAGGGACGAGCTTTTTGCAGTGATAAACCGTACTATAGAGCAGAATTTCAGAAGCGGGCGCAGTAACTTTATTACCGGAAGCGAATTGCTGGCCGCAGACATTCTAATGTTCTATATCTCAAGGATTCTCAGCCTCGACAGTGAATATGCTCCGTTTACCCTTCTTGGTATTGAGGAGTATTTCAGCTTCAGGGTTTCGTTTGATTCGGACGGCGAGGCAAAAACTATTGTTGCGGGTGGAAAGATCGACAGGATCGACTCAAAGGATGGGGTTGTAAGGATAGTTGACTATAAGACAGGCGCTGTCGCGGAGAGTATTAGTTCAGTTGATGCATTATTTGAGGATGACAGGGAGAAGGAGTTTGACGCCTGGTTGCAGACCCTGCTTTATTGTGAAGCATATCAGTCGGTAAAGCCCGGTGTTATTGTTAGTCCTTCAGTTTACAGAGTAAGGAAAGCAGGGGAGGCTTTTATGTCCGACAGGCTAAGGATAAGGGCTGACCGCGGTATTGAATCAGTCTTAGACGATTATAGTATCGCAAAAGATTCATTCTTGTCGGGATTAAAAATAACACTTGGAAAGATCTTTGGCAGGGGGGAGATATTTAAAATGACAGAGAACCCGGTCAAATGCGGGTATTGTCCTTATGCACGTCTGTGCCAGAGGTAACTAATCTTTTCCCATATCTCGCTGAAGCGCAGCCATCCTTATAGCTGTAAGTGCTGCCTCGGTCCCTTTGTTCCCGTATTTGCCGCCGGCCCTGTCCAGCGCCTGAAGCCGGTTTTCCGTTGTAAGAACACCAAAAACGAAAGGTATGTTGTAATCGAGATTGAGCTGCATGATCCCCTGCGTGACTCCCTGGCAAATATAGGTAAAGTGGGGTGTCTCACCCTGAATCACACAACCAAGGCAGATGATGGCTTCAACGTCGGTATTGTCGGCCAAAATCTGTGCTCCGAGCGGAAGTTCAAAACTGCCCGGGACATGGCTGATGACAATGTTATCTTTATTGACACCATGCTTCCTGAGTGTCAGGAGAGTCTCATCCAGCAGGGCCCATGTTATTTCGCGATTCCAGTCGGATACCACAATACCGAAAGAGAGATCCTCAGCATAGGGTACTGCTTCCGGATCATACTCTGAAAAATTGGTTGTTCCCATCAGTTTATAAGCAGTTTCGCCCTGGCAATGTACTTGTCTATTGAAGATCCTTCGGTGCTTTCAGGATACTCGCTTTTGATTCTCTGATAAAGCCTGAGAGCTTCTGAATAGTTGCCTGTCAACTCATACAATTCTCCGGCTTTCATAAGAAAAAGAGGGGTATTGAAATCATTCGAGGCATATTCAGCCGCTTCAATGTATTGCGCGATACCCTTATCAAGGTCTCCCATCTCGACCCAGGCATCACCGATGGCGCCTATAGCCAGAGAACCGATAAGCTTATCCTTCTTTGAGTATTTCCTGAGAAAACTGATAGCCTCTTCATATTCACCAAGGTGCAGGTAACTGATACCTGCTCCGTACCGCGCCAGGTTGCCGGCATTTGTATATTTATATTCCCTGGCAATATCCAGAAATCCAAGGTAGTTTCCGTCACCATACAGCGCAAGTCTCACAGAATCCATCTCGAGGTACCTCTCAGCCTGATACATCTGCGACTGTGCCTCCTCATTCCTGTTACTGACAAAGATCCTTGCAAGCCAGAACAATCCGACGAGGCCTACAACAACTGCCAGTACGGTCAGCATAGTCTTGTAGTTCTCCTCAAGGTACTGTTCTGTCCTTGTCAGAGTTTGTTCAACATTCTGTATTGTCTGGGGACTTTCGCCCTTTTTCTTCTTTGCCATAACAGTTTATACTTTTAGCCCAAAAAAATAACTTCGCAAAAGTAATCTATTTCAGATAATTTTAAAACAATTCTCATATTAGTATCTTTGTTTTGTGATTTCAAGTTTAAAATCAGTATGTATCTCAAAAAGCTGTCGCTGACCAATTTTAAGAACTATGATCAGGCTGAGCTGGAGTTTTCTCCCGCGATCAATTGTTTTGTAGGCAATAATGGTGTCGGAAAAACGAATATTCTTGATGCGATTCATTACCTGTCACTTTCCAAAAGCTTCTTCAACAATTGTGATACTGTCAATATTAAGCATAATGAAGACTTCTTTCTTATACAGGGATTATTCGTAAGGGATGATGAGGAGAGCAATATTCTCTGTTCATTCGGAAGGCAAAAGCAGAAGGTGCTCAGGAGAAACGGCAAGGAATACCCGAGGCTCTCAGAGCACGTAGGAAGGTTTCCTGTTGTAATGATCTCGCCTGCTGACAGTTCTCTCATATTGGAGGGAAGCGAGGAGAGAAGGAAATTTCTTAATAAGATAATCAGTCAGTATAATCCCGGCTATCTTGATTCCGTACTCAAATACAATAAGGCTCTCCAGCAGAGGAATCGGCTGTTGAAAAATTTCAGCATGTCAGGAAGTTTTGATATGGAAATGCTCTCAGTCTGGGATGATCAGCTTATAAGATATGGTTCTGTCGTCCACAAGGAGAGAGATTCTCTTGTTAATGAGATGGTTAATGTATTCCAGGAATACTATTCTTTTATCTCCGATCAGGCGGAAGATGTCAGGCTCATGTATCATTCCCAGCTTCTTAAAGAGGGGCTTGGCAATTTACTGGCTGAAGCCCTTAAGCGGGACCGGCTACTTGAATATACTACTGTTGGCATTCATAAAGATGACCTGCTGCTTGAGATGAATGGTTTCGCGGTAAAGCTTCTTGGCTCTCAGGGCCAGCAGAAATCTTACCTTGTGGCATTGAAACTGGCCAAGTTCGACTATATTAAAAGAAAGGCCGGATTTTCACCGATACTCCTGCTCGACGATATTTTTGACAAGTTTGATGCGATCAGGGTGGAGCAGATCATAAGGCTTGTCGGCAACCACCGTTTCGGCCAGATATTCATTACCGATACACATCAGAGCAGGTTGCAGGATATTCTTAAGAACCTTGATGTAGACTTTAAACTCTTCAGAATCAGTAGCGGAGGTGTTGATGAGATTATTAAGAACGGAGGGAACGGAGTATGAGACGAAGCAAGACAATTTCGCTGGCTGAAGCCATGAAAGATTACATTAAGGAGATGAACCTCGAAGGCAGGCTCAGGGAGATCAATCTGATTTCCTCGTGGGAGGAGATGGTTGGAAAAGCTATCTCATCCAGAACAAGAAAAGTTTACATAAGGGATGGTATCCTTTACGTTCATCTCAGTTCCTCGGTTGTCAGGAATGAGTTGCTTATGCTGAGGGAAGTCCTGAAGGATAAGCTCAACGAGAAAGCGGGTAGCGAGGTGATCAAAGAAATCATTCTTAGATAGTTCAGGGCCCCGATTATTGCTGGCGCGAATCTGTGAGTCGTGCCAGCAAGTACCCCCCGCCCCGCTAACGCGGGGCGCCCCCCTTGACAGGGGGGTTAATCCTCTGCGACTATCATAAATTGTCATAAAGCCTGTGAATTGCCCCCCTTCCAGGGGGGTTGGGGGGTCAGGCCCGATTACAAAACCGGAACATAGCTCCCTGCTACAACCTTCTTAATTCCAGAGTATTACCCCCCCTCTCAGGGGGGGTAGGGGGGGGCCGGGGTATTACAACACCGGATGAATAACGCAAAAGTGTGATTTATTCTTCAATATGATAACTCCCTGCGGAGATGTGTATCCTTTTTTTAAGGCTCTTGTTTGATGAAAATTGAAACCGGTTCCCGCCGGACTCCAGCCTCACACTGCCGGGTCTAATTTCAACGGAAACGGTTGCGGCATTATCCCTTTGCAGGATATAGTTCGCAAGGAGGAATGCCTTTTCGATCCCGTCACCTCTCATGAAATTCCAGACTTCATCCGGCTGGGCGAGCCTGTTGCCATCATAGATTGATTCATCGGGCAATCCTGCAAGTGTTTCATAGATTTCCGCCTCAGTCTTATTGCTTATTGCATCAAAGCACACGGGATTGCGCTCAACAGCTGCCTTTACAAACGGAAGCCAGTCGATTGATTCCATATCCCTGTAAACATACAAAGTCAGCTGCGAGAGTTCCGAAGTGCCGTTCAGAGCTTTAACGGCCCCGATAATTTCTTCGCGGGTATTGTCCGTTGAAATCGAAGGTACAACGTAGTCTTTGAATTCTTTATTCTTCCCCGGTAAAACGGGAGAGACTGAGATAAAACCGGCCAGATCATTGAACATTTCATGGATCAGAAGGGCTGTGACACCCCGGGTGCATTTAATAATCTCATTTTCAATATAATTCAGATCCCTGCCCTTGTTCTCATTTATGATCCTCTCAACAACATTAATAATGATCTTGTCCGGAACCGGACTAAGCTGGAACTCATCCTCATCGATCTCCCTTAGCAGAAGGGCGCGTTTTTCAGACGATACATTGTATTTGCTGGAATGTTCATATTCGAACATTTTTTCCAGCGTTATATACTTGTCTGTACCGGAGCATTCACAGCAATACTGGAAAAGGGTTTTGTATTTTGATTTGAAGCGAAGAAAGTTAATGAATATGACATCTGTAAGTTCAGTGGTAAGGAATTCTCCGAGCTTTTGAGTAAAGTGGTCGTACAAATCCCGGTCGATGGTGGCCTGATCATATATTAAATGTATATATCCGGAGATGTGGGAGACGATGGTTACCCTTTCGTTCTCCATGGCTCTTCTTGCCCTGGTGGACATCGATGTGCCGTTATACCACATATTCTTGGTAACTATTCTCCTGTTATTGGTGATCAGACCCTCCTTTTCCGTGATGAAGTTCTGGGAATGGAGCGGAGTGGCAACCAGGAATATTTTTTCAAGCGGTATTCTGCCAATGATAAACATAGCGGCGGCATATAGCGCTGAAAGTGAGACACATTCTCCTGCTCCTGTTGAAAAATTCTCTTTATGCCTGAAAGCTGTCATGGCTTCAATGGTCTCCGTCTTCCAGTATGGGATGGTTTCCGAATCAAGTTTATCGAGGCCGAAGTGCTTTCTTATATCGATATCGAAATAATATTTGTCACCCTCGTAGCCGAAAAGTGCATTTGACTGCTTAAGCAGGCTGATGTCAAAAAAATCTGCAAAGCGCTCCATCTCTCTCTCTTTGGAAGTGAGTCCCCATGTCGAGAGGTCGAGGTTGAATATATAATTCTGTATTATATACTGCTTTATCCTATTGACCTTGTAGGTGAAGTTCTTTTTTTCAATGTCATTGAACCATGGGTCGTTGCGCCACTCCCAGATGATTGGAGACATTATGTTTGCGAGTACGAGCGGGTAGAATAGTTCAGGAAATATAAAGATCTCCATATCGGAGAGGGTGAAAGCGGACGAGTATTTTTCTACTGTTTTTTTGTCTGAAAAGTCTGGCATATGGGTAATAAAGATTCGTTTTGCAAAATTCCTGCAAATCTAATAACACAAATTCAATTGAAGGGTATTTATGACAAAAACCTTTCTATACCCGAAAAAAAGAAGTCGGCTTCGCGTCGGGCGTTCTCAGCAGAGTCGGATCCGTGCACGGCATTCATCTGAACCGAAACTGCAAAGGTCCTGCGGATAGTACCGGGCTCGGCCTTTGAGGGATCTGTCGCGCCTATCAGCTTTCTGAAAGCCTCAACGGCATTTTCGCGTTTCAATATCATTACAATGACAGGTCCGGAGGTCATAAACTCAATAAGCCCATCATAAAAAGGCTTCCCTTTGTGAACAGAATAGAAGGCTTCGGCATGCTGAACCGACAGCTTCACCATCTTCATGGCAATGATCTCGAATCCTCCCTCGTTTATCATTGCCAGAATTGGTCCGGTTTTTCCGGTTCTTACAGCATTCGGCTTAATAATCGAAACAGTGAAATTTTCCGGCATAAATCAGTGGTTTGACATTTAACAATACTACAGGCCAAGGAATATTTTCTATCTTTGTCCCCTCCTACAAACAGCAGATAAGGTGGCAGATCTATCCAAATATACAAAACAATTATCGAATCTTTTCTCAACATCGGAAAATATATTGGTGATTTGTCACGTAAACCCCGATGGAGATGCAATTGGCTCTCAATTAGCTTTATATCACTATCTTACATCTGCCGGAATAAACACTGCCATGATATCGCCCAATAATCTGCAGGAGTTTCTTAAGTGGATGGATGGCGCCGGACAAATTAATATTTTTATCAGGGACCGAAAAAAGTGCAGGCAGATGATAAAGGATGCCAGCCTTATTATTATGGTGGATTTCAATCAGGCGGGAAGGCTGGGTGAATCTGAACAGGCAGTAAAGAAATCATCTGCGTATAAGCTAATTATTGATCACCATCTTGATCCTCAGGACTTTGCTGATCTTGTAATTACCGATCCCTCCAAATGCTCAACCACTGAACTTATAAATGAACTGATATTCAATATAATTGGAGGACAGTATCTAAGCGGACCATATGCAGAGGCGGTTTATACCGGTATAATAACCGATACAGGAAATTTTGAGCACGGAGCCTTTACAGGAGATACTCTCCGTACTTGCGCAGCATTAATTGACTATGGTATCGACAAAAACAGGATTTTTGATACCATTTACAACAATTTCTCAGAAGAGAGGATGAGATTCATGGGATTTGCCCTGAACAAAAGAATGGTTGTTCTTAAGGAGTATGAGTGTGCCTACATATTTCTTACGAGGCAGGATCTGACCGATTACAGTCATGTAAAAGGAGATACTGAAGGGTTTGTCAATCTCCCGCTCTCGATAAAAGGCATTAATTTCTCCACCCTTTTTATAGAGAAGGAGGATCATATTAAACTCTCTTTCAGGTCTAAGGGGCAGTTCCCTGTTAACGAATTTGCCTCTGAATATTTTGCAGGGGGCGGTCATCTGAACGCTTCCGGCGGAGATTATTACAGTTCGCTCGATGATACTGTCAGATACTTTCTGGATGTTCTGAAAGAAAACTACTGGCGGCTAAAAGAAAAAAACATCTCCCGATGAACACCGGACTTTCCGTGTGCCTTCTGATTTTCCTTGCCCTTGCCTCATGCAGCAACCGGAAGGAGGCAGGCAACATTAACACCAGGCCTGGGAAGAGTGAGATGGCTGAGCTTAACAGGTATCTTGTGCAAAAGGACCGGGAAAGGATTGAGAATTATATTGAGCGAAAAAACCTGAAAATGGAAGTGACTTCCACAGGACTATGGTATTATATCATGAGGGCAGGGGAGGGCAATCTGTTTGGCGATAATGACAGGGTGGTCTTTGATTATGAGTGTACGCTTCTTGACGGGACATTTTGTTACTCTTCGAAGGAATCCGGACCCAGGGACGTAATCCTGGGAAGAGCCGAACTGGAGGCTGGCCTTAATGAAGGTCTGAGGATGCTGAGGCCCGGTGCCGGAGCACTTTTTATTATGCCTCCCTACCTGGCATTTGGTCTGCCGGGCGACGGCAAAAAAATCCCTCCAAGATCGGTAATAGTATATGAGGTTTCTGTTTTACCCGGTAAATGAATTTTAGGAACGATTTTTGATAAGCTGAAATAAACTTAATCTTATGGAAAAGACAATAAAAAACATCACATCACTTATTATTCTGGGGATTTTGCTGATAGTTATCGTCTCGTGCGATGTATCCAGGAAGTACAACAAGGAAGAAAGAGCCCAGATTGACAATTATCTCAACAGTAATCCGACCCTGGATTTTGAGCTGAAAGCAAGTGGTTTATATTATCTGGAAATTACTCCGGGAGCCGGGGATCTCCCACGCAGGTCGGATACCGCTTTCGTGAAGTATACAGGGACGTTTCTTGACGGTACGATATTCGATTCCAATGTAGAAAGGGATGATACCCTTGTCAGGCCTGTGGATGAAGGCTGGTTAATTCCGGGAATGGACGAAGGCATAACCTACATGCGGGTAGGCGGGAAGTCTCTATTGCTCATCCCTTCATCGCTTGCATACGGACCCGCGGGCTGGTATCCTATCCCCGGTTATACACCTTTACTGATCGAGCTTGAACTGGTCAGGCTAAAACCCGGACCATAGCCGGATTCACTGCAAAATAAAAATCACAAGCCTTCCTTTGAGATCCGGGGGATTTTTCCTCCAGTCCGCTATTCTCATGGTTCTTACCGATTCTGAAGGAAGCGTAATGTCGGCCGCGATGCAGAGCATTGTCCCGGGGTCACATGTACTCAGCACGGATTCCAGCATCTGCTGATTCCTGTAGGGAGTCTCCATAAAGATCTGCGCGTAACCTTCCTTTCCCCTTTTCATTAGTTCCCTGAGTCTTGAAGATCTTGCCGCCGGCTTCACGGGCAGATAGCCGTTAAAAGTGAAGTTTTGTCCGTTCAGGCCGGAAGATATAAGCGCCAGGATTATTGAAGATGGACCGGAAAGTGGTTTCACACTGATCTTATTCCTGTGGGCAAGTGCTACGATCAGAGCTCCGGGATCGGCTATTCCCGGTAGTCCGGCTTCACTCATAAGTCCCAGATCGTGGCCACCGAGAACAGGATCAAGAAAATGTTCCGCTTCAGATAGCGGAGTGTGTTCATTCAGTTCAAAAAATTCACACTCATCGATGGGAAAATGTTTATCGATGAGCCTGAGATAGCGTCTTGCACTCCGCAAATCCTCGACAACAAAATATCTGAGCGAACTTGTCAGCTTCAGTACCTTTTCGGGGATAACCTTCAGATAATCATTTCCTCCGAGAGTTACAGGTATAAGATAAACACTGCCCATTAATTTTCAGGATAAGCAGGTAAATATAGGAAATAATAGAATCTGCCTGTGAACAAAAAATATCTTATCCTGTCTCGGGTAATGCTTTTTTCCTTAGGTTTGCCTGTAAATAACCAATAAAGTGAAAATTACCTTCCTTGGTACGGGTACATCCCAGGGGGTTCCTGTAATAGCTTGTGATTGTGAGGTATGCTTATCTGAGGATCCTCATGATAAAAGACTCAGAACTTCCCTTCTTGTTGAGAGCGATGAAGCAACCCTGCTGATAGATGCAGGTCCCGATTTCCGCCAGCAGATGCTCAGGGAAAACGTAAAGAGAGTCGATTCAATCATTCTGACGCACGAGCACAAGGATCATATTGCAGGGCTGGATGATGTGAGGGCTTTTAATTATAAAAGTCAGGATGCAATAGATATCTATGCTGAAGAGAGGGTTCTGAAAGCCATACGTAAGGAGTATTCCTACGTTTTTGCCGAGTACCAGTATCCGGGTATACCCAGGATGAGACTCAATCCTGTCAGTGATTATGTTTTTAACATCAACGGAATACAGATTATCCCCATAAGGGTCTTTCATTACAGGCTAGCCATTTACGGATTCAGGATCGGGAATTTCGCCTATATTACCGATGCCAACTACATACCTGAGGAGAGCAAGGAGAAATTATTCGGAGTCAAATATCTGGTTGTCAACGCACTCAGGAAAGAGAAGCATATTTCTCATTTCAGTCTCCGGGAAGCTGTGGATCTTATCAGGGAGATCTCTCCAAAGCGTGCATTTATTACACATGTGAGCCATCAGATGGGTTTGCATGGCAAGGTCTCTGCAGAGCTGCCTCCTGATATAATAATGGCCTGGGACGGGCTGAGCGTAATCTGCAAATAAGCGTGCTTTCAATATCTTCTCCGCTTGTAGCTTTTGACCAGCTTTTTCTGATATTCCGGAGAGAAAAAATATTTGTTTCTGCCTAGCTGTGTTGCATTGATACGGGAAGCTTTCTGCCTCTTTTCGTAATAGGTGTTCTTTTTAGTGGAGGCGCATGACGTGCACAAAAGAATGGCTGCTATCGAAAAGATGAAGAAATACTTTGATATCCTGATCAGTCTCAGCATAGTAAGGTGCTTTAAATATCAATTAAATGTACAACATATTCTGTTACCGGAAAAGGATCAATGAATTAAAAATTTGACAAGAAAAACCTCATAATAACCATAAGACTGTTTTTTAATTTTCTCTTGAATTATATTTGCATAATTAATTCGGTTTATTCTTTCCGCCCATGATCTTCAGCCGCACCCTTACCCGGTTCTTTATTCTTGCTTCGTTCCTCCAGATTACAGCGATGCTTGATGCCCAGACACTTCAGAATATAATTATTTCTGATACAGCGGGATTAAATACAGATACAATAATCATTGCCGACAAAGCTCCTGTTATACTTATACGGAAGCGCCCGCTCATAAGTTTCCTGATTAATGATAAAAATTTCGATACTGGCAGTGAAGATACAGGGAAGGAGGGAGGCCGGCTTACCCAGATCGTGAATAACAGGCTCAGGATAGTGTTTAACTCATCAGACAGCATTTCCCCCGGATGGGAAAGTGAAATAACTTTTGAAAACATTTCATCGGATACGGTCACACTGAGCAATGTGGTCCCTTTCGGGACCGACAATGAAACGACATTTATCACAGGAGAGGGGCCCCGTGATCTTGCGCGTGCCTGGTTGTTCCGTCCCGGCTACAGGCCGGCAAGAGTAATTTTACCTGACAACGCCTGGGAACTGGGCTATTCATCTTTCAGACTGAATGAAGAGTTTTCATTATGTGCTGTCGCCCGGAGAGAAAAAATCGATGGTGGAACAAGGCAAAGGTACTTAACGGTTCTGCCTCCCGGTGCAAAGGTAAGCTACCGGATTTATGCAGATATCTTTAAAGGGGAGTGGCAGGCTGGTCTGCGGTTGATGTTCAGAGACAGGTACCTGCACGATATTGAACAATTTGACAACACTCTTTTTGAACGATCTGATCTGGCGTGGATCAAAGAGAGTTATCTTATGATCCTTCAGATGGCCTGGGACAGGGAGTTTTACGACAGAAGTACAGGGAGGTATACCTATGCTGAAGTTATCAGGACGGGTGCTGAAATGTTCGGGCACATAGATGTTTTCGGTATCTGGCCAACCTGGCCAAGGTTAGGGCTTGATGAGCGCAACCAGTGGGATTTGTACAGAAACCTCCCGGGAGGCACTTCACAACTGAGAAGTTTTGCGGGGATGTCGCGGCAGGCCGGCACAAGATTCTTTATAGCCTATAATCCCTGGGACAACAGTACCCGGCTGGAAGATCATTATAAAGGGATGGCTCAGCTGATTAAAGAGGTTGATGCTGATGGTGTTGTTCTGGATACCCGGGGGAGCTCAAGCTTTGAGCTTCAGGCGGCTGCCGACAGTGTGCGGAGCGGGGTGGTTATGTATTCAGAAGGAATGGCTGTTCCTGAAGATATGCCGGGCATCATTTCGGGCCGTGTCCATAACGCCATATATTTGAGTCCGGAACTCAACCTTAACAAACTCATCAAACCCGATTTTTCAATTTTCAGGGTTTGCGACGTAGGCGAGGACCTTATCCACAGGGAAATTGCGATAGCATTTTTTAACGGTTACGGAACCGAACTGAACATGTTCAGGCCTGGCGGCAGGAATGATGATTATCGTGCCGATCTTGAATTTCTGGCCCGGACGACCTTTATTCTCCGCCAGAACAATGATGCCTTTCTTGACCAGGATTGGACGCCACTGATAGAGACTACAATAGATAATGTTTATGTTAACAGATGGAAGTCGGGTGACAAGACTGTATTTACTATACTTAACATGAGACCTGAGGGAGTCTCTGAAAACCTTATCAGGGTTGATCAGAGGGAAGGGAAGCACTATGTTTCTCTCTGGAATCATGAGAATATCACGCCGCAGTACAAGGGGGGCTCAGCATGGATCAGGGTTGAGGCGCATGGCTGGCCGCAGGCCTGGTCAGGTACCCGGAGAGAAGCATCCGTTGATTGTATCGCTGAACTGCCTGATATACTGAGGGCAAGGATTAAGGGCGATTCATTAAGCATCCGGTACCCGGGAGAGGGACAAGTCATTATCTGGAAAGGTAACCCTTCATACCAGACTGAACGAAAGGAATTCAGCCTCCGGAGCGACACGGTAATAAGGGTAAAGGATATTTTCGGCTATTATGAAGGAAAAATTGTTGTTCAGCTTATTGAAGATAAAAGGCTGAAGGATGAAAACATACTTTTCCTGGAGGGAGGGGCACCGTGGCTTGTGAGCAGTATCAGCAGGACGGAACGGGCCAGAGAGCTTCCCTTTGACATGGTGCTGGTGCCCGGTTCGCGCTTTTCATACAGTGTAACTACAGGCGAGGACTTTATCCCATATCCTGATATGAGCAATAAAGTTATTGAGATAGACAGCTTTCTTATTGACAGATATCCGGTTACCAACGCCCGGTATTATGAATTCCTGTCCAATACAGGTTACCGGCCCGCGGACACAACTAATTATCTCCGGCACTGGAGATCAGGAATGTACAGGCAGGGGCAGGATAACTATCCGGTGGTAAATGTAAGCTATGAGGACATGACGGCTTACGCCGTCTGGGCAGGTAAAAGGCTTCCTACTGAAGCGGAATGGCAGCTTGCCGCCCAGGGAACGGATAAGCGTCTGTGGCCGTGGGGCAATGATTTTCATGGTACTTATTGCAACAATGCCTTTGGAAGGCCGACACCTGTTGACGCCTTCCCCAAAGGACAAAGCCTGTACGGTGCAGTGGATCTTGTTGGCAATGTGTGGCAGATGACAGGTGACATGTATTTTAACGGCTCAAACTACTTCATGGTTATTCGTGGAGGAAGCTACTATAAGCCTGATTCAAGCTGGTGGTATATACAGGGAGGTCCGCAGCCTCTTAACAGGACACAGATCCTGCTGATGGTATCACCAGGGTTCGACAGGAGCGCAACGCTGGGCTTCAGATGTGTAAAGGATATTGATAACGGAAATTTCAGGGTAAAGCGTTAAAAGGCAAGATATTGCAGGCCCTTTATATTAGCAGGTCACATCATGGGCCGGAATAAGCCCGTGGATTATCAAACCTTTAGCTTCTTTTCGATTTCGTGTATCTGGTTCCTGAAATGCTTGTCGGTATCGATCAGGTTATTTACTGTTTTGCAGGCGTGCAGAACTGTTGCGTGATCTTTGCCTCCGATATGGGAGCCGATACTTGCCAGAGATGCCTTCGTAAGGTTCTTGGAAAAGTACATGGAGACCTGCCGTGCCTGCACTATCTCTCTCTTCCTTGTTTTACCCTGTATCTGTTCAATAGGTATCTTGTAATATTCGCACACAATCTTCTGAATGTATTCAATGGTGATCTCGCGTCTGGAGGTGCTTATGAGCTTTTCAACCATCTGCCTTGCCAGATCCAGGGAGATCTCCTTACGGTTCAGCGTCGACTGGGCATAAAGAGATATGAGGACCGCTTCAAGTTCTCTTATATTATTTGAGATATTTACAGCAAGGAATTCAAAAATTTCTTCCGGCAATTCAATGCCGTCGTTAAATGCCTTTTTCTTCAGAATAGCCAGCCTGGTCTCATAATTGGGCCTCTGGAGGTCAGCCTGAAGTCCCCATTTAAATCTTGAGAGGAGCCTTTGTTCCATACCCTGCAGTTCAACAGGAGGCTTGTCGCATGTAAGGATCAGTTGTTTGCCGGACTGATGCAGGTGATTGAAAATATGGAAGAATGTATCCTGGGTCTTTTCCTTGCCTGCAAATTCATGGACGTCGTCAAGGATCAGGACATCTATCATCTGGTAGAAATGGAGAAAGTCGTTTTTATTATTGTTCCTGACAGATTCAACGAACTGGGTCTGAAATTTATTTGCGTTAACATAAAGAACCACTTTATCGGGATGCTTTTCCTTAACAAGTATGCCGATAGCCTGCCCGAGATGTGTTTTTCCCAAACCCGAGTCACCGTATATCATAAGCGGATTGAAAGCAGTGCCTCCTGGATTATTGCCAACCGCAATACCTGCTGACCTTGCAAGCCTGTTACATTCCCCCTCCACAAAGTTGCTGAAGTTATAATCGGGATTCAGCCTGGGGTCAAAATGAACTTTTTTTATGCCGGGTATTACGAAAGGATTCTTTATTGAGGGCTGGGTTACATCAAACGGTACCTGAACCGGTTTGTTGTTGAGATCTGTCTTGTTTCTCGAGGGATATCTTACAGTATAAGGCTTGCCGTCCGCGTAATTGGCATTCTCCATCACTACATTGTATTCCAGCTTGGCGTCAACCCCTATCTCACGCCTGAGGGTCTTCCTGAGAATATCAATGTATTGCTCTTCAAGATATTCATAGAAAAACGGACTCGGAACCTGAATTGTGAGTATATTGTTTTCAAGTTTCAGGGGTATTATCGGCTCGAACCATGTTTTAAAACTGATTGAAGGAATAATGTCTTTAATTATCTGAAGACAGTTATTCCATACATCAGTGTGAGTTTTGTTCATGGTACTTAATAAATTTTTAGTTCAGGGCCCGGAGTTTTGTTAAATCAGGAAGCAATATTTGTAAAAAAAAAACTTAAAAAAAAAATTTTTTTCACTTGACTTTTACAAAAAAAGTATATGTTTTTAACCATCAATTACTTATATGTCGAAAAAAAATATAATTAGCTAATATCTTGAATATCAATAATATAAGGAAGCTTTTTGTGGTTTATTGGTGTATTCCAAACCGTTATAAAATGTGGTCATAATTTGACACAAAGACGTTAAAAGCAACATTATTTTGCCATCGATTAGGAGGAAATAATTAAGATCAAGATACAGTGAATTTTAGAATTTACCACTACTCAGAGGTATTTTTTCTGCCAAAAAGTGAAAAATGGACATATTTCATGGGATTTGCCTTAAGGTCCTGGAGAAGGAGGTCAAGACTGGCCAGGCTGCTTGTAAGTTTTGTGTAAAGCGAATCATTTGTCATCAGCTGTCCTGCTGTTCCGCGTCCCTTACCGAGGTTTTCCAGGAGGCCCGAGGTTTTTTCCAGAGTCTGCTTCAGGTTTTCAGCGGTACTGTAAATGTCGGAAGCGGCAAGCGTGTCCGCAACGGACTCCAGGCTGCTGAATGTACTGCTCATTTTTTCTGAATTTTCAGAAAGCATTGCAGTAAAGCGGTTGATGTTTTCAAGAGTTTCCTTGAGTTCTGACTCTTTGGATCCGACAATATTATGGAGGCTCTGTGCCGTACCGCTAAGTCCTGCCACACTCTCGCTTATGTTCTTCTTAAATTCAGTATTCATTATCTCGTTTAATGAACTGACAACTGAATCGAGTGCAAGGATAAAATGAATGATCTTGTCGTTCAGGGGGGCAAGCTCACTTTCGAACCTGGTGATTATTGATTCCGCCAGCCTTCCCGGTATGGTATCCCTGTTATTGTAGGTGCCCGGTCCGTCGCCATAAACAAACTGAACCTTCATACCTGCAATCAGTGTAGCAGTGGTAATTTCCGCGATTGTCCCGACAGGGAGCCTGAAGTTCTTGTCGACAGATAGTACAACGAGCAGTCTGCCGCTGCTGGCATCAATGAACCTGATTGACTGGACAACTCCCACTTTATAGCCATTCACTTCAACCGGACTCGATTCGGCCAGCCCGCCTACTTTGTCATACACAACATAATACTGTACCTTGCTGCTGAACAGGTCCTTTCCCTTAAGAAAGTTGTACAGCCATATAAACACCAGGATTGTCAGCAGAGCAGTAGCTCCCACTTTTACTTCATTTGAGATTTTTTTCATTACTGGGCGGGTATTAATTTCTCTTGTTCTGATCCAAAGCCTCCTGTAAAGGTATTATTTTGTTGTCTCGCACAGCTATAACGAAGGCATCGGGAAATATACCCTCAATTTTCTTCCTGTGCTCAACAGCTTCAGTGTAGTTATTGAATTTTCCCGTAGCGTATTTGAACCTGTCGTCACTCTTTATCTCTTTAACATCCTTCAATCCCCTGAAGTTTTCGGGCTTTATTTCTTTTTGTGATCCGGATGTGGCAATCTGAACCATGAAAGCGATGTCCCCGGCACCGGAAACCGGAAGTTTAACAGGTTTTTCTGTATCAGATGCGGGAGATGAGGGATTAACAGCCGGATCAGCGCCGCTTTTCTTATCCATTTCGTTGATATAATCCCTGCAGGCCCTGAATAATGCCGAGGCGATGTAATCCTGTCCCTGTGCTGAGTTGAGGAATTTCTCCTCCTCAACATTTGTTATGAAACCGGTTTCAGTCAGGACGCTCGGCATGGTGGTCATGAAGAGAACCCAGAAGCCTGCCTGCTTGACTCCTCTGTCAACCCTGTTTACCCTCTCTTTATACTGTGTCTGGATCCCTGAGGCCAGATCGGTGCTCTGCGAAAGATAGACATTCTGCATAACGGAGAACATAATGTACGATTCGGGTGATTTAGGGTCAAAGCCTTCATATTTGGTTGTGTAATCATCTTCGCGGAGGATAACCTCATTTTCCTTCATTGCCACCTCAAGGTTTTGTTCATCCTTTGTCAGACCCATTACAAAAGTCTCTGTTCCCCTGATGTTCTTCTGCTTTGCCCAGTTTACGTGTATGGAGATGAAAAGATCAGCTTTGTTTTTATTGGCAAATTCAGCTCTGTCCCTGATGTCAACCGCAACATCGGTCTTCCTGGTGTAGAGCACTTTTACATTACTTATATTCTTTTCGATGTATTCGCCCGTCCTGAGGGCTATCGGAAGGGTGATATCCTTCTCCTTGCTGAACGAGCCGAGAGCTCCCGGATCTCTTCCTCCGTGTCCGGCATCAATAACTATGACCCAGTTCCTGACGGCCGCGTCAGCCGGGAAGGAGGCTGACAGGATGAAAAAGCAGAAAAGGATGAGAAGCGTATTATATACAGGTATATGATTGGTACAAAGTTTGCCGTTATTAATATCAGTGCCCATATTCTGTTCCTGTTTTTTTTAATTAGTTTTACCGCTGACATACCGACGTCACACGAAAACGTTACAAAAATAGTATTTAAGTTGTATTATTTGAACGAAAAACGTCTGCTTGTAGTGTTCCTGGTGACACTCCGGTTTTTTTCGTTGTTCTCTCAGGAAGGCAATCAGTTATTCGATACGCTTGCAGTAAGGAGGGACACGCTTCCGTCTGATACGACAGTCCGGAGCATCAAAACAATTTCAGCCAATTCCATCGATAAGCAGGTCACTTACAATGCCGAAGGGTACAAAAAGACTGACATGGTGAACAGGACCACAACGCTGATAGATAAAGCATATGTTATCTACGGAGATCTGGAGATAAGGGCCGATTCGATTGTGTTCAATATGGAAACAAATATCGTCTTTGCGGCAGGACTAACAGACTCTACAGGCAGAAAGACGGGAAGGCCGGTATTCAAG
>JAHYJA010000212.1 GCA_019429325.1 Bacteroidales bacterium
ACATAATGAAGAGATCAGTTCTGGTTGCGATACTGCTTTTTTTCCTGGCGGCTCCGTTTACTGACGCACAACTCTGGAGGTACAAACGATGGGAAGCTTCAGCCGGGGGAGGAGCATCCTTCTTCTTCGGGGACGTTGGCGGATATTCCAGATCAGACAACCTGCTGGGCTTTCGTGATCTGACCTACAAGCAGACCAGGTTCGATGCAAATGCAAATGTCAAATACAGGATCACCCGTACACTTAACGCAAGAACAAGCTTTACCTACGGGTTGCTACACGGCATTGATGAAAGGGGATCTAACGAGGGGCGGGATTTTGAAGCGACAACAACTATATTCGAGCCTGCACTTCTTTTCGAATATTATTTTATCAAAAACAAATCGGAGAACAGTTATCTCTTTCTCAGGGGAAGAAAGGGATTTATAAGACTTGTCTCTTCACTGGACTTTTATGCTTTTGCCGGGGCAGGAGGGGTTAATTACAACGTTAAGGTGAATGACAAACTTGCGGCAAGGGGTATGCCAACAGATGGCTTTTCGCTGGTTATTCCGGCTGGACTGGGAGCCACCTTAATCTATACCCCCAATATCAACTTTGGTGTCGAACTGGGCGGCAGATATGCTTTTACTGATTATCTTGACGGTTATACTTCACAATTTTCCAGCGCAAATGACGTTTATTATTTTTTGAACTTTCTTGTTACATACAAGCTAAAGAATGGCCCCAAAGGCTGGCCATCTTTCAGGTAATAAAACGAGCTGGATCTGTTTTTGATGAAGAAATTACACTGGTTTCTGATTTTTCTTTTGCTCTCCTGGCCGGCGTACGGGCAACGAAAAGATGATTATGGAGTCTTTGCCGGCGTATCCACTTATATGGGCGACATAAATCCATCGAGGTTTATGTATTCCCCACTTCCAGCAGGGGGTCTTTTTTACCGCTACAATTTCCATCCGCGGCAGGCGCTGAGGACAAGTGTTTTTATAGGCGGACTACGGGCCGACGATCTCGATTTCAATAACGATTTTCAGCAGGCCAGAAATGCCTCATTCACTGGTTATACAGGTGAATGGGCCCTCCAGTTTGAATTCAATTTCCTGCCCTATTCAACCCGGGGTAAACGATGGAATTATACTCCCTATATTGCTGCCGGAGCAGCGGTAGCCTTCATAAATACAAATGCCACGATTGCCTCTGCCGGCGAACAACTGACTGCCTTTACATATGTGCCGGTAATCCCCTTCTCATTCGGTTTTAAAATCAATGTCGGTAAAAATATGGGGTTGGAAGCAGAATATGGTTTTCGTAAGACTTTTTATGATAACTTTGACGGCCTGAAAGATTTTGTTGATCCTTCAGACTATTCCTGGATCCACAATAACGACTGGTACTCGTTTGCAGGACTTGCTTTTACCTGGAAATTTTTCAACAGGCTGGCAGATTGCCCTGCATATTCGGATGTGGATTCAAAAAGAAAACGTTAATATGTCATCTAAGGAATTGATAAAAACCGACAGACTGCCTCTTCATGTAGCCATAATTATGGATGGGAACGGACGATGGGCCAGCCAGAAGGGAATGGACAGGATATTCGGCCATCAGCATGGAGTTGACGCTGTGAGGGAAGTAATAGAGTGCGCTGCAGAACTCGGTATAAAGTATCTTACCCTCTATGCCTTCTCAACAGAAAACTGGGGCAGGCCCGACGAAGAAGTGACTGCCCTGATGCATATTATGGTCGAGTCGCTCAACAATGAGACAGATACGCTTATCAGAAACAATATCCGGCTTAAGGCCATCGGAGATGTTGGCAGGCTGTCTCCTGATGTAAAAAAAAGATTGTTTGAAACAATTGAGCTCACTTCACCGGCCAAAGGCCTTAGCCTGATCGTTGCAATGAGCTACAGCTCAAGATGGGAAATTTCTGAAGCCGCGAGACGGATGTCCGCGGATGTCACATCCGGGAAAATTGATCCCGCATCAATTGATGAATCCATTTTTGAAAGCTACCTGTCCACACAGGGAATACCTGATCCCGACCTTCTTATCCGTACAAGCGGTGAACTGAGAATAAGTAATTTCCTTTTGTGGCAGCTGGCATACACTGAACTTTACTTTACAGAAATACTTTGGCCTGATTTTGGTAAGGAGGATTTCTATGATGCAATAGTCGATTATCAGAAAAGAGACAGACGGTTTGGGAAAATACATTAGCAGCTACCGGAGTAATAATATTAACATGTTGATAAAGATATTCAGGAGTTTTTTTGCGGGAGTTACGATGATTCTGATTGCCGGTTCCCTTTTCGGACAGGAAAAGCAGGAGCTTATCGATTATACAAATCCGGATGAATATGTTATTGGCGGGGTTACCATTTCAGGCATCAGGTATCTCGACCAGAATGCCCTTATAGGGATCTCAGGCATCAGGAGGGGGCAAAGGCTGGAGATACCCGGCGAAGCCATGACTCTTGCAGTACAGAAGCTGTGGCAGCAGGGGCTCTTCTCAGATGTCAGAATAAGCATTACCAGGCTGCAGTCCGACACCGCCTGGCTCGATATATTTCTTCAGGAAAGACCGAGGATATCCTCAGTGATGTTCAATGGACTGAAGAGTTCTGAAAGGCAGGATCTCACCGAAAAGATAAGCATGCCTGTCGGATCCCAGCTTACATCGTTCGTCCTTAACAATACAAGGAAAACCATAACCAGCCATTTTGTCGAAAAGGGGTTTCTTAATACTCAGGTTGAATTTATTCAGAAAGACGATCCGGAACAGCCCAATAATGTCATACTGACCATTGATGTTGACAAAAAATCAAAAGTGAAGATCGCTGAAATAACATTCTCCGGCAACGAAAGCTATGATACAAAGCGCCTCCGCAAGGCTATGAAGAATACAAAGCAGAAGAATATAAATTTCTTCAAACCTTCAAAATATATCGGTGAAAAATATGAAGAAGACAAGGATAAGCTCTATACTTTTTACAATGATAACGGATTCAAGGATTTCAAGATACTTACTGATTCAATCTACACCATCTCCGAAGACCGGATCGGCCTGCACCTGAGGGTTTATGAGGGGAACCAGCACTTCCTGCGCAGTGTGAACTGGGTTGGAAACAGTGTGTACAGGAAAGAAGACCTTGAAAGGGTATTTAATATTGAGTCCGGTGCCGTCTATAATCAGTCGCTGATCTCCGACAGGCTGAACGGGACATCCGGGGCCCAGGATGCCGTAAGCTCATTGTATCTCGATTATGGCTATCTTTTCTCGAAGCTGATACCGGTTGAGGCTAATGTTGAAAACGATTCGGTAGATCTTGAGATCAGGATTTACGAAGGTGATCAGGCCTATCTGAATAATATCATTATAACAGGCAATACCCGTACCAATGAACATGTTGCCAGGCGCGAACTCTATACCCTGCCGGGCGATCTTTTCAGCAAGGATAAGATCATCAGATCGATACGTCAGCTTGGCGTACTGGGACATTTTGACCCTGAAAAGATCAATCCCGCCCCCATGGCTGATCCCATCAACGGAACGGTGGATCTCCTCTACCAGCTTGAGGAGAAAGCAAACGACCAGTTTGAAGTATCAGGAGGCTGGGGTGCCGGAATGCTGGTAGGAACAGTCGGGGTAAGGTTCAATAATTTTGCCATGCGCAATTTTTTTAACCTTAAGGAATGGAGGCCCTATCCTTCCGGCGACGGTCAGTCCCTGAGTATCCGGGCGCAATCGAACGGGCGTGTTTATCAGTCATACAATGTTTCTTTTGTTGAACCGTGGCTGGGCGGAAAGAAACCCAATTCATTCTCGGTCTCTCTATACAGATCTATGATGACCAACGGCAGGCGGAAGAATGAAGATGGCCGGCAGTCGATGATAATTGACGGTGCCTCACTGGGGCTCGGAAAAAGGCTTTCTTGGCCGGATGACTACTTCTCAGTTTACGGCGAGCTCAGCTATCAGCGGTATAACCTTAATAATTATAATGTTATGCGGTTCCTGTTCGAGAACGGTACCTCGAACATGATGAGCCTGACCGCTCGTATCACACGTTTCTCAACAAGCCCGAACCTTATCTATCCAAGG
>JAHYJA010000213.1 GCA_019429325.1 Bacteroidales bacterium
TCGATCGTCTTTATGCCTCCCGTTCTCTCTGCAACAAGATATTCGGGTGCACTTGATATTGTGATGGCCGATCCGTATCCAATTCCTGACAGCCCGATAACCCTCCCTGGTTCTGCGGCGCGCCAGCTCAGAAATGAATTCAACGGCAAAAAACCTGTATGGATTGTACCCCAGGCCTTCGGGGGCGGTGAACTCTGGAGCCGTGAACCTACCATCCAGGAGGTAAGGTCGATGACTTACCAGGCCATAATAAACGGTGCTAGAGGAATCCAGTATTTTGTAAGGGAAGGTCTGAATCTGTTTCCGAAATCAGTTGCCACATGGAGCGAATGTGGAAGGATGTCGCTCGAGATAGCCGCCATCACTCCATGGTTGCTCTCTGACGAGGAACCGTTCGGGGTGCAATCTGATTCCCGCAATATACAGGCTGCATCGGCACTGCATGACGACCAGCTTATTGTCATGGCTGTTAACATCAGCAATGCGCCGCAAAAATCTGCGATCAGGATTGAAGGGTTCCGCAACGGCAGGGCACGGGTTTTGTTTGAGAACAGAACCGTTCCGGTCAGTATGGGAATAATCAGCGACCATCTGCCTGCCTACGGTTCTCAGGTTTATCTCATCGACCTTCGCAGGAACAGGGATGATGTTAAACCATATCCGGGGAACCTGATCAGAGATCCCGGATTCGAAGATATTTCAAGCCCGGGAGTTCCTGCAGCGTGCTATGCATGGAACATGGGTGACAGGGGAGCCACATATTTCGTTGATCCGGGGGAACACTATGAGGGGGGGCACTCCCTGAGGATGCAGACACCGGAAGATAATAAAAGTGTCAGGCTGAGATTCTTCCCTTTTAATGTGAAGCAGGGAAGAACATACATCATATCAGTCTGGGTAAAATCTGACCCGGAACAACGGCCTTCACCTGTAAGTATGCCACAGGAAAAAAAAGGCAGCCAGGCATTTGCAAAACATCAGTATTTTGAACTCTCACTCGGCAATTTTGGTTCAAAGCGATTTATCCCGGACCATGAGTGGAAACAGTACGTGATGTCTGTTAAAGTCCCAATAGGCGATGAGGTCCCTTCAAGATTGAATCTATTGCTTTCAATGCCGGGAGCAGGTGTTGCCTGGTTCGATATGCTTCAGGTTTTTGAGGCTGTCGATCTGGGAAGAAGCGTGAATCCGGAGTTGAGGAGTGAGGAGTGAGGAGTGAGGAGTGAGTTTATTAAAATACATAGATATGAGAAGCGGAATCATTTTATTTTTAATTGTTTCATTATTAGTAATTTCCTGTACAGGAGCAAGAAATGAAAATATGAATTACAACGGTAATACTGAGCCGTTGATCCGGAACGCATATATAAGACTGCCGTCCGGATCTGTTAAGCCTGAAGGGTGGCTGCGTTCCCAGCTTGAAGCCCAGGCAGCCGGCCTTACCGGCCATATCGATGATTTCTGGCCGGATCTGGTGAACTCCGCATGGAGGGGCGGTGAGGGTGAGGCCTGGGAAAGAGGACCCTATTTCCTTGATGGACTGGTTCCCCTTGCATATCTGCTGGATGATGCCAGGCTGACAGGGAAAGTAAAAGACTGGCTCGAACCGGTAATCGCAAGCAGCAGCGATACCGGCTGGTATGGTCCTGCAAAAAACAAGGACCGCTGGCCCCTTGCCGTGGCCAACAAGGTTCTGATGCAATACTATGAATATTCAGGCGACAGACGGGCTCTCGATGTGCTGACAAAATACTTCCGCTACATTCATTCGGCACCTCCTGACTGGCCCGATAAGGACTGGAGAGGTGTTCGTGCCATGGAAAATGCCGTAACCGGCTACTGGCTGTTCAGGCAACTGAAGGAGCCATGGATCCTTGAGGCTATCGAATCAATCCAGAACAACAGTTCCGACTGGACACGCTACTACGAGGAGTTCCCCTGGGACTCTTCAGCAGTCGCTGATAAGAAGATACCTCTCAACTGGGGCCCTGTGGGACTTACTGCCCATGTGGTCAACAATGCAATGGCAATTAAGTATCCGGGATTGTGGTACCAGCAATCGAACGACGAGAGATATAAAAATGCAGTGTTTGCGGGCATAGAAAAATATGACCGTAATCATGGACAGGCAGCAGGCAGATTTTCGGGTGATGAGCACCTGTCAGGCAGGAGCCCCGACAGGGGAACGGAACTATGCGCTGTTGTGGAATACATGTTCTCGCTCGAGAACCTGTATGAGATATTCGGTGACAACTCTCTTGCTGATCGTCTTGAACTACTTACATTCAATGCATTACCAGGCACAACAACGGCCGACATGTGGGCCCATCAGTACGACCAGCAGTCGAACCAGGTACTTGTTTCAGGAGATAAGAGAGACTGGAGCACCAACGGTGACTTTTCGAACATCTACGGGCTGATGCCCAACTTCGCGTGCTGCCTTGCCAATATGCACCAGGGATGGCCCAAATTCACAGAAAGCCTCTGGATGGCAACTAACGACAATGGCCTTATTGCCGTGGCGTACAGCCCTTCAAGAGTGACTGCCAGAGTTGGCAAAGGGACAGAGATAACAATACTTGAAGAAACGGAATATCCGTTCAGGGAGAAAATAAAATTTACTATCAGCACTTCGGAAACTGTCCGTTTCCCGCTCTGGCTGAGAATCCCGGGATGGGCCGACACCGTGACCATCAGTTACAAAGGAAGAAGCACTACCGGAGCAGCCGGATCAACCATCAGGTTGTCAGAAAGATGGAACAACGGAGATGAGATAATCATGACAATCCGCATGAAGATCAGGGCTGAGAAAAGATACAATAATTCCGTGGTCCTGATGAGAGGTCCCGTTTGTTTCTCACTAAGAACAGAAAAAGAGTATAAAAGTGTCACTATCAACTATGATAACTTTAACTACAAAGGCAGCATCGACTGGGAAATTTATCCCATATCACCATGGAACTACGGGCTGGTGATCGACAGGAATAATCTCTCGAGGGGTATTGAAGTGATTGAGAATCCTGTAGGCAAATATCCCTTTGCAGACAGAGGCGATATGATCTGGTCGGAAGAGAACAGGGTCTATTATCCATGGGGAGCCGACGCTCCCGTAATGATCCGGGCAAGGGGAATGATAATTCCCTCGTGGACGATGAGAAATAATTCCGCTGATGTGCCCCCGGTCAGTCCGGTCAGACCGGAAACTGCTGCCGAAGCCATCACACTGGTGCCGTATGGCAGTGCAAAACTCAGGATCACAGAGTTTCCCGTTATCGACATAACACAAATGAATGATTTGATAAGACAGGGAGAATAACAGTTAAAGGATCAGAAAGTTATCATGTCAGTTTTCTCTTTCAGCCACGAAGACTCCTCTGATGTAAGGAAGGGATGCAATTTTTCGTATACATCATGGTGATATAAATTGATCCAGCTGACCTCATGACTGCTGAGCAATGAAGTATCTATTAATGTTTTGTCAATGTAACACAACGATACGGTATCAAACCTGAGAAACTGCCCGTATTCAGTCTCCTCATCTTCATAACAGATCATCAGATTCTCTGTCCTGATACCATATTCTCCCTCCCTGTAAACAGCCGGTTCATTTGAGAAAAGCATACCAGGGGTTATAAAGGTTTTATTATCGGCAGGCAGTGAAGAGGATATATTTACCGGACCTTCATGTACATTAAGGCAGAATCCCACACCGTGTCCGGTACCATGACCATAATTGAGACCGTTCTCCCACAATGCCCGGCGTGCAAGGATATCGAGATGACAGCCTGTTGTTCCAAGGGGGAATTTCACAGTCGACAATCCTATCATGCCTTTAAGAACCAGTGTAAAATCCCTTGCCTGCTGTGAAGAAGGTCTCCCTGTGGCGATAGTCCGTGTTATGTCCGTAGTTCCTTCGGGATATTGCCCCCCGGAATCGACCAGCAGAATGCCGTCTGTACCGATAATTGTTTCAGAATCAGATGTGTCCGAGTAGTGAGGCAATGCTCCATGTTCATTGAATGCGACAATTGGAGGAAAGGAGGGTCCCATAAAGTTCTTCTGCTGTGACCTTAATTCGTGAAGCTTTTCAGCAAGCAATCGG
>JAHYJA010000214.1 GCA_019429325.1 Bacteroidales bacterium
TGACAATTTTGCCTTCCCTAAGTGCTTCGAGATAAATATCTCTGGTTACCGGCTCGCGGAATCCGGAATAGATAATGGCATCTTTTTCACTTTCAAGGATATACCACATTTCGGTCTTCCCGTTGCCATTGTGCCTCTCCCTGGCGAGCGGATCAGGCGGATGAACCTGGACAGAGAGATCCTCCCTGGCCTCAATGAATTTGATAAGCAGGGGAAATTCATTGCCGGACTTCTCGTATACCTTGTCGCCTGTCAGATCCCCCATAAAGACCTCGATCAGCTCCCTGATATTATTTCCGGCAAGATAACCGTTGACTGCAACCGACAGGTTATCCTCCACGGCAGAGACTTCCCAGCTTTCACCTATCTTAAGTGATTCGTGAGCTCTTTTCCCGTACTTCTTTACAAGAGCATTACCTCCCCATACCTTCTCTTTAAGCAGGGGTTCAAATTTTAAAGGATACAAATCTGACATGGGAGAGGTTTATTTGATGTTTGGGTAGCGGAGTTTTCAGTCGGGAGCCGGCTATGGGCAGTTTCTGATACAAATTATTATTTTTGAAAGATTTTTCTTCCGTAAAGATATAAAAAATATGCTTATCGTTGGAATTGCAGGTGGTACAGGCTCTGGAAAGACTACAGTGGTCAATAAGATAATGGAGGTGTTTCCTGATAACCAGGTTGTGGTTTTGCCTCAGGATGCCTATTACAGGGATAATGCCGGTATATCTCTGGAAGAGAGGCAGAAAATAAACTTTGATCACCCCGCATCAGTTGAGTTCAGCCTGCTGACAGAGCATCTGAAGAGGCTAAAGGAGGGCATGCAGGTCGAGATGCCTGTCTATTCATTCCTGACCTGTCTGAGGCAGAAAGAAACAGTTGCAGTTAAACCTGCAAGGGTGGTTCTTGTTGAGGGGATACTTATTCTGACTGACCCGGAATTACGTGAAATGCTTGATATAAAGGTTTTTGTCGATGCTGATGCCGACGACCGGCTTGGCAGGGTTATCAGGAGGGATATAATTGAACGGGGACGCACGGTAATGATGGTTCTTGAAAGATATAACAAAACGGTAAAACCCTCCCATCTTCAGTTCATCGAGCCTTCAAAAAGATATGCCGACATAATTATTCCCGGGGGAGGGGAGAACCAGGTCGGTATAGAAGTCCTGATCTCTATAATCGATAAACATCTCATGAAAGAAAAATCATAAGACCATGCCCGATACCGGAAGGATAGACCAGGTGATCTCTCTTTAAGGATTTCAGTCGCGCAGGCTAAGCAGGCTTTTAATAACTTCATCCGGGCGGTCGGCATGGATCCAGTGGCCCGCCTGTTTCACCTCAGTAAGCTCAGCAGCAGGAAATATCTTTTGTATGTCAATCAGATCCTTTCGCGGGAGATAATCTGATTGTTCGCCCTTGAGAAACAGAACCGGGAAGCCTGTTATCTGATGTACATTGTTAACAGGCCGACCGATACCCTCCATTATCCCGTCGAGGTTGTCAAGAAGCGCCCGGGCGTTAATTTTCCACTCAAACTTATTATCGGGTGTTCGCTGAAGGTTTTTCATTATGAAACCTCTGACCCTTTCGGATCTGATCCATATTGTCTGTAAAAAAGCTTCATCGGGTGATCGTTTCAGAGGAGTTGCCGTTTGTACATCTGAATCGTATTTTCCAGACCCAGGTAAAGGGCATCGGAGATAAGCGCATGACCGATAGACACTTCTTCAAGCCAGGGGATTGACTGGCGGAAATACCGGAGGTTGTCGAGGTTGAGATCATGCCCTGCATTAAGCCCCAGTCCCGCTTCACGTGCAACTTCAGCCGCAATGATAAAAGGTTGTATGGCAGCATAAGCATCTGAATGAAATCTTTCAGCATATGGTTCTGTATAGAGTTCTACCCTGTCAGTACCGGTATATCTGGCATTTTCTATATTAACCAATTTAGTATCAACAAATAATGAAGTTCGTATGCCCTCTTTTTTAAATGCAGAGATCACATCTGTAAGGAAGTCCCTGTGCCTGAGAGTATCCCAGCCGGCGTTCGAAGTGATTGCATCGTGGCGGTCAGGCACGAGTGTTACCTGATCAGGTCTGACGGAGAGGACAAGGTTAATAAAACTGTCGGATGGATAGCCTTCAATGTTGAATTCCGTTTTGACAACCGGCCTGATCTCCAGAACATCCCTGTAACGAATATGCCTTTCATCAGGCCGGGGATGAACCGTGATCCCGTCTGCACCAAAAAGCTCACAGTTTATTGCTGCACTTTTCACATTCGGGATATTGCCTCCCCTCGCATTTCTTAGGGTCGCAATCTTGTTTATATTAACACTTAACCTTGTCATTATAATATTTGTTACGGATTTGCGTATTCTGATTGTGATGCAAAAATAAGACAACTGACTTTTTTTTTATTAATTTAGATGAAAATTAAATGATTAAATTCTGATATGGTAGCAAAGGACTTGATTTCAGAGATAGTCCCGGCCCTGAAAACTTCTGATCTGGGCCAGACTGCGTTGAACTGGATGGAGATCTTCCGGGTCTCTCACCTGCCGATAGTGAACAACCAGGATTTCCTTGGGTTGATATCGGACAGTGATATATACGACACCAACCAGCCTGAAGAACCGATTGGCAATCATCCGCTTACATTGCTCAAGCCTTATGTGACCGCCGATCAGCACCTGTTTGAGGTTATCGGACTTGCTTCGAGGCTGAAGCTGTCGGTCGTTCCCGTGCTGGATTCCAAAAACCATTATAAAGGTGTAATAACAACCAACGATCTGATAAGACATATTGCCGGAATATCATCGCTTGAGCAGGCTGGCGGGATAATTGTGATAGAGCTTATTGAGCGGGACTATTCCCTTTCGCAGATAGCTCAGATAGTTGAGAGCAACAATATTAAGATTCTCAGTATGTATATTACTTCTCCTCCTGATTCCACAAGGCTTGAAGTAACCCTGAAAGTGAATTCAAACGATCTTGTTTCAGTGATCAAGACCTTCGACCGTTATAATTATGATGTAAAAACATGGATTACCGATGATGATTCGATGGACCGTTTTTATTCCGAGAGATTTGACCTTCTGATGAAATATCTTAACATGTAGTACCGCGATGCTTAATAAAGTTGCCATCTTCAGCAAGGAAAACAATGTCCGCACTTCGGAGGGAGTAGCCACACTGGTGAAGGAATTCAGCAGCAGGGGAATTCAGATTCTCATACACCAGCGATCAGCGGGTGGATCATTCTGGTCAGGTTCAGGCCTGCCGGACCTGCCTGACATAGTTATCAGTGTGGGAGGAGACGGAACTTTCCTTGAAACGATGCTGAAGGTGAAGGACCTGGGCATACCTGTGGCGGGAGTCAATACGGGGCGCATGGGATTCCTGGCAAACATCTCTAACGAAGAGATTAGTCATTCTGTCGATATGCTCTGCAAGGGAGATTTTGAATTGATTGACAGGTCTCTTCTGGAGATCTCCGAGCCGGACGGCCTGTTTGGAGGCAGCGGTTCAACAGCCCTGAATGAGATCACCATTCAAAAAAATACCCCGAGCATGGTTACCATCAACGTTTATGTCGACGATATATACCTGAATACCTATTGGGCCGACGGACTCATTGTATCCACCGCAACAGGATCGACAGCGTACAATCTGAGTGTGGGCGGCCCTATCCTTTCACCCGGGGATGAAAGTATAGTAATCTCTCCTATTTCACCACACAACCTGACCATCAGACCAATTATCCTTTCGGGTGTCAGCAGGCTCAGGCTCAAGATAGAAGGGCGGAGTGACAGCTACCTGGCAACATGCGACTTCAGATCAGAAAAGCTTGATTTCGGCAGGGAGGTTAATATTGTGAGATCGCCGAAAAAGCTCAGGACAGTGATGCTTAAAGGTATGGATTTTTACAGCACCCTTAGAAATAAGCTTATGTGGGGGGCTGATAAACGAAATTAGATTATTATATTTGTATTCAATACCTAATTCAGACATAATGAAGAGATCAGTTCTGGTTGCGATACTGCTTTTTTTCCTGGCGGCTCCGTTTACTGACGCACAACTCTGGAGGTAC
>JAHYJA010000215.1 GCA_019429325.1 Bacteroidales bacterium
GGTAAAACAAAAAATATCCGGGCAGTTCAAAATATCGAGTGCTGCTGAAAACTTTGCTATCCTGAGATCTATTATTGACACAGCTGTAAAAAATAATCAAAATGTGTTACAAGCGTTGAGTGTCATAGCCGATCATAAACATTAACTTTAGGCACTTTAGGCACTCCAAACTCAAGGCACTGATTAGTTACATTTATTTTATTGAGATGCTACCTTAATTATCCGAAGGAACATGTACCTGAGGTGGATGATTCGGAAAGACAACAAAGGTGTGGATTTTGGTCTATGGGACTCAATATCACCCTCAATCTTATCGTGCCCACTTGATGTTCATTCCGGAAATGTAGCCAGGAAACTTGGCTTATTAAAACGCAAACAAAACGATGCAAAGGCGGTTGCCGAACTGGATGGAGTTTTAAGAAGTTTTGATGAAAAAGATCCTGTTAAGTATGATTTTGCATTATTTGGATTAGGTGCTATAGAGAGGTTTTAATTATGCCATGGTTCTCGCGTAAGCAATGCACTATACACGCTGCTTTAGCATGTGGTTATTTTTCTCTTGTTTCTAAAATTAAGATTCCAATTAAGCTGTTAAAACCCATTACAGGGGTAACTATTTTCACAATACCATCTTCTTTGAGAACAACCGAATTGTTGTTTAATTCAAAATCCAGGTTCCCTGAGTATTGTAACCCTTCATACTTTTTATCAGACGATAATAAAACCATTTTATCCTCAGGGGTAATAATCTGAACTAAATCAGCTTTTGATTCCTGGACAAATACTGTCAGCAGCTGATTGAGATTTTCTGTGTTGTTTCTTATCAACTCACTGCGAACTGACCATGAGAAAACCGTTGCAGCAAATTCCATGTGTTTGACCTGCAAACTGTCAATCTCTGTTTCATACTTTGAAATGATCTGTGCTTTAACGTTTTCATAATGATTTGCATTGTTTTTAATTTTCGCCGTAAACCAGATTGAACTCACAATTAAAGCTACGAAGAGAATGACTGATATAAGATTCTCTTTCAGAAATAGTGCCAGTTTTGCATTAAACTCCATTCCCGGTGTTTCTTTTTTCGATTTGGAATTTTTGCCGGAATCTGTTTTTTTTACTGTGGCCATGCTATCTGTTTTTTTGTTTATATATCTGCTTTCTCACTCAGGGTGATTTTCTTTAGCAACCTGGATTAATTAGTGCAAGGTATGCCAATCTGAGAAGAGAATTGTTACACAATTCTTAATAAGATTTTCATAATTAACACATTTCAATCAACCATTCGGGCATAACATCTTCCATTGAAATGTAATTGGAACAGATATGTTTCAAGCCTCATCAACAATAAGCCCGTCTTTGATCTGCAGGATCCTGTCCGACATGTTTGCCAGCTGTCTGTCGTGGGTAACAATAACGATAGTTTGTCCGAAAGTGTCCCGGAGTTTGAAAAACAGCTTATGAAGCTCATTCTTATTCTCCGAATCGAGGTTTCCGGAGGGTTCGTCAGCCAGAATAACTTCCGGACTATTTACAAGCGCTCTCGCCACTGCTACACGCTGCTGCTCGCCGCCACTCAGCTCCGATGGCTTGTGTTCAAGCCGGTCGGTCAGATTCAGGAATCCAAGCAGTTCACCGGCCCTGGCTTCAGCTTCGGCTTTGCTCTTTCCGGCAATATACGCCGGAATGCAAACATTCTCCAGCGCTGAAAACTCCGGCAGGAGCTGGTGGAACTGAAAAACAAAACCTATATTTTTGTTGCGGAAAGCAGCAAGCGATTTCCCCTTCAGCCTGCTTATATCGGTCCCGTTATATAAAATTGTGCCCTGGTCGGGCCTGTCGAGTGTACCTATTATCTGCAAAAGGGTAGTCTTGCCTGCGCCGCTGGCTCCGACGATCGAAACAACTTCCCTGTTACTAATCTCAATATCAATACCTTTCAGAACCTTCAGGTCTCCATAAGCCTTAGTAACACCTTTTGTAGTTATCATAATGCCAGTTCAGGTAATGGATTGGTTGCTTCACAAAAAGACCGATATGCCCGGGGGATCCTGATGATTCTTACCGCTTAATCGTACTTATAATAATTATCATCGGGTTCATTGATGTTCCTCTCAATATTCTCCTTTACCTCATTAACATCCTTGCTGACTTCATCTGAAGTATCCCTGATCTCGTGCTGTATGTTATCGGCAATCTCATTTACATCCTTCTCAACATCCTCTGAAAAATCATCCATCTCTTTTTTCACCGTCTCGGCAACTTCATTTACATCCTTTTCAATGTTCTGCGAGATGTCGGTTACTTCGTTCTTTATCGTGTTCGTGACTTCGTAAAAGTCTTTCCTGATCTCGCTTGTGCTCTCTTCAAATTCCTTTTTTATATCATCAGTAGCTTTCCTGAAATCACGCATTCCCTTGCCAAGCCCTTTTACCAGTTCGGGAAGTTTATCCGCACCAAAAAGCAGAAGAACAACGACGATGATAACAAATATTTCCTGACCGCTCATAGAATTACTTTAAAGACCATGAATCCTGATCACCACAAAGGTAGAAAAGTTTACTTAAATTCATTAATATTTTGAACCGGGCAATCAAAAAGCCGTCGGACAATCCAACGGCTTAGAAACAACCCCTTTTATTTTATTCCTCCTGAATTTTTGTCTTTTTATCAATTATGATGCCCCTCTTCCGTGAAGTATCATAAACCAGCATTGAGGCAATGAATATTGATGAGTAGGTTCCCACAATAATTCCTATCATAAGTGCAAAGATAAAGCCCCGGATAACGGCTCCCCCGAAGATGAATATAGCAATAATTGTAAGAAGGGTAGTGAATGATGTATTGATCGTACGGCTCAGGGTCGCGTTTATGGCCATGTTAAGCACCTCTTTAAGCGGGCGTTTGCGGTAGAGCGGCAGAAATTCACGCATCCTGTCAAACACGATCACCGTATCGTTCACCGAATATCCGATAACAGTAAGGATCGCCGCGATGAAGGCCTGGTCGATCTCAAGGGCAAATGGCAGAACGCCCCAGAACAGGGAGTAAATACCAATGACGAATAGTGAATCGTGGACCAGTGAAGCAATTGCCCCTACTCCGTATTGCCAGTTCCGGAATCTCAGAAAGATGTATAAAAAGATTATTACCAGGGCAATTGCAACTGAATAAACAGCTTTTATCTTTATGTCGGTAGCTATTGTAGGGCCTATTGTCTCTGACTGTCTCCGGTAGTCCGAAAGAAACTCCTCTCTTGAGACATTTCCACCAAGCATCTCTCTCAGACCCTCCCAGAGCCTGGTATCGACCTCGTCATCAACACCCGGTTCATCTATTTTATATTTCGTGGTAATCTTGACCTGGTTGTCGCTGCCGAATGTCACCACCTGAGGCATTTCGCCGAATGCATCTGTAAGGGTCCTCGCTACCTCCTGTGTCCTGACGCTCTCTTCGAATTTGACAACAAATGTACGGCCGCCTGAGAAATCAATCCCCTGGTTAAGGCCCCGTACGAACAGTGATGTAATGCCGATTACCGTGACTGCGATTGATGCCGCATAAAAATACTTGCGCATTCCGATGAAATCGATATGCGTGTTTTTAAGTATGTTGGCAGTGGCAGGAATTGAGAAAGTAAGCTTCGCATTACGCTTAAGCAGGTACTCATAAATAAGTCTCGTAACAAATATTGCAGTGAACAATGAGGTGAGGATACCTATTACGAGTGTTGTGGCAAAGCCTTTTATCGGTCCGGTGCCAAACACATAGAGAACGATACCTGTAAGCAGTGTTGTAAGGTTACCGTCGATAATAGCCGAATATGCCCGCTTATATCCATCTGATATTGCAAGTTTTATTCCTTTACCTGCCCTGAGCTCCTCCCTGATCCTCTCGTAAATAAGGACGTTTGCATCGACTGCCATACCCATGGTAAGGACTATACCGGCGATACCCGGCAGTGTGAGAACGGCACTCAGGGATGCCAGCACCCCGAAAAGAAGGAATACGTTTGAGAAGAGGGCGATATCAGAGACTGTTCCCGCCACCTTGCTGTAATAGAATATCATGTACAGCAATA
>JAHYJA010000216.1 GCA_019429325.1 Bacteroidales bacterium
AAAGGAGGAATTCATGAAGGCTTCCAAAGAATTTTACACTGGAGAATCCGGCCATCCAGAAGATTTTGCTGGTACTGTAATAGAATATGATTATCTTCATGGCTTAATCAGAATAACCAGCAAGATGATAATTAGTCCAGCCTTTAAACATCCGGAAAATCATCTTACGATACTTTCGGTCATCTACAGGTACTACCCTGTCCTTTTCATTATTTTACTGATCTTCACAGCTTGTCAGTCCGATAACAGACCATCTGCCAGGTCAAAAAAACAAATTCGGGCATCGGTCCCTCCGGCTGACAGTGATTTCTTTCAGGAAATAGGATTAGAGATCGGATTGGATTTTGTCCACTCCATAGGATCTGATCATATGACTAATATTGTTGAATCCAGCTCCGGCGGAGCCGCTTTTTTAGATTACGACCAGGATGGATACATCGATTTATATGTCTGCAGCGGTACCTGGGTCGAAGGGCTGAGCAGTGGTAAAAAACCGGCACAGATGCCCGGGAACCGTCTTTACCGCAACCGGGGTGATGGCACTTTTGAAGATGTCACGAAAAAGTCAGGTGCCGGCGGACCATGGTATAGCATGGGAGTTACAGTAGGCGATTACAATAACGATGGCTTTCCCGATCTTTTTGTAAGTAATTACGGACCTAATGCTCTTTTAAAGAATAACGGCAACGGTACTTTCACTGACGTTACCAGAAGCGCCAACGTAGGCGGAGGGAAGGAATTCAGCGTGGGAGCCGTGTGGCTTGACTACGATAACGACGGCTTTCTCGACCTTTACGTGGGAAACTACCTCGAATTTGATCCGGAATATAAATACTTCTACGCACCCGACGGTTTCCCCGGGCCAATGGCATACGACAGCCAGCCCGATGTATTGTATCGTAACCGGGGCGACGGTACCTTTGAAGATGTTACAGAGGCCATGGGAATAATAGATATTGACGGCAGGGCAATGGGTGTCGGCGCAGCAGATTATGATGATGACGGTTTTGTCGATATTTATGTGGCCAATGACCATACCCTTAATTACCTGTGGCATAATAACGGAGGAACGGGGTTTACTGATCGCGGCATAATGTCAGGTACAGCATTCAGCCAGGCCGGTGAGGCAACCGTTAGCATGTCGGTAGACTTTGCTGATTTCAACGGCGACGGACTCCTCGACCTGTTTGTTTCGGATGATTCGTATTGCTCACTTTATAAGAATGAAGGCAATGGGATTTTCACTGATATTTCCTACCCTTCGGGCATTTCAACCCTGGCAGCTCAGTTTGTCGGCTGGTCTTCATCATTTTTGGATTATGATAATGACGGAGATGTTGATATTTTTATGACAAACGGCGCTCTTAAGCACCTGTACGGACATGAAGATCAATTATTTGAGAACACCGGAGACATGAAGTTCAAGGATGTTTCACTGAGCCTTAGCAAATATTTTCATGAAGAGTATGTCGGACGCGGAGCATGCCTCGGGGATTATGACAATGATGGTGATATCGATATTTTTATAGTGAACCTGAACGGCCGGGGCATGTTTCTGAGAAATAATAAAGGTAATCAGAATAACTGGATAATACTTAAACTGACCGGCACAAACAGTAACCGCGATGCAATAGGAGCAAGGATCAGAGTAACCTCCGGAGAACTTGTACAAACAGCACAAAAAAAGAGCACTACCGGATACCTTTCACAAAATGATCCACGCCTCCATTTCGGACTTGCCGGGCATGAGATTGTCGATATAATTGAGGTAAAATGGCCTTCAGGCAAGGTGCAACTCATTGAAAATGTAAAAGCCAATCAGATCCTTGAGATTGAGGAACCGTAACACTTAATCAATTATATGACCCAGGTAAAACTATTCCTGATTACAAATATATGCACCGTAGTTCCGGTTCTGCTCATCTTATCAGTTATTGGATCATGTAACACCGGAACATTGAAAGGCAAAATTATTATTACCCTGGCCGGAAAAGAACGCGGAGATATGAACCCTGTTACAGGTGAATCGTGGCGTTATGTTTCAGAAGCCCGTATTATAAGGGCAGATCCTGCCAGACCTGACCGGACAGAGGTCCTTACCGGGGATTTCTATTCTGCATGTTCACCTGATATATCATACGACGGCAGGTTCATGATTTTTGCCGCTCAGAAAAACATCAATGAACCATGGCAGATTTGGGAAATGGATCTTAAAAAGGGTAATAGTCGCAAGGTGGTTTCATTGACAGGCAATTGTACCGATCCGGTCTATTTACCCGGTGAACGTTTCATATTCAGCAGGTTTACGTCAAATGATACCGTAAAGAATGCTCATCCCCTATTTGTTTGCAACCTCGACGGCTCAGGGTTAAGACAAATCACTTTTCACCCGGGCGCCTGCTTTGCCACCTCCGTCCTCAAAGACGGCAGACTGCTTACCATCAGCAGGGAATTATTTCCTGCCCATCGGGAGCCCATTCTTATGGTTTTACGACCCGACGGCACAAAAGCAGATATGTTCTGCCAGATTGATAACGGGAAAAATATCGCCGGACGCGCACGCGAAACATCAGAAAACAAAATAGTGTTCATTGAAGCTGATAGCAATAATGCGATTTCCGGTGATGTGATCTCAGTGGATTATAACCGGCCATTGCATACCCGTGCTAATCTCACTTCCGGTGTTGACGGCAGCTTTAATGCCGTCCTGCCACTGCTCCCGGGAAAATTTCTGGTTTCGTTCCGCCGGCCTGATTCCGGCCGGTTTGCACTTTATGAGTTCGATCCTGTTAATAAGAGTATGGGAAACCTTGTTTATGAAAACCCTGAATATGATGTGCTGGATGTGGTATTAGCTGCGAAATATGACAGGCCCAGGAAACTGCCAAGTGAGGTCGATATGGATGTCAGGACCGGCCTCCTCCTTTGCCAGGACATAAATTTCCGGGGTTTTCAGCCGCTGGTTGACAATGCCTCAGGTAAGCGTGCATCGATGATAGAGGTTCTGGGTCTGGACTCCGCCTACGGTGTTGTTCAGGTGTTTGACGATGGTTCATTTTATCTAAAGGTGCTGGCAGATATGCCCTTTCAGATCAGGACACTCGATGCAGAGGGAAGAGTTGTGCACGGACCTTGCGCATGGCTCTGGCTCCGGCCAAATGAAAGGCGTGGTTGTGCAGGCTGCCATGAGGATCCTGAACTTGTACCCTCTAACAGAATACCCCTCGCGGTAAAAGAACTACCTGTGATCATACCAGTACACATCACCGATATAATAGAAAAAAGTATAGAGCTTGAATGAATATAAAAAAAGATTACATAAAAATAATTGTCACTGCCGGCGTACTTCTGCTCCTGCGGCTGGTTATCTATCCTCCCGGTCACCGCTGGGCAAGAGAGCATGTTGACTATATCACTGCCGTCGATGACCATCCCCTTAACTGCATCTCATGTCATTTATATACAAAGAAGACAGGGTTTATTCCAAAGCTGATAAACGCCGACTATCATTCACCGTTAAACCTGGCTCTGTCGGCCGATGCGGGGAAACTGTTCGTTACAGCTGAAGAGAGTAACACACTGTTGGTGGTTGATACTGAGAAAAGAAAGGTAACTGACAGGATAAAAGTCGGTGAAAGACCACACAGTATTATACTTGATGAACCCGGGATAAATGCTTATGTCAGCAATCAATGGTCCGATTATGTATCGGTGATTGATCTTAATGAAATGCGTGTGGTGGGTACTCTCAAAACCGGCAACGGCCCGGCAGGACTGGCTCTGGGTTCGGATGAAAAGTATCTCTATGTGGTAAATTCATATTCATCAGATATATCCGTCATTGAGCTTGATTCAGGTACAGAGAGCAGAAGGCTGAGAGCCGGCAATAACCCGACAGGTATCCGGATGTCCCCCGACGGCAAATTATTATATATCACAAGCCGTCGTTCAATCAATGTACCTTACGGTGATCCGGTAGTTTGCG
>JAHYJA010000026.1 GCA_019429325.1 Bacteroidales bacterium
GACCTGGTTGCGGCGCTGCCACTGAAACAGTAACTTCGCAGGCGTAAGTTCAAGGATCTTTTTATCAGATTCATCTTCTAATGATTGTGCCATTCTCAGTATCAGGTAATCATTGCCTTTCACCCTGAACTGGCCATCAAGTCCATAAGCGATATTGTAGGTGCCATTCATCCCCAGCCTGCTTGTGAAAATCCCGCCGATAAATGAATTATGGTTGAATACGCTTCTTTTTAACCGGAGTACCCCGAAGTTCTCTGATGGATTATCTTTAAATTTCTCAGTTTGCATATCAAGGAATCCCAGATCCAGTTTCCCTATCCTGCCGGTCATTCTTGCCCCGCCATATATTCTTACAGCATTCCCTGAATACAGGCCTATCTGTCTGCTGTAGAATAAGTTGTCTCCCTGAAGGAATGAAAAATCAAACACATCAGATTTTTCCAGGAAGAATATCCTTTTTTCCGGAAAATAAAGTGAATAACGGGTAAGGTTTATCATCTGGTCATCAGCTTCAACCTGTGCAAAATCAGTATTAACTGTGAGGTCGAGAGTCAGGTTGTTAGTGATACTGTATTTTATATCCCCGCCTGCATCCAGTTTTGGTGTTGAGTTCATTTTATACCCTGATTCATCTTCTTTAAGCACATTCGTCTGGCCTACACCAGCTATTATAAACGGAGCGACATATACCGGCTTTCTTGGTTTCAGGCCTTCGAACTCAATGACCTTTGATAGAGATGGTTTGTAATACGGAGATGCAAAGCCGGGTGAGACCTGTGCATTTACCTGACTGCTAAAATGCCAGGCTAAGATCAGCAAGGTGATCAGTTTTGGTTTCATCTGACTTTTTGTTAATGTTAAAATCGATTAAACTTCTACAAAGTTCAGATCAATTCATAAATCAGGAGAGTGATGCAGTTTCAGGCCAGGCATCAGGGTCCTCAAAGACAGACAGCCTGCTATTCGAAAATGAATCCTGCGATTTCAGGCTGGCAATAAGTTGTTTACAAATGCAAGTTAAACCACCAAAACATAAAAGTCAAATTTATTTTTAGATTCAGGAAGAAGAAAGGCACGGATTACGCTTCGCTAAATCCGCGCCAGCGAATGAAGAATTGGGCACGGATTGCAAATCCGCGCCAGCAACCGCGAGCTCGGCGAAGCCAGATCCGCGCCAGCGGAGGCGAAGCCAAATCCGCAATTCGCAACCGAGCCGTAGGCGAGCTCGGCGAAGCCAATTCGCAATTCGAAATAATCAGAGCCTCCCATGGGAGTTGAACCCACGACCTGCTCATTACGAGTGAGCTGCTCTACCACTGAGCTAAGGAGGCATTAATTACCGCAAAGATAAATAAATTCATTCCAGTTGTTCCAGCCTTTTAAGCAATGGAGGATGCGAATAATGGAAAAAAACATAAGCCGGATGAGGCACCATGTTGGAGAGGTTCTTTACGGAGAGTTTCTTAAGGGAACTCGACAGGTATTCAGCTTTGTAGTGTTCTTTCACGAACCTGTCTGCTTCAAACTCATTTTTCCTTGAAATATAGTTTGATACCAGGCCTATCAGCAATGAGAGCGGACTGTATAATATCCCAAAAACGATCAGTCCCAGGTGAAAGCTGGGGCTTTCAGCTCCCAGTGCCGCCGACAAAGAAGGATTATTCACAACAAGGGAGAAGAGGAAAAGCATCAGTCCCGTCAGGAGGAATGAGAAAAGCATCGTCATGAGAACATGCTTCTTCCTGTAATGGCCAATCTCATGAGCCAGCACGGCAACTATCTCATCTTCAGACATATCCTTCAGGAGGGTGTCATAGAGGACAATTCTTTTTTTCGGACCGAATCCGGAAAAATATGCATTGGCTTTTGTGCTTCTTTTCGAACCGTCTATTACGAAAATATTCTTGAGCTTAAATCCGGTCTTCAAGGCGAAATCCTCGATCTTTTTACGTAAACCCCCTTCTTCTAAAGGAGTCTGCTTATTGAAAAGAGGAACTATCAGCTCGGAATAGAAGAGGTTCATGAATACCGAGAAAGCTGTTATAAGTCCCCAGGCCCAGAGCCAGAAAAAGTGTCCGGTTTTATAATAGAACCAGGTAATCAGGCCCAGCACCGGAGCGCCGACAAGAAGGGCAATCAGCCATGATTTGATATGATCGGTTATAAAAGTGGAAAGGCTCATCCTGTTGAAACCGTATTTTTTTTCGATGACAAAAGTGTCATATAAGCTGAAGGGTATATTAAGGATGTCAGATGCAAGTCCTATGATCCCGAAGAATATAAGTGAAATGATAACGGCATTATCAGTAACCGAACCTGCCAGTCTGTCGACGAAAGCAAAACCGCCGGCGATGATCATCCCAAGGATTATTGCCAGATTGAAAGATGAAGAAACGAAAGAGAGTTTCTTGTTCTCTTTCTGGTAAAGCTGGGTTTTGCGGTACTCCTCCTCATCGCATATCCCTTTCAGCTTTTGCGGGAGTTTCTCTGACCACATGCCTGAGTTCAGATACTCAAGATATCTTTCCAGGATAAACCCGGTTACCGGAATAATGAGTATCAGGAAGAATACAGTGTTATGCATCAATAAGTTGATTGGTATAAAAAAAAGAAGCAGGGAGCCCGTTTAAAATAAGTGTGGAATAAATATGTCTCGCTGCATTTCCTCGTGCTAAAAGGATAGGCTCCCTGCTGTCTTACAAAGATAATAAAATATTTTTAAGTTAACATACCTCCGCACACCTGAATTGTTTGTCCGGTTATGTAGGAAGAGAGGTCAGAGGCAAGAAACAAAGCCGTATCAGCCACATCATCAGGTGTTCCGCCACGTTTCAGAGGAATTTTATTTATCCATTCATTCTTTATATCAGGAGGTAATTTTTCTGTCATTTCGGTTATAATAAACCCGGGAGCGATGGCATTGCATCTGATGTTCCTTGATCCGAGCTCCTTTGCGACACTTTTTGTAAATCCGATAATACCCGCCTTTGATGCTGAGTAGTTGCTCTGACCTGCGTTACCTGACACGCCTACAACCGAACTCATATTGATTATTGAACCACTTTTCTGTTTCAGCATGATCTGCATGACCGCTTTAGTAAGATTGAAGACGGACTTCAGATTCACTGCGATAACGGAGTCCCACTGCTCCTCGCTCATTCTCATCAGGAGAGTATCTTTTGTTATGCCTGCATTGTTGACAAGGATATCGAGCCGGCCGAAGTCATTCAGCACTTCGGTGGCTATTCTTGCGGAATCTGCGAAGCTTGCAGCGTTGGATACATATCCCTTTACTTTCACGTCCAGAGCTTTGATCTCTGCAATTGCAGCTTCAAACTCCTCATCCTCTGCTATATTGGTAATAGCTATATCAGCACCGTGAAGAGCAAATTTATGTGCGATAGCCTTCCCTATTCCCCGCGATGCCCCTGTAATCAGGGCTGTTTTTCCTTCGAGTAATTTCATTTCAGATTAGTTTTAGAAATCCTGCAAATATAAAATAATTATTTCAGGACATTAAACACCGTTGCCCCTATGTCAGCCGGAGACTCCACTACATGGATGCCGCACGCTTTCATTATCTCCATTTTGGCGGCCGCTGTATCGCCCTTCCCTCCTATTATCGCGCCTGCATGGCCCATTCTGCGTCCTTTCGGAGCTGTCTGCCCGGCAATAAAACCAATCACGGGTTTTTTCCCGTTCAATTTTATCCACTCAGCGGCTTCTGTTTCCATATTACCTCCAATCTCGCCGATTATCACAATTGCACCTGTCTCTTCATCCTCCATCATAAGTTTGACGGCATCGAGCGTTGTTGTTCCCACTATCGGATCACCTCCGATGCCGATACAGGTCGACTGGCCGAGTCCTGTTTTTGTTACCTGGTCGACGGCTTCGTATGTAAGAGTACCTGACCTGGAAATTATCCCTACGCTTCCTTTGCGGTGAATGAATCCCGGCATAATCCCCACTTTCGCTTCTTCTGGGGTGATAATGCCGGGACAGTTTGGTCCGATCAGCCGGCATTGCCTGGTGCTGAGGTAATCCTTTACTCCAACCATATCGGATACGGGGATTCCTTCCGTGATTGCCACAATAAGCGCAATCCCTGCATCAGCAGCTTCCATGATGGCGTCTGCGGCCCACGCCGGCGGGACAAAGAGCACCGAGACATCAGCTCCCGTCTCCCTGACAGCTTCGCGAACAGTGTTGAAGACGGGCAGGCTAAGGTGCTGCTGTCCGCCTTTGCCGGGAGTAACACCTCCCACCACTTTCGTCCCGTATGCAATCATCTGACCGGCATGGAAAGTGCCTTCACTTCCGGTAAATCCCTGAACAAGAACCCTGGAGTCTTTATTTACTAAAATGCTCATAAAGATCTGATGTATAGTATTTTACAAAAAGATGCCTTTTGGTCTGCGTTTATGGCGCATGAAACCTGAAAGTCAAAAATACCTATTAATTGCCTGTTTTTAATTATATTTGAATAAATATACTCATATTTTTTCTATGGTAAACATCGATCCTGTTCTCTATATAGGAATATCCCAGTCTCTGTTTGCCGGATTGCTGATAGCTACAAAAAAGCCATTGACGACCGCCAACAGGATTATGGCGGCCTGGCTCTTCATGTTCGGGATTGAAATGATATTTGCCCTTCTTAACAGCAATGTTATCGAGATGTACTCATTCCCTTTCATTACTTTTACCTATGGTCCCCTGCTTTATCTGTATGTGAGGTTCATGACAAACCCCGACAGGAAGTTCAACTGGCTGAATCTGCTTCATTTCATCCCGTTCATAATTTTCTTCACGACCTCTGTTATGTTCAGATCGGAGCCTCTTGTCAGGGATCTCAGGGGCTTTTTCAAGCCAGACAAGCTGATTTCCCTGCGGATAGTCTATTCGACCTGCTTTTTCCTTTCAATAACTGCCTATAGTGGCCTTGCTTTTGTTGAGATCAGGCGGCATCAGCGAAATCTCAGGAACCTTGTCTCCTATACCTCCGGGAAACTGACGCTAAACTGGTTGAAAATACTTTCAATAAGTTTTTATACTGCATGTTTTGTACTCTTCATTCTGGGCGGCCTCAACATGATCGGCAGTTTTATCCCTTTTGATCCGTATTTTGTGATATTTGGATTTATTGCTGTTTTTTCGATAGCCTACAGCTTTTATGGGATAAAGCAACCGGTCATTTTCGGCGAAGTGGTAAAGGCCGAGACCGGAGAAAAGAAAGAATCAGGAAGATACCTTAAAAGCGGGCTAAAGGAACTTCAGGCTGAAAAATATCTTCAGAAAATCATCGCATATATGGAGAACCGCAAACCATATCTCGACAGTGACCTGACTATACATGACCTTTCGAAAATGACCGGGATCCAGCGTCACCACATCACGGAGGTCCTCAATGAGAAGCATAACCGGAATTTCTTCACTTTCATTAATGAGTACAGGGTAAAGGAAGTTATCAGCAGAATGTCAGACCCTCTTTACAGGAATTACACTATTCTGGCTATCGCCTTTGATTCCGGATTCAACTCAAAATCAACATTTAACACATTTTTCAAAAGTTACACCGGCAAAACGCCCAGCGAATACAGAGCCGTTCCGGATGCCACTCCGGAGTAAGTACCACCCGAGCGGTCAGGACCTGTTAACAGGAGAGATATAGTCCGGATTAAGCGGGATGGTCGCACAGATTAATCCTTCATGCGATCTTTGCATAACTAATGCAAAGAGGGATGAAGATTCTGAAAATAGCTGCAATTCTTTTGCTTTTTCCGGTAACCCTGAGTTCACAGGAAAAGATCTTTACCCCGGGTGGATTTATCCGCGGGGGAATATTCCTGAGTACCGGAGATTATAAGCATGATGTTAATGCATTATTTGGTGATGCAGCACTTAATATAACTTTGGGCAACAATCTTAATTTCAGAGGTTTTGCGGATGTCAGGATCAGAACGGGCCAGCAGTTTGGGGAGAATGTGACAGGGCTTGAGCTGAAGGAAGCCTGGGGCATGTACTATAACAAGATAATCGGTATCTCTTTTGGCAAAAAGATAGTAAAATGGGGCAAGACCGATTTCTTCACTCCATTGTCAAAATTCAATCCTGTCGATTATTCTTACCGCACTCCCGACCGTGAGGATTGTGACCTTGGTAACTTCATTACCGAATTTGTGTTCACGCCATCACCAATCCTGAAGCTTACGGCTGTTGCGGCTCCTTTATGGAATCCGTCGATACTGATGACCCGCCCCCTGGAGATCCCGCAGTATATTTCGCTTGAATTACCATGGGGACTATCGTCAGAAAACGGATTTTATTCGTACGGATTGAGAGCAGATTTTTTGCTGAGGGGTTTGGATGTCGGGATACAGTGGTTTCACGGGCCTGATCCGATGCCCGGACTGAAGCTTGTTTCGGCGGACCTGTCCAATCCATTAAATCCTTCAGTTAATATAAAGGGAGTCCCATATATAATAAACAGTGCCGGCATCGATTTCGAAGCGGTAGTTTCGACTTCTGTTATAAGGGGTGCCCTGGCATATTCGAAGCCGCTGGAAGCAAAAACGGGAAACGAAGAGGTTCCGTTCCCCATGCTGGAGTGGGTTGCCGGGATTGACCTGACACCCGGGGATTTCCGGATAACGGCTGAATATTCCGGAAGGAGGATATTCAGTTTTTACGAGTCACCCTACCAGCCGCTAATCGGAAGAGAGATTGACCTGGCTGAGCTCGCACAGCTTTTCATGGATCCGGCTTTTGATCCCCAGGAGTTTCTGAGGATGCAGACCGAGGCGTTCAACAGGCTTTACAATAATCAGCTTAAAAGGCATTATCATTCTGCAGGATTGCGAATTGAAGCTGAAACATTGTATGGCAGGCTTCTCCCCTCTCTGTCAGGCATGTATAATTTTAATTCCCGCGATCTTCTGATCATTCCGTCGGTCAGGTACAAACCCGCTGACGGACTGACAATTACCGCTGGTCTTGAGTATTATTCAGGAGCTGAAGGTGGACTGTACGATATTATCGATGAATTTATGAATGCTTTCTTCTTCTCTTTGAGAATAGACTTCTGATGCAATGGCAGATTTTATCATCAAATACAGATGGGTTATTATCCCGGCAGCACTTTTGCTGGGGATTGGTTTCGGGCTGATGATACCTTCAGCGGAAACGGATCCTGAGATTAGGAATTATGTGCCGGTTTCGATGTCCTCGAGGGTTACCACCGACTCGATTGAGAAAGAGTTCGGGAGCCAGGATCTTATTATTGCACTGTTTTCTGATACATCCATGATCACTCCGGGCAATCTGCAACAGATCAGGGATGTTGACAGAGCCTTTTCGAGGATGGATGGGATCGGTACACGGAACTCACTTTTTACTGCCAGGAATATCAAGAGCGATGACGGGATGATGATCGTGGATCCTCTTATTCGCAGGATCCCGGAGAGTGACCAGGAGATCATCAGTCTGAAACAGGATATTGCCGAAAGTAAGTTCGCCCGTGATATTGTAATCTCTTCAGACCTGACGACAGCTGCAATTACAGGCAATATCAACAAAAATGTTCCTGAACATATCACCCTTAACAGGATCGATTCGGTTATTGCATCACAGCAGGGTGACTCAGAGATACTCACGGGAGGATTGCCATATATAAGGAGGTACATACTGGAGGATGTCAACCGCGATGCGCTGGTACTGATCCCGCTGGCCCTTGTGATAATGCTCACTGTCCTCAAGCTTACCCTCCGGGAATGGAAGAGCGTGCTCATGCCATTCTCCGTTGTTGTGATCTCCACCATAACAAGCATGGGGCTAATTCCGCTTCTGGGATGGAAAATATCAATTATCAGTCTTCTTCTGCCGGTTATACTAATATCTGTTGCAAATAATTACGGAATTTATCTTGTTTCAAGGTTCAGAGAGATACAGAATACGGTAAACTCACTTTCCAGGAGGGAGGGCATACACTTGTTGACCCGCTCCCTGAACAAGCCTGTTCTTTTCGCGGGGCTGACAACAATAGCCGGGATACTTGGTCTTCTCTCCCATTCGATAATACCGGCAAAACAGCTGGGATTGCTGGCAGCCATCGGTATTACCGTTGCACTGACGCTTAGTCTTCTGTTAATTCCGGCCTTGCTTTATCTCAGAAAACCGGTCAGCATAAAACTTCAATCAGCAAGAGAGAGTCGCGATCTGATCGACCGGGCAATCACCGGGATATCGGAGGTTGTGATAAGACGTCCCGGAAGGGTATTGATAATCTCCGGAATAATAACGCTTTTCTTCTCAGCAGGTATCTTTTTTCTTCGCATCAATACAAATCAGGAGAGCTATTTTCCATCAAAACATCCGGTGCGGAAGGCTTCTGAGATAATAAATACCAAATTCGGAGGGTCACAGACAATATCGGTGATGATAAGCGGCGAGATCATGGATCCCGTCCTGATGACCCGGATTGACAACCTGACAGCACATGTCAAATCACTTAAGGGTGTGGGCAATGTTTTTTCAGTATCCGATGTTGTGAGGGAGATGAGTAAAGCCCTGTTTGATCCGGGAGATGAAGGGTATGATCAGATACCCTCTTCGGGGGAGGCTATTGCCCAGATGTTTGAGCTTTACAATATGAGCGGTGATCCTGACGATTTCAGCCAGCTGATGAATTTTGAAAACACAAAGGCTCATATCCTGATCAAATTATCTGAGCCTGAAAACAGTATCATCCGGACAGTAAGGGATGAAATAGGCACTTACACCGCTGATTTTCCTGCTGTGGTTACTGTCGGAGGTTACGCTATCATAATGGCAGATTTTGCCCGGAAGATTATTAGCGGACAGCTTACCTCACTGTTATTTGCACTGATTACAGTATTTATCCTGCTTTCAATAATATTCAAGTCTGTCAGGGGCGGTCTTATCGGATCCATTCCCCTGGCTGCTTCAATCGTAATACAGTTTGGTTTCATGGGTGCAGCGGGAATACCGCTCGATGCCGCCACGGCCCTTCTTTCTTCCATAATGATAGGTGTTGGTGTGGATTTCACGATCCAGTATCTTTGGAGGTACAGAAGCGAGCTGAGAACGGGATTAACCAGAACCCAGGCTATCAGGAAGACCTTCCTGACCACCGGCCGTACAATAGTGATCAATGCGCTGAGCGTTATGGCGGGCTTTTCAGCCACTCTCTTTTCCGGGTTCCTTTCGATCAGGTATTTCGGCTATATGGTTTTGCTTTCCATCGGCTCGTGCCTCCTGTTTGCGATAATTGTTATCCCGGCCTTAATGATTCATTTCAGGCCAGCTTTTATTGAAAAGGAGATCGACAGTTGGGATTTAAGAGATGTTAAATTTAATGTAAAAGATAAAAAAGATGAAAATGAAGAGATTTTTGATGCTATTACCGTTGCTGGCTCTGCCGTTGTTGAAAATATCGGCGCAGCTTCCTGATGCTAAGCAGATTATGGATAAATGCCGTGATCTGACATTAACCGGCTCGCTCAGAGCGGATATTGAACTCACCATAACGGAAAAGAATGGAGCCGTAAGGAACAGGAAAGTAAGCATGACAAGCAAAAGCTATCCTGACGGGCTTGAGAAACGGATGATAAAGTTCCTTGAGCCGGCTGATGTCAGGGGAACCGCTATGCTTATATTCGACAATAAGGAATCAGGTGATGAGATGTGGATCTACCTGCCGGCCCTTAAGAGGACCAGGCGCATCGTAAGCAGTGAAAAGGGCAAGAGTTTTATGAGCTCGGAATTCACAAATGCCGATATGACATCATCTCCCCAGTCAGATTTCAGGATCAGGCATCTCCCCGGTTCGGGCGAAAACAACCAATGGATCATTGAAAGCACTCCCGTTAATGATGAGAAGGCTGACGAATACGGGTACTCAAGAAAGATAAGCTATGTGCGGACCAGTGATTACCAGTTTACAAAGATGGAGTTCTATAATTTTGATAATGAGCACTTCAGAACTATTGATATTAAAAGCGTCCATCCTCTGCCTGGCGGGAAATACACTTATGAGCACATGACTGCCACGAATCACAGGAATAACCGGAAGTCAGAAATACGTTACACATCCATTTCTGCCGGTGTTACTGCTGAGGATTCATTTTTTACGGTGCAGAACCTTGAGAGATAATATTTTGCACAGGGGATCTCGCAAAGAGTAAAGAGCTAATTTCCTGCTGCCTTATAAAAGTGAATAAAACTCATAACTGATCTTCCACCTGAACTCCTTTCCGGGATCAATGTCAATATCAATGAAGGTCTCGGGGCACAGGGTTGCAGGAGCGGCCCAGAATACCAGGCGTGAAAGGGGTTTATCCCCCATGATCCTCACCCCTGCTCCCGTGGTGCTGTTCTCAATCCTGATGTCGTAATCCTCAGGAACATCCCTGTATCCCTTCAATCCGCCGCAAAATACCGTTTCGCCCTGGTTAAGATTTCTGGTAAAGCTGATAGTATTATCCTTTATTACAGCTATTGTACCGAATCCCTGACCTTCTCCCGAGATATTATATGGAAACCTGACTGCAAAACCCGGGCCTGTCGGCTGATCGTTTATTACAAAAAAGTTGTGGTTATAAACATTTGTCCTGATGGGGTTCATTCCCTTGTTTTTCAAAGTATGCAGTATCTCCATTTCAGGTTTACCCTTTACAAGCCGCACAATCTTGGTATATTCATAAGAATAACCGCCATGTTCGAGGAGATGGATGAACTGCACCTGATCCTTCTTCCTCTTAACTTTCCACTTTCCATGATTCACGATTTCATAATAGCCGAACCTGTTGTGGCTTTTTTCCACAGGTTTTTTAAGTGCACCTATTCCGATCATTATGAATTCACCACCTGCATCCGCTTCTCCGTAGCCAAGGGGACCGAACTCCTCTACAGGACCCATTATCGCATCGTGAAGAACCGGATCGTATTTGTCGAACCATTTGCCGAAATAAGTGTGCCCGTCAAACGTCAGACCGGATATCTGCCCCGACCAGTCAAACCTTGTGCCCCTGTAATAACCGTTTTGAGCATCAGGAAGGTAAAGAGTTGCCCTGATTAATCCGTTGCTGATCTCAACCGATGGGTTACTTTCCGGAAGAAAGGCAGTCACAAGCAGTGCAGAGCAAAAAAGTACCAGAATAATGTATTTTTTCATAATAACTTGATTAACATAAAATTAATTAATGATATTCTGTTTTCTGATTCCAGAGGTGATCCTGAGAATCCCTTAATAAAAGTAGCATTAAAATCACAAGTTGCCAAGATTGTAATTCAAAATAAACTATATTCGGGTGTGACTCTAAAAGAGAAATACGGAGGAAAAGCGCTGGTTGCCGGTGCCTCGGAAGGTATAGGTGCCGCCTTTGCAGAATATCTGGCTTCTGAAGGCATGGATCTTATCCTGATTGCCCGCCGAGAAGGGCCTTTAAACCGATCAGGAGATGATCTGGAAAAAAGGTACGGGGTCAATGTGAAATGCATTCCGTGCGACCTGGCCGAAGAAGATACACAACAGGCATTAGAGAAAGAGCTTGCCGGGATGGAGATAGGTATAATGGTTTATAATGCCGCGGTGTCATACATAGGACCTTTCATGCAGGACACACCGGATAATCAGACCAGGGCAGTACAAGTAAATATTGCAGCGCCTCTCAGGTTAGTTCGTCATTTCGGCGAAAAGATGCTGGAGCGACGCAGGGGGGCGATAATTCTGATGACCTCCATGGCAGGCCTTCAGGGAAGTGGTTTCTTATCCCTTTATGCAGCCGGAAAGGCTTTCAGCCGCGTTCTTGCAGAGAGTTTGTGGTATGAATGGAAGAGCCAGGGTGTGGATGTCATAGGCTGTTGTGCAGGCGCCACATCGACACCCGGGTATACGAATTCCCGTCCGGCAAAGAAGAACCTTTTTGCACCTGCAGTTCTCAGGCCGGATCAATTGGCAGCCGAGTGTTTTAAACGACTTGGGAAACAACCCTCCTTTATTACAGGAAGAGCCAACAGGATAGCATCCTGCTTCATGCACAGAATAATTCCGCTGAAGACAGCAGTTAATATTATGGGAGACAATATCCGCAAAATGTACGGGATTGACGACAGGATGTCCCGATAAAGCTATCTTTCAGTTTCTTTCAGTAGATATACGGGATAATCCGGTACCGGACCTTTTTGACATAATAAACCCAAAGATCCCCGTATTTCAATGCGCATCTCTTATCATCATAGTACTGGCGGGTCGACAGAAAAATGCCGGGCGAAGCCAGTTGCCCGTAAGTGATGAGGTGATGAGCCGTGAAACTCAAAACATTCAGCTCAAGCATGATCGCGCCCGCCAGATAGAGCCACATTTTCAGGTCAACCTTCCCGTTCATGAACTGCATGTTCTCTTTTCTGCCAAGATAAAGATCTGCAAGGAAAGACTTTCTGACTGCCGGAAAGGGCAAGACAACTGCGAAGGAAAAAATCATTCCCGTGGTGAAAGCACCGGCAAGCCCGTACCACCGGTAGTTATAGAGAAAATCATATGGAACAATGCGCGTAAATCCCAGAATAAACCATAACGCAACAATGACTGCAAAGACATATATCCCGTTAAGGCGGTATTTCATCTTAACAATCGATCCGGGTTTGTTGATGTATCCGGTGACCCATCTGCCGGGCAATGCCGAATTTAAAAGGAGGATCAGACCAAAGGCAACGACCGGTGCAAGAAATCCCAAAATTCTATCCATGATGACTTGATAAAAATTAAAGCCATGAATTTTACGATTATTTTTCTAACATGCAAAAGGAAAGCAGGATTAAATCCTAATTTTGTGCACCAGAGATAAAAGAAATCAGGAATGCTGAGGCAGGGAGAGACAATATGTGCACCGGCGACATCAGCCGGAGGGGCTATAGCGGTTATAAGGATCAGCGGTCCGGAGAGCTTTCCCGTTATCGAAAAGGTCTTCTTCCCGTCAGATAAAAGTCTGGTTATAAATAAACAAGCGGGGAACACAGTTATTCACGGCGAAATACGGGATGAAGGCGTGATTATTGATGAGGTGCTTGTCACCCTTTTCAGGAAACCCCGCTCCTACACCGGTGAGGATTCGGTCGAGATATCCTGTCATTCTTCTTCATACATCCGGAGCAGGATACTTGAGTTGCTTATCAGTAACGGGACGAGAATTGCCGCTCCCGGCGAATTCACGCAAAGGGCCTTCCTCAACGGAAAGATGGACCTGTCGCAGGCTGAGGCTGTAGCTGATCTGGTTGCCTCCTCATCGGAAGCCTCTCACAGGATTGCCATGAACCAGATGCGGGGAGGGTTCTCGGCAGAGATCAGCAGGCTCAGATCAGAACTGCTGAGGCTCACTTCGCTGATCGAGCTTGAACTTGATTTTGGGGAGGAAGATGTGCAGTTTGCCGACAGAACCGAATTGCTTTCAATAGTTAATCAGGTCAAAGATCTTGCAGGTAAGCTTGCGTCTTCGTTCCGGATAGGGAATGTTATAAAGAATGGCATTCCCGTAGCAATTACAGGCAAGCCTAATTCAGGCAAATCCACATTGCTTAATGCCCTGCTGAATGAAGAGAGAGCTATCGTGTCGGAGATTCCCGGGACAACCCGTGACACAATAGAAGATACAATTTTTATCAATGGTCTGGAATACAGGTTTATAGATACTGCAGGCTTACGTGATACATCTGATGAGGTAGAGTCCATGGGAATCAGGAGGACCCATGAAAAGATAATGCAGGCTTCGGTTTTACTTCTAATCGGAGATATATCGGATACACCTGAAGGGATCAATAAGCGAGCCGATGAAATAAGGGAGAAGATTAAACATTCCGGAAAATATCTGTTCATTCTTGTAAACAAGATTGACCTGGCAACAGATGGTTCTCTTCCGGAATTTGAGAAGCATGTTCATCCCGGGCAGAACGAATCGCTGTTGTTTATATCGGCAAAGGAGCAGCAGGGTCTGGATGAACTGCGTCGGAGGCTAGGTGAAATTGTTGAAAAGGAGAAGTTTAACTCAGGAGATGTAATCATCACAAATTTAAGACATTATGAAGCCCTGTCGAAAGTTTCTGAAAGCTTGTCACGGGTAGAGGAAGGGCTCACGAACGGTATTCCTGAAGATCTTGTAGCCATTGACATACGTCAGGCGATCCATTACCTTGGCGAGATCACCGGCGAGATAACAACTGATGAAATCCTTGGCAACATCTTTAAAAACTTCTGTATCGGTAAATAGAGAAAAGGGATCAATCGAAGTTTACATTTTTGAAGTCGGCAAGATCGTTACCCTTTTTCCTATAGACCCTCTGCCCTGTCCTGTCGCCTGTCATACCACTAATTCGGCTTAATCCGAAATAGGCATAGGCAGTATATTCGTTCGCATAGCTGCCAATTGGCGCCAGTTCGCTTATCCCTTCTTCGTAAAGCTGTTTTGCCAGAGGATAATTCCTGAATTTCTTTTCCTGAAGAATACCGTTGAATACTTTTAACTGGCTGTTATAAAAGTTGTTGCCGCTCTTATTACCGTATTTTTGGATAATCTCCTCTGCTTCACCGTATCTTTTAAGAAGAAGAAGATTCCTTATATGCAATGCCCTGTATAAAAGATTCGCAGGATACCGGTCATTCAGTATTTTCCCATAAAGGGCTGATTTCAGGAAATCGTTTTCGTATCCGTTATAGATCCACGACAGGACAAAATATGATTCTGCTCTCAGAAATATCGAAGATTCTGCCGCTCTGGCCAGTTCGGTGAGCCCTTTCTTCTCATCACCCCTTGGAAAGAGGGCTGCAAGAGCTCTGTATACAGGGTATATCCGCGGATAAGCCTCGCGGTAATAATTGTATATTCCCGTGAAATAATAGAAGTCAGAATAAGAGGAGGCCAGGTCAAAGGACCTCATGACATATTTATAGGATCCGACAGCAAGGGGTATTACATTCATAATCATATCATTATCAGCATAGAATAACAGTAACAGACCCCTGGCACAGATATTTGCCAGTGTGATCTCTGCTTCATATTCCGGGGTAAATTCTTCCTCCTCGCACAGCTGAATGCAGGTGCGCAGATCGGATTCAAAGGAGCTGCGGCCGGCTGATCCGGGCAGAAGAGGGTATCCCTCCCAGTAAGTCATCATGCCCCTGTAAAGTAGAGTGACCGGATGTCCGGGATACATCGACTCAAGCTTCAGATAGATCTTCTCAGCAGATTCAAAATCAAGGCTATAAATATTATCAATTCCCGATTTGATCATATCCTGTGCGGCAGGATTTTTCAGAACCTGCCCCTGAATGCCGGTTGTACCGGTCAAAATAACGTACAGGAGGGCAGTGAGGACATTTTTCGTGATCGCGGTTATGATTCGTTTATTCATTTTGCAGCAAAAGGTATTTAACGAACTATTAAGATAGCTTGTTTTTTTAAAACGACATTTAGTTTTAACTTTGAGTCAGGCAAAATACTACATAAATTAACAAGAACATCCTGATGGTGCATAAGTACATTGAATTTAAAGTGGTTGAAAGATTCATGCAGGCTGTGCTGATGAAAGCCGGTATTCCGCATGACGATGCATCGATAGTTGCAGACGTCCTGCTGTGGGCTGACAGGCTGGGGTTTGACTCCCACGGGGCGAACCGCCTCAAGAGCATTTATCTTGACCGTATCAGAGACGGCATACTCGATCCGGTCACGCAGATTGAAATTGTGAGGGAGAGTCCCACGACAGCAGTTGTAGACGGGCACAACGGCATGGGTCATGTTGTTGGTTACAAAGCCATGAGTATTGCCATCGAAAAAGCCCGGAAATTCGGTATGGGAATGGTGGCCGTCCGCAACTCGACGCACTACGGCTTTGCAGGCTACTACCCGCTAATGGCTGTACGCGAGGATATGATCGGGATAACCGGCACCAATGCCCGGCCGTCCATAGCACCCACCTTCGGGGTGGAGAACATGCTTGGAACCAATCCGCTTACCTTTGGCATGCCCACCGACGAATCTTTTCCCTTCCTGCTGGATTGTGCCACGTCCATCACTCAGCGCGGAAAAGTGGAACTCTATGCCCGGGAAGGAAAGGAACTGCCCAGGGGATGGGTAATTGATGAGAACGGTGAGAGTGAAACCGATTCGGCCGAGGTCCTGAAAGACCTGATCAGCGGTAAGGCAGCCCTTACGCCACTGGGGGGTATCGGGGAAGAAACCGGTGGTTACAAGGGCTATGGTTATGCGACTGTTGTGGAGATCCTTTCGGCAGCTCTGCAGCAGGGAGCCTTCATGAAGATGCTTCTGGGGATGAAGGACGGGAAGAAAGTGCCGTATCCAATCGGTCATTTCTTTATAGTTATTGACATCAGCACCTTTACCGACCCTGCCGACTTCAAAAAAACAACCGGTGATATTCTTCGGGAACTGAGAGCTTCGAGAAAGATGCCCGGGCAGGATCGTATATATACTGCCGGTGAAAAGGAGCATTACACCTGGATGGAAAGGAAAGAGAAGGGCATGCCTTTCAGCTGTGAGCTTCTCCAGGAATTCAGGAAATTATGCAATGAATACGACGTTAATGAGTTCCTGACTCATTTTGAAGAATAGACGGCCTATCAGGGGTGGATATATTTACCCCTGTATTCCCTCTTCAGCAATGCTGTTGCGGCCGGATTGCCAACGATCTCTTTCTTCTGTTCATCCCATTTCACTACCGACCCCGTATTGTAAGCTATGGTTGCCAGCTGCACCGTGGCGGTCGACCTGAATGCATCCTCAGGGTCACAGCTGATCAGGTTCCTGTCTTTTTTCCGGACTGCGTCAAGGAAGTTAATGACGTGATTATCCTGCATCATGGGTGTGGGTATGGAGATGTCTTCGCGCTGTGCGTTCCTTCCCGTCGGGAAAACAACAACTTTGGAATCCTCGGCGAAGAGTGTGCCCTTTTCACCATAAAAGAAGACTCCGTTATTGAACTCACGGGTAACGTCGCCATTTCCCCAGAGGCGATGCTGCCATATGACGGGCGCCTTTTTGAAAGCCATATGCGCGGTAAGGGTATCCGGCGATGTTATCTGGTCTTTTAGGGCAAAAATACCCCCTGTGGTATAAAATTCGCGGGGCATCCCCTCTCCCATTACCTTGCGTATTATATCGATATGATGGATTCCCCAGTCTACTAGATGACCATTGCCATACTCCTTCTCAAGCCGCCACGACCGGTGGGCTATACTGGGCCTGTAATCGAGTTTAGGCGCAGGTCCGCACCATTCCTCCCAGTCGAGTGATGCTGGCGGAGGCTGGATTTTGGTATCCTGTGGTCCCGGACTGTAATGTATCTGCGCAACAATCTGGCACACATCGCCAATGGTGCCATTCTCAATAAGTTCCTTTGCCTTCATGAAAGCCTGGCTCTGGCGCCGCTGGAATCCCATTTGCACGATATTGCCGGCTTTCTTCCATGCATTGACCATTGCTATGCCTTCGATGACATCGTAGGAAAGCGGTTTTTCGCAATAAATATCGAGCTTTTTCTCACATGCCGCGATGAACTGCAGTGCATGCCAGTGAGGTATGGTGCCAATAAAAACAGCTTCTAGACCCTTCATATCAAGCAGGTCCTGATAAAATTTGAATGTCCGTGGTTTTGTACCCTGCAGTTTTTCCACCTCTGCTGCACTGGTGCTGAGATGATCTGAATCGACATCGCATATACCGATCACCTCAACACCTCCCGCTTTGAGGGCGGCTGTGGTAATTACCATACCGTACCATCCGGCGCCTATCAGCCCAATTCTCAGCTTTCTCTCCCGGGTAAGCGGGGGAATCATGAACGGAGAAACCAGTCCTGCCGTCCCTGCCGAGCTTATTTTAATAAAGTCTCTTCTTTTCATCAGTATTTAATTTTATTTTTAATGGTCTGATGGAACCCACATGTCTGAAGGTTATATAAATACGTGTCTGGGTATGCAATACATGTGGGTTTCATATTGATGATGATTTAATTGCCTAAAAATAGGAAAAATATTAAATTTGTTTAAGATAAATTAACAACACCCGGAAATGCCCGGCAAACCACCCGATCTGTTCCGTTTCTGGGAAGAACTGAAAAGGCGCAAGGTAGTTAAGGCTGCGTTTGTGTACATTGCAGTGGCATGGGCTATACTTGAAGCCTCTGACACGATCTTTCCTCTTCTGGAATTACCTGACTGGACAATCAAATTTGTTCTGATCCTTCTTATTATTGTGTTTATCCTGATTATAGTCCTGACATGGATCTATGATATTACTCCTGAAGGAATTAAGGTTACGGACAGGGTTGATGCAGAAGGCAGGGAGAGCGGGTCGCGGGGGGGGAAAGATGCAAGGAAGAGACTTGGAAAAGCCAAAAGCCCTGGTTTGCAGCGATATACCGTATTCAGGAAGATTATCCTTCCGATCCTCATAGTTACTCCCTTATTATTGATCCTGATCTTCAAGCAAAGGTTTACAGAGATCATTGGCATCGAGGATCCCAAAAGGGTAGCCGCCAGGTCGCATGTAAACAACGCGAAGCTCTCTTTTCAGGCAGGTGACCTTGCCGGAGCGTCCGGTGAGCTCGAGCTGGCGCTTGCCAGCGACCCGAAATACTCGTACGCGTGGAGCTCTCTCGCGGCTCTCAGCGTTGCCCGGGGAGATCTGAACAAAGCTGTGTTGCAGACCATTGAAGCTGTTAAGTTTGATCCCAAAAACTTCGAGGCAGCCTATAATATGGCAATTGCACTCGACGACAAGAAAGATTACCATCAGGCCATCAGGTGGTATTCTGAAGCGATCAGGATCGACTCCTCCTTTGTGCCTGCCTACAGCGCCCTGGGAAGGGTATACAATCAGCTTTCCCAGCCTGTTGATGCAGTTCTGATCCTCACCAGAGCCATAGAGAAATCACCTGAATCTGAATATCTTTACCTTGTTTACAAGAATCTTGGGAATTCTCATCTTATGATGGATCAATATGATGAGGCTGTCAGATACCTTGAGCTCTCCTGGGGTCTTAAACCTGATATGCCGGAGACATGCCTTTTCCTCGCAAAGGCATATGAAGCTTCAGGTAAGATAACGCGGGGCATTGAACTATGGCAGAACTACATCGGACTGGAAACCGATACTGCTAAAACCGGTCCCGCATCCCGCCACCTGAAGGAGATCACCATCAGGCATTTGCAATCAATCATCGAATGATGGTACGGGCGTTGCATGCAACGCCCCTGCGACATAATAAGGGACGCCCGGATCGGGCGTCCCTACGCTCCCTGTTACCTTACCAGTAGTATCTGTCTGACCTGGTCGGTATTGCCCGATTCGAGGCGGATGAAATAGATCCCGCGCGGAACCGGAGTTCCGTTTTCAGAGTTCCCGTCCCATGATGCAGAATACCTGCCCGGTTCGAGGGTACTGTTTACAAGTATTCTGACCAGCCTGCCGCTCAGATCATAAACATTTACGGATGTTTTTCCATGATCCGGCCCGGCAGCAGATATCTCGTAATCGATGGTAATGGCATTTTTTGAGGGATTCGGGTAGATATTTCCAAGCCCTGACTCAGAGATAACATCATTTTCCCACTCTTCATTGCCTGACAGCGAGAACTTCTGATCATCAGACTTGGTCCCCTTTAGTTGTGCAATAATCGTCTCAGCAGCATCTACCAGAGGCTGACCCTGATCGTAGGTAATCTGGCGGCTTTTAATCAGATCCTTAACCTTGACAACAAAGGTGTTAAGGCTGTTGATAGCGCTTTTTGTTTTATCGATCGACAGATAGTACAGAGCGTTATTAAGATATTTGATCAGATCATACCCGATTGCCGGCTTTATAATGCCAAAGTTAATCATAGTCTGGACCTTAATGATCAGATCACCAATGGAAGTTACCGGTGAGATCGGTCCGCAGCAGATGCGGATGACAGTAAGGTTATCGATCTCTTCTTCACCTGAATTGACAACAACAAGTTGCTGATTTTGTGCATCTATAACCAGGCCTGCCGGAGAATCTCCAACGTCAATGGTAGTGTGTAATGTCAGGGTCATGTCTGAGAACTGCGAGCTGTTTTCTGTCGCTGTTCCTCCATTAGTCAGTTTGTAAACAGAAACGACATTATTATCCGGATCGGTCAGATAGACAAACATGGCATCCCCGCTTACTACAATGTCGCCTATCTTTGAGCCGGTACTTACATTGGCGATCACTGCGCCGAACGTGTCGTTTCCAGGGTATATATCGATAATCAGGATGTTACCATCCTCTGTGGCCACAAGCGCTATGCCTGCATCTGCTAACACGTCAATTGCCGTTGTTTTTGTTCCTGTACTTACATTAGCGACGACGGAATTGTACTTAAGATCTGCCGGGTCCGAGCTTACGATCTTAAGACCATCGTCACCGGCAACAAGCACATAACCCGCATCGGCCGTTACGGTGATATCTGTATTCTTTGTTCCGGTACTGACATTAGCCACCACATGATCGAATCCTCCGCTTTCCGGATCGATATCAATCAACGAAAGATATTCAGCTGAGTAATTTGCCACATAGACTCTTTTACCATCAGGGGTAACGACAACACCGTAAGGATTGATCCCGACAGAAATAGTATTGATGACACTGTTTTTAGACAGGTCTATTACCGAAACGTCATGTGAGGCATAGTTTGTAACATAAGCCTTTGTACCTGCCGGATTGATGTCTATTTTAAAGGGTTCTTTACCTACCGGTATAGTTTCCGTCACCTTAAATGTTTGCATATCCACAACTGTAACAGTTCCGGCATCCGGGTTTGTCACGTAAGCGGTTGCGGCATCGGCCGTTATATCAATGTCGCGTGACTTAGTTCCTATTGGTACATTTGCAATCACATCATCGCATGGATCCAGCGACTGCGGAATCATATAGAAATACATTGAATTATCTGTCGCTGTTCCGTTGACCAATGCAGATACCGGTCCTGATACCGCTCCCACAGGTACTTTTGTGACAAGACTGGTGAGCGAGGACTTGACAACCAGTGCCTTGACTCCGTTAAATATGACGGTATTGTTACCGGGTTCGGGATCAAATCCGGAACCTGATACTGTTACAAGCGATCCCACAACTCCGCTGATTGGCTCAAGATAGTCGATATGAGGTGTTTTTAAATCAGCTGCAGTGGTAAATGTAGTGCTTGTATCTTTTTCAAGATTCAAGGCAGGTTCTGAAACATCCTCTATCACATCGGTCAGCGTAATTGTATATGTCTGGCTGAACAGAAGGTTTGTTTCAGGTCTGAAGACAACCCTTGAGTTATCATTCAGGAAATCGAATGAGCCTGCAACCTGGTTTGCGCCAAGCATCAGCATAAATGTTTCTGAATTGACTGTATTCGGGTTGATGGGTTCAGAAAAATCGACAACAACAGGTGTTTCGACTGTCACACCCGACTTCAGATCTGCTGGTCCCAGATAAATTATTTCAGGATTTGCCTCGGGTACTGTGGTGAATTTATATGATTTGCCGGGTTCCCCGATTGCATTTCCTTCAAGATCGGCGATAGATCCGGATAATGCAATTGTGTATTCAGTACCCTCCCTGAGACTTTTAAGAGGAGTATAGATCAGTTCAGTATTGGAATCCTTCCAGGTGAATGAACCTTCGGTTTTTGTTTTTACGGTGCCTCCTCCTGCTGCATCCTCTTCCGTGAAACTAAGCTCAAGACCGTTCTCCACTGACTCTTTGTTCATTGGTTCAGAGAAGAATACCTTAATATCAGCCGTAACAAACACATCTTTAGTGCCGTTTGCCGGTATAATATATTTGATGGACGGAGGATCAGTGTCTCCTGAAGTTGTTTTATAATTGTAAGAATACTCCTTATCGAGATTATTATTCTTCATATCTGTTATGTCCACTGTTAATTTGAGGACATAGTCCGTCTCATATTTCAGAGCCTCCTTAGGTGTAAACAATACAATATCAGGATATTCACTCATCTTTTTGAAATCGCCGGTTATGGTTCCTGTTTCCTCACCTTCACCTGTTGTCAGGAAACAGGTTTCGTCCGTAAGAGTTTTTTCGTCAACCGGTTCTGAGAAGGTTATCTTAAAGATCTGCGTGGCATCAATTAACAAAGCTTCAGGTATAAGATCAGGCAGGGGATCAGTTAGAGCTTCTGGTAAAACGGAAATCACAGAGGGTGGAGTTATATCAAGGTCTGTTATGATATTGTTACCGCTACTCTCTGATCCTGGAGAAACCAGAATATCTACCGGATCGTCAGAACTCTCCGTTGAGGATTCGCCAGGACTGCAGAATTCACCGGGATAATCGGTATAAATTGTGTTACAATAAACATAAACACTTATGTTACAAGGTTTAAGGTTATAGCCGTTTACACCTCCGTCGAGCGGCTCGATATAGATATTGTAGTTTGCCGGTGCCGGAACCGGAACAATATAATTACCCCATGCATCGGAGTATGCATGCACGGAATCCTTTGTTGCAGTGTTGATTGCATAAACGAGGGCTCCGGCCACAGCATCGCCGTTATAACCATAGGTGATATTACCTGAAATCGTACCATAGCCGCTGCTGTAATCAGGCTCCTTAGGATACCGGTAGCCTGTCCAGGCAATATCATCCGTTTCCAGGTCTCTTACGGCGGTCCCCTGCCCGAGGGTAAAGAACATTGTTGAGCTCACCACACCGGAGTGGATCAGTCCAATTACATGTCCGATTTCGTGTGTTGTAACACTCTGTATATCAAAGTATCCATTTGTGCCTGTGCCTAAATTATATTCCGGGTGGTTCACGTAAGCAGGATTGAATACGATATCAGCATCGATTATTTCCACATACTCACTTGACGGATTGACCTTCAGTGTTTTTGCAGCAATGGCCAGCACACCCGGTGGGAACGGGAACCTGTCGTCCATGAACGAGACAAGGTTGACGCCGTCAGTCGCTGAGGCATATCTGTCGGTTGTTGTACCCGAGTTTATGAAGTCAATATCAGCGACAGCGACATCTGTCCAGGTTTTGAAGGCATTATTGACAGCTGTGATATCGCTACCATCGAGGATGTTCGGAACACCATCCTTGTTGACCTTGTAGTAGAATGGCTGGTTTATGCCTGCAAGGATCTGTTCCTTCAGTCCGCCGACAGCCTCTGAGAATTCGGAGGTATTACCATCGGGATCGGTTGCTGTTGCAGTAATAACATCTCCCCACGAGCTGTAAAGTGTAAATGTCTCACTGAATGGGGCTTTGCCGTATCCATCTGTAGTAACAATCTTTGAACCTAAGAAAGTCTGGCCTTCACCGTAGCCCATGTTGTCCGGCACCTTCGACGCAAAAAACTCAAGGGTATACTGTGTGTATGCATTGCTCTTCAGATACCCTTTTACATATATAGTTTTGCTGCCAAGATCAAACATTATGGAATCAATTACAGGGAAGTTCTGATGATTATTGGCTCCGGCATCAGTATCGTGATCCCATCCACCATTAGCCTCGTTGGGAATTGAATCAACATCGTTGTAAGTAACACCATCAAGGTCGAGATCAATACCAATCTGTCCATTGTTATAGATTGAGTTCTGGCTGATCAGGTTATTGACGGAAGCAGCATTAAAATCATTGCAGATATTTATGCCATTAAAAGTATTACCCGAAATCTGATTTTTAGCGATTGTTGTGTTTCTTCCGGAATTGACTGTGATTCCATGAGCATTTGGAACAGGATTTTTTCCTTGTATGTCAGTACCGATAAAGTTGCCCTGAATTAAGTTTCCGGTTGGGTTTTCAGGTTCATTACCAACTGTCGGAAAAACGTCTGAAAGTGTCAGGATTATTCCATTTTTTAAATTTCCGGAAATAATATTCCCCGAATTTGGAGCAGATCCTCCAATAGTGTTGTCTTTTCCTCCCTTGATTGCAATCCCATTGTTAATGTTTGGGATTGCATTTGACCCAGTGATATCCGTGCCGATATAATTTCCCAGAACAATACAATTGTCAGCAGAATCCCTTAATGTTATACCCGTCAGATTTCCGGAGATTATGTTTCGCTTTTGGGGATCGACTCCCCCAATTGTGTTACCGGGTCCATTTATATTTATACCTCCATATCCGAAAATATCTTCCTGACCAATCCCATTTCCCAGGGCAGTTTTTCCATCAGCAGTAACACCAATACGGTTACCTTCTATTTTGTTGTTAGTAGCATTCATGTATCCGACATATAATCCCACTTCGGTATTACCAGAAATCAGGTTGCCTTCGGTGGCCATATTTCCACCAATCTGGTTGTCCCCGGAATTCATAATCATTATTCCAAAACCATTTGGAATTGCATAGTGTCCGGCAGCATCGACACCAATGTAATTTCCTTTAATGATATTTCCGCTTGAAGGTCCCTGGTGAGCTAATCCGCCAGAAATTGACAATCCCTGGTTCGGGCTTCCGGAAATAATATTACCTGCACCGGGTGCAGATCCGCCTATCATGGTCTCCGATGCAAAAAGTAAAATACCCCAATTATTACCCAGGGCATTTGTGCCAGAAATGTTTGTTCCGACATAGTTCCCGGTAATAGAGTTGCCTTTTGATTCATCGCCTCCTGTTATTTTGATACCATTTAAATTTCCGGAAATAATATTTCGTTCTCCGGGAGTTAAGCCTCCAATCTGGTTATTGACTGATGTATCAATTGCAATCCCGTAACGGTTCGCAAGACTTTTAGTACCGCCAATATCGGTGCCGATTAAATTACCTTTGATTAAATTTCCGGAAGATTTATGAAATGTCCCTGTCTCAATATCATAATAACCTCTGATCCAAATACCTGCATGCGGATTTGCAGAAATCAAATTTCTTTCAGTTAAAGATGATCCTCCAATCCTGTTATTATTTGATAGAAAAAGTGAAATTCCGGCACCATGACCCAGATTGTTCAGCTCATCCCAGCTGCCGTTCCCTATCCCGTTACTACCTGTTTTGTCGGTACCTATAAAATTGCCTTCAATGATGTTCCCGTTTGCATGATCGAGATATATTCCACTGCCTGAGAACCTGTTGATTACAAGTCCCCTTACTGTGCAATTATCCGAAGCAATAGTAATTCCGTTGGATCCGTTTCCTGCATTTACGCCATCCAATTCAACCAATAATGTCGAAGTTTCTGATGAGGCTCCCGGCTGAGTAAAACCGTCAATTGTTGTGGAGACTATGAGTTGTGGTAATGGTAAGAGAGGCCGGATTGTATGCGGCCCGTCTCCGGGAATATTGAAACTTATTGTTGTACCTGGATTGTTATTTGCATACTCCAGGGCAGAACGCAGGCTTCCGAAAACTGGTTCTCCGATGATTGGATTATAATCTGCCGTAGTTGTTACTACATCCGGCTCCTGCAAGGTTGTGAAGCTTATTTCATTTCCATAAACGTAGGTTGGTGCATCCCTGTTCATACCATAGGCTCTGACATAATAAGTAGTACCCGGTTGGAGTCCTGTTAATAAACTTATGAAGCTTCCTGTGCCGGATAAATCTTCAGTCCATTCAGTATTACCATTGTCTATTGTTGGATTTGGTGAAGTGCTCCAGCAAACTCCTCTTCCATCTGAATACTCTATGCCCAGGGTGGGAGATATATATCCACCACTTTGTGCCGTTGTAGCTGTGATCGAACTTACCTGAGCAGTGGTGACTATTGGTTCCGCAACATCTTTTATGCAGCGTACTGACATCCCGTAAACGGGCCAAATACCGGCACTGGCCACTGCGCTGATGTTGTAGTACATGCCCCGCATATATGCGTACCCCGGACTATGTAATGTAGAAGTCCACCAGTAACCGCTGATGCCAGTTCCGGTGAATTGTCCATAGTTGTTACGGTGACCACCCGGAAGGGCTGTAAAGCCACTCTCATTGGTTGCACCGGTGTTGGGACTTGACCAATGAGTGGTGCCGGTCTCTTTCAGCATCCCTCCTGATGTAGCGTTTGTTGGGTCCAAAAATAAGGCAAGACTGGTCCACTCTTCATCAGTAGGTACATGCCATCCATCCGGACAAAGCCTTCCTGTACTAACTGTATACCAGTTTACTGCATTCCAGTTATAAAAAGCTCCATATATGTCTTTGTTTGCAGAATCATTAGAAGGCCAGCAAAAGGCCGGAATATCGGCACTGCCTTCCCATTCAGCATCGCCTGTAATATATGGAATAGCTGAACCATCCGTGTAATGCGTTACCTTGAGGTTCTCACCCATCCATATCTGATTCCCAATTTCGACAGCACTATAGGAATTTCCATCAATATCTTCAACAGCGTTAGACCAGAAATTGACAGTGTACGTTACACCTGGTTCTGCCACTATTGTTTTTGATATATCTGAATAACCTGGTCGTAAGACACCAACAGTTACTATTCCGGCTGGGACATTTATGATATTATATTCCCCATATATATTTGTTGTACCCCCAAGACCAGTTCCCTCTATCAGAATTGTGACTGATGGTAATGGAGCACCATCTGGCCCATCTTTTACATGTCCTGTTATTGTACAGGTTGTTTGTGCTGTTAATGATACCAAAGAAAGAAGTATCGTTGACGAAATTGCGATTAGATAAAGTATAATTTTTTTCATGACTTCAAGTATATAGTTGTTGCAACCATTTCATAATCAGTTTTTTGCATAACCCTTTATCTTTTCAACGAACTCCTCCAGATCCACCTTTTCGGGTTTCTTCGGTTTGCCTGATACCTGTTCTTCTTCTTCGGTACCCAGATCAACACCTGATCCGTGTACCATCCTCTTTCCGGTCCTCTTATCTTTCTCAATCTTCATTTTCCCGTGAAATCCTCCTGTTACCAGATTCTTACCTGCAGGATTGGTCCAGATAAATGCAAAAACCTCCTCACCTTCAGTGAATATTGGCATCTCAGATACCTCATAGATGATGTCTCCCACTCTTCCGCCGGGGACTGTTATAACAGCTTCAGAGCCCAGATTGCCCTTGATGTATTCCTCCGGGATAACAGTTATGTATGTTAATATGACATCCTTAGTCTCGTTCCATTCCGCTCTGATCTTAGAGCACTTACCGTAAAAGATCGCAGTAGATTCTTTTGTCAGAACTTTGGCCGACATATTTTTCAGCTGGCCTGAACATTCTGTTTGGGGGGGGATAAACAGAAGAACTCCCAGAAAACAGAAAAAAGCAAAAATTTTTCCCCGATTTTTCATATCTGCTGGTTTTAATTATTATTTGTTGGAATTGACAGGCTTTTCCTGCTTAATATCATAGTAAGTTATAACCAAAATCAGGTCGGTACATATCACTTTTATCGCAAATGATTTAAATATTTCGGCAATTCTATAAATTTTGTTTCACGCACTTTAAAAAACCGGAATTTCCCGGATCCGGATTATCTATTTTAGAATATAGTATTTCCCCAAAACAGACAAAGAAAAGAACAAGGTCCCCGGGGATGTTTTCTGATTAATGAAAGATGAAAAGTTTACCGCAAAACGCTAAGCTTAAAACGATTATCTCCAATCGCCGATAAGGACAAAGGGTGCCCAGTAGAAGGGATGGGCGAATTGTTGATCGCTCATTAAAGCTAGCTGTGCTTTCCGCAAAGCATCGGTTTTACTCAGTTTATTTCGTATCAGGTTTTTATAAAACTCACCCATAAGAAGAGCGGTTGAGTTATCCGACACACTCCATAAACTTACCAGAACAGAGGGTGTTCCGGCATACATAAAGGCACGTGTGAGGCCTACCATGCCTTCTCCCCGGATCAGTTTTCCCAGACCGGTCTGACAGGCCGATAAGACCACAAGTCCGGCATTTAATTTCAGATTGAATATCTCATTTGCCTGAAGAAGGCCATCTTCTCCAGAACCATTCCCCTGTGACAGGACAAGCGCGCTGAGATCGGGCTTCGCTTCATCAATAAACCCGTGGGTGGCAAAATGCAGGTAACCGGCTTTACACAGCCTTTCATTAAGTTTAACATTCTCCTCTGTTGCCTGGTCTCCAAGATAGATCTCAGCAGAGTCTCTCCTGAAAAATGAAGCAATTCTTTCAACCTCCTTACCACTATATTCAAGCCTGCTGTATTTTCCGGTACCTTCACCGGGCAGGTTATCTTTCATACCATAAACAGGGTCGCCAAACGCAATCAGACTTTTTGTGGATTGTTTTCTCCCGGCTGTTCCTTCCCGGTACGAAAGAACGGTATTGAGTACCGCTGAGGACTGGATATAGCTTAAGGGATATTTCCTCACCAGGAACGGCAGTCCCTGAAATGTACCCTTATTATTTGTCACTGTGCGTTCAGTCAGCAATACTTCAAATGGCAGGTAATTCAGGATGTCATCGGCCACAATAATCAGTCTGGATCGTTTTGTGAAAAACGGCTCTGCCGGCCTGACAAGCTCATCATACAGTAAAGATGCGGCGCCTGAAAAAAATTGCTGTGTACCTTGTTCAGGGTCCAGCAGTGCAAACCTGATGGTTTCAACCTGTTCCTGAAGGGTTTTCCGTCCGGGCAGCCTGAAAAACCGGAAACCGGATCTGGAAATCGCCCAGAGGCAGGAACTGTGTCGCCAACTGAATACTCCAGAATGACTGAGTTTTCGTCAGGTAAAAGAGACTGAACCTCTGTTGCCGATACCGGTATCGCCGGCCGGGAAGCATCAGGGCCGGAAATTTCTACATTACTTTTACCGGCTGATAATGATTCAGCCAGAAGATCGAGCAGTACTCTTGACTTGCAGTTTTCTGCATAATTGAAAGCCAGATAATCGTAACCTTTTTCCGCATCTGTCCCATGCAGTATCCCGAGTAAGTTAATTATGTCCTCAAAGACTGAGCGATAACTGGCAATGTAATAGGCTTTCAGTTCTTTGTCCTGAAGAGAATTCCGGATGCCTTCAATAATATTCAGCGCTGAATCGTTAAGCGCAACCGCATTTTCAAGATCGCCCCTCTGTTCATAGTTTTCGGCCATGCTGACCGCGATCCGCCATAACAGATCCGGATTGTTTAGCCTGGATACTATCTCATTTGCTGACCGGTAATTTAACATTGCTTCATCCAGCCTTTCCAAAGCGGTATAATCATTTGCGAGGTTTAACAGGTAATTCACCTCGCTGCCTCCAGATCCGATTTCCCGGCTTATTTTAAGCCCCCTCAGATGAAACTCTTCAGCTCTTGAGAAATCTTTCATATCAAAGAAAAGTGTTCCCATATTGCTGATCACAGGGAGCAGACCTTCCGGATCATTTTGAACTTCATATATTTCAAACGCCATCCTGTAATACTCCAGTGCCCTTTCAATCCGGCCGGCGGCCTGCAAGACTATTCCAAAGTGGTTATAAACACCTGCCAGCCCGGTCTCATTTTCTTCATCCTTCATTATTTCAGCTGCTTCAGAGAGTTTTTCGACAGCCGTACTAAAATCACCCATTCTGGAATAAATAAGCCCGATCTGGTTTAAGGTTTCCCCAACCCTTACGTTTGCATTTATCTTTTTATTCAGATCGAGGGCTTTCTCAAGATGTACCAGGGCTTCAGGATATCTGGCTGAATTGCTCAGATTATCAGCTGAATTCATGTATGCAGTGGCTTTATACAACCTCGTTGCTCGCAGACCTGCCAGATCACCGATCTCTTCCCTCAGAACTTCCGCCCTGTCGTAGTATTGTATCGCCTGGGCGTAATCCTTTTTGTAACTAAGATAGACAGAACCAATACCATTATAAGTGCTCCCGGTCAGCTGCCTGTCATCGACACCGGTTCTTTTTCTGAGAGCTTCCTGATAATAATCCAGGGCTTTTTCAAAATCTTCA
>JAHYJA010000217.1 GCA_019429325.1 Bacteroidales bacterium
GCTCCTGCAAAAAGGACCCTGTTCCGCCTTCCGTAACCACGGCGGGCGTGTCAGCAATAACCCTTACAACAGCAACTTCCGGGGGTAACGTCACCGCCGACGGTGGTGCCGAAGTCACATCAAGGGGTGTCTGTTGGAACACTTCAGAGAATCCGACAATCTCAAACAGTAAAACATCCGACGGTACCGGAACGGGCTCCTTCACCAGCAGCCTGACAGGGCTGACTCCGGGCACGCCTTATTATGTCCGTGCCTGGGCCACCAACTCAGCCGGAACAACCTATGGCAACCAGCAATCATTTACCACCAGTCCTGTTCTTCCTCCCACGGTTACAACTGCTGAGATCACTTCAATTACTGAAACGACTGCTGTTTCCGGCGGTAACATTACTGACGACGGCGGAGGGGCGATCACGGCAAGGGGGGTTTGTTGGAGCAGTACCTTGCAGACTCCGACTGTTGCCGACAGTAAAACGGAGGAGGGATCGGGTACAGAAAGTTTCACGAGTAATCTCACAGGACTGGAGCCCGGCACAACTTATTATGTAAGAGCCTATGCTGTGAATAGTGCCGGCACAGCTTATGGCACCGTTAAATCATTTCCTACGGAACAGATTAAAACAGTAACTGATATTGACGGTAATATATATAACATCATCACAATAGGTGACCAGAAATGGTTGAAAGAAAACCTGAAAACAACCAAATACCGGAATGGTGACCCCATACCAACAGATCTTAGCGATTCGGACTGGTACAATACTCTGTCCGGCGCATATGCAATCTATCCGCATGAGTCAATTGACGGACTGAACTCTGATGCGGAAGTGTTATCGGTTTACGGTGCATTATACAACTGGTATACGGTTGACGATGCCAGAGGACTTTGTCCGGCCGGATGGCATGTGCCCTCCAGTGTAGAGTGGGCGTCCCTTGAAACTTACCTGATCAATAACGGCTATAATTACGATGGAACAACAACCGGGGCGAGGTATGCACTATCAATTGCTTCCACTACCGGGTGGGCATCATCAACAGTGACAGGAGCAGTAGGCAATACCGACTATCCTGATAAAAGAAACATTACAGGTTTTACAGCCCTCCCAACAGGCTATCGCTTAACTTCCGGACCATTATTGTTCTTTGGACAAAGCAGCAACTGGTGGTCTTCTACTCAATCTGAAAGATATGATATCGATGCTTATGCACGCAGTCTGGGTCCTAACAGTACTTATTTTAATGCCAATGCCTGGGTATTAACCCATGGTTATTCTGTCCGCTGCCTGAAGGATTAACCTTTAGTGGAACCTCCCGGCAAATCAGGATAAACTTCCGCGGTAAAAAAATTGTTTTATTCGCCTGTTTCTGACAGTAATGGCCTACCCCCGGCAAACCGGGGCAGTGAAGATCTCTTGTGGCTACTCCTTAAAAGTTTCCTCCCAGATATTTTATAAGTTCGCTGACAGATACCACATTTGTTCTTTCATCCACAGACCATCCTTCTTCTACCGGGGCAGCAATAAAGGTATGATCAGGTTTTATTGTATCTATGGCAAACCGGTTACCTTTATTCAGCTTTGGTGAAAGGGATGACTTGCATTCAATTGCATAAATCCCTTTAACTGTTTCAGCAATAATATCAATCTCTGCACCATTGCTTGTTCTGTAAAAACTGAGGTTTGCTTCCGGTATGTGGCCTTTTATATTTGTCAGCACAATCGACTCCCATAAACTTCCGAAAACGCTGTGTCCGCTGATCTGTTCGAATCCCCTGAGTCCCAGAAGACGGGCCGTAACTCCTGTATCAGATATATAAACCTTGGGAGCCTTTACTATTCTCTTTCCGAAATTCTTATGACAGGGAGGAAGTAAATCAACCATGAATGTTCCTGCAAGCAGATCCAAATAATTTCTTACTGTTGTATTACTGACGCCGAGTGAGTTCCCGAACGAAGTGTAATTAATAGTCTGGCCGTTATTATGAGCAGTCATCTGCCATAATCTCCTCATTGTTGAAGGGGAGAATCCTGACCATAATAACAGATCACGCTCAAGGAATGTGGATATAAAATCATCGAGCCATCCAGCAGAGCCTGAATCATCTTTTGCCAGAATACTCCTTGGGAACCCTCCTCTGCTAATGTAGTCATTGAGAGAATATTTATCCTCTATTTCAGATAAAAGGAATGGTGTCAGTCTTTTATAAGATATCCTTCCTGCAAGACTTTCGGACGATTGTTTCAACAAATCTCTTGAAGCCGATCCCAGTATTAAGAATCTGCCATTTTGCTGCCATTCATCACAGAGACTCCTTATCAAAGGAAACAGTCCCGGTTTACGCTGGATCTCATCCAGTACAATAAGTTTATCCTTCTGCGATTGCAAAAACCATTCGGCATTATCCAGCTTATTAAGATCGGAAGGTTTTTCAAGGTCGAGGAAAATTGTATTATCCCGGTTTTTTATTACAGCTCTTGCCAGAGTTGATTTACCACACTGCCTCGGCCCTGTTATTGCTGTTACCGGATTATTTTCCAGGGATTCCAGAACTTTAATTTCGAGCACTCTGTTTATATACATAAGCATTAATTTAACCATGCAAATATAAACTAAATATTCTAATTTACATGGATATTTTTATCATCTCATTCACCGACGGGCTCGTACTCCTCCGAATGCCTGACCCGCTGACGAGGGACTTCCTCACCCGATTCCCGGGATTTAGTTGTGAGTCATTTGTCCTCCTTCCGTCGGACGTCATTCAGCGCTACGCGCTGCCATTAATTGCTAAGCTACTGAATGACAATTGAATGACAAATAATATCGTCCATTGTGTTCTAAACTCACTCCCGCTATCCCCTTTCCGCTTCCCTCCTTTGCTTACCTGCCGGCAGATCCGGTGTGCAAAGCGTAGAACTTCTTCATCCTTAATCAGAACTCCCTGGTTCCTTATCTTCTTACTTCGAAAAGGATATAGATTACTTTATTTCTATTCCGCTGCGTCTGATTTCCTCAAGGAAGCCTGATCTGTCATTATTGCTTTCTATCAGAACAGGCTCAATCCTGTCATCGATTTCACGCCTTAATTTCCATAACAACGGATTTACTGAGAAAAAATCTCCGGTAATGCTATTCACCACGATTGCAACATCAATATCACTGTTGTCGTTATAATTGTCTCTGGCGTATGATCCAAAAAGGTATATGACTTCAATGTTGAAGTGATCTTTAAGCAATAATCTGTATTGCTTTACCTTATTTATAGCTTCATTTCTATCCATCTTTATAACTCTCATATCTTTTCAATTAGCTCAGTACATTTCTCATAAGTAAGGCTTTTTAACAACCTCGCCTTATCGGATGGATACCTTGCTTCAATATTAAGAGGCTCAATCTGGTCAATAAAATCTTTCTGGTCTTCTGAAAAATGCTCATAAAAAGCCCCTTTCTTCGCTAAGTAAGAAAGACTGTGTGATATGGGAGGGACTTCTGATATAAGTTTTGCGTAATAAGCTTTAAATATTTTTTCAATGGTTTGGTGACACATAAACGCGACGTATAAATACCTCTTGGTTTTCAGCATAGCTACAGCTGTATCCAGATCATAATCTGAAAGCTCCTGCCAATATTTTATCGTATCTCCCATTGGTTGAAAAATTTATACCAAAGGTAGGACAAATGGGTTACATCACAAAAGAGAGGTTATTGCTTTACAAATCTTTCCTCAATTCTATATTGGACCCTCCTGATTGCCCGGATCTCAGAGTATAAGGCGGGGGCAGGTGGCAGAGGGCAAGGAGCAGGGAGCAGGGAGCGAAGGGCTGGGGAAGTCGTGCAGGTCGTGCAGGTCGTGCAAGTCTGAAGAAACTTCTTAATTATGCCCTTGGTATTCGATCTCCCGTTCTCCCCCTCTCCATTTTGGTTTGATTTTTGAATTGTGATTTTTGAATTGTGATTTTTGATTTTAAATCACAAATCCAGACTCACGAATCACAAATCACAAATCAATCTTCCTCCTTCGGTCTTCCG
>JAHYJA010000027.1 GCA_019429325.1 Bacteroidales bacterium
TGAATGAGCCCGAATATACCAGGATTACTTATGACCTCACAATGGGCTTTGCCGAAACCCTGTGCAGATTAAATACTGATATGACCTTCTGCTATATTTCCGGTGCAGGCACTGACAGCAGTGAAAAGGGCAGGATGATGTCGGGCTTGCCATGATCAATTGCGCACTTTCAGGAGCTGACAGAAAAGTGCTGGAAGCAAAGGATATAGCTGTTCTGGCAAAGCAGTAGAGGTTGAATCAAAAGTAAAAATCCATTAACCGCTGAGATCGCAAAGGCAAAAACCTAAGAACGCAAAGAGTTGATAATGTGCTTCTTTCCTTAGCGCCCTTTGCGTCGGCTTTGCGTTCTTTGCGGTTAGGAAAGACTTTAAAACAACCTCTGACGACGGTTTCAAGGTTTTTACAACTAGTTACTTTTCCGCATTTTTTATTTACATTCGGATTCTAAACAATTCTTAATCGTATGAAGAAATTATTGTTTCAATTCATTTTGCTTTTGATTTTTCCGTATCTCGCGGCACAAACTATTATTAACCGCGATCCGGAGATCAGCCGGATGATTGATGAAATTTCCAGTGAAAGGATAGAGCAACATGTCAGACAGCTCGTTAGCTTCCACACCCGTCATAACCTGAGTTCCAGGACTGATCCATCCAGGGGAATTGGTGCTGCATGGAACTGGATCAAAGCGGAAATGGAGAAGAGTATTCCGGCTTCGGAAGGAAGGCTGGAGGTTAAATTCGAGGAGTATACTGTCGGAGGCCAGGGTCAGAGGATCGCAAGGCCGGTGACCCTCAAAAATGTTATTGCAACACTCAGGGGAACTGACAGTAACGACGACAGGATAATCATTATAAGTGCACATCTCGATTCAAGGGCACAGCTCGACAGTGATTCCACGAGCTATGCTCCGGGGGCCAATGACGACGGTTCGGGAATAGCCGCAATCCTTGAAATGGTAAGGATTATGTCAGGCAGAAAATTCCCTGCCACAATTGTTTTCATGGCCCTATCCGGCGAGGAGCACGGCCTGTACGGAGCACGTCACATGGCGTCTAAAGCAAAAAATGAGAACTGGAATATTATTGCAATGCTAAACAATGATATGATCGGGAACAGCGGTTCGAGCGAGACCCTCCTCAATGACAATATGCGTGTAAGAGTATTCAGCGAGGGAGTGCCTGCCTTTGAGACAGAACAGATGGCAGCGCTGAGAAGATACACATCGGGAGAGAATGACGGTAAGGCACGCCAGCTTGCCCGTTATATAAAGGAGGTGGGAGAAAGGTATGTAGACCAGCTTAACGTTACACTGGTCTTCAGGAATGACAGGTTCGGAAGGGGAGGTGATCACTCACCGTTCTGCGCAGAGGGCTTTACGGCAGTAAGGATCTGCGAATTCAATGAAAACTATGACAGGACGCATAAAATACCTGCTTTTGTAAACGGGATCCAGGAAGGCGATCTTCCTGAGTATGTTGATTATGAATATGTAAGAAAAAATACCGGAATAAATCTTGCAACAGTTGCCAATCTTGCTCTCGCTCCCTGTGAACCTGAAAACTGCGGGATCGTTACCGGTGGCCTGACAAATAAAACCACCCTGCGCTGGGAAGCTCCTTCAAAGGGTCAGAAACCTGCCGGCTACTACATCCTTGTAAGGGAAACCTACCAGCCCCTCTGGGAGAAGAAAATATTCGTGACAGGAACAGAGGTAACACTTCCCTGGTCAAAAGATAATTATTTCTTTGGTATCCAGTCGGTAGATGATTCAGGTCATGAAAGCCTGGCAGTCTTTCCCGGCCAGGCACGAAGGCTGGTTCGCGGGAAATGAAACGGCAGGTGCTGTGAAATTGCCGCCAGTCTCATTGCGATAAAAAGCCAAAGCTGTTATCTTTACGAACTAACAAAACTGTAAATGAAAATTATCTCCTGGAACGTAAACGGCATCCGCGCAATTGCGAGAAAATCCTTCTTTTCTGACGTTGAAATCATGAATCCCGATATCATCTGTCTGCAGGAGACAAAAGCCAAAGACGATCAGGTTGCCGAAGCTCTTGGTTTGCTTAATGGTCATCATATCTATTCAAACTCAGCAGAAAGGCCCGGATACTCAGGGACAGTAGTTATTTCAAGAATCAGCCCCCTGAACATTACAAAAGACATGGGCATAATGGAATATGATACTGAAGGCAGGGTTTTATGCCTTGAGTTTGAACAATTCTTCCTGGTAAATGTGTATGTGCCTAATTCCGGAAGTGAACTTGGCAGGTTAGGCTACAGACAGGAGTGGGACAAGGCTTTTTTCAGTTATCTGAAAAATCTTGAAAGAATTAAACCGCTTATCGTTTGCGGTGATCTGAATGTTGCTCATAAAGCCATTGACCTGGCACGTCCCAAAGCCAATTACAACAAAGCGGCCGGTTATATGCAGGAAGAAATAGATGGCATGGACAGACTCACTGAAGGAGGACTGGCAGACACATTCCGCCATTTCTATCCTGACCAGACCCACAGGTATACCTGGTGGAGCTTCCGGGCCGGAGCCAGATCAAAGAACATTGGCTGGAGAATAGATTACTTTCTGGTAAGCGAGTCCTTCCTTCCGAAAGTGACAGATGCTTTCATTCTTGAAGAGATTAGCGGATCAGATCATTGTCCTGTAGGTATTGTAGTTAATCTGTAATATATCTGTCCATATAAATTTATTCTGAAGATCCTGGTTCGACTATACAGCCGGATCCGGGGTTATGACAACATGTCCCGGTCGGATTAACCTATATATTTTTCCTGGTATATCAAGGAATTATTTCCCGCATATTGGTCATTTGTTTCTGATTTGAATTGGCCGTAATCAAAAGTTTCTCCGGAGCGAATCATTGAAAAAAACGATTAATTTAGCACATAAATTCATAGTCATAACGTCAGGTACAGGTTGCACCGGAAATATGAACATAACTACAGAACAAGCTCTTATCTTTGGTGTTCTGTTGATTTCACTTATCGGCTGGCGGTTGATTCCTCAGCGAAAGAAGCACGGATCCTCCCCGGAATTGTTCGAGATCAGGGACTATCTCACCGAACTGACTGTCCCGAAAGGGGGTAAGTTTACCGGTCGTATATTGCATGATCTTTATACTGCTATAGAGGGTGAAGTGGAGGTTTTGGTACTCGGCCTCATCCGTTGCGGACTGCTGATGGAGATTCCTTCGGGATCAGCATAACCGTCCTGCTTGCCGGGTCTGCTGCATTACTGGTGGGGATCGGAATACGTACTTCAAAAGGACTGACAAGGGATGACATTATGGTTATTATCCCCAATTCAATTATAACTACCAATAAGGTAATAAACTGGAGCCATCAGTCAAAAAAAACCCGCTTCCGGATCAATGTCGGAGTAGCTTACGGATCGGATGTTGACCTTGTCATCAGGGTCCTGGAGAAGAGCGCACTGGAACATCCGGATATAAGGGACAAGGACCACATTAATGCCCGCCTGGTCGATTTCGGCACTTCATCCCTAAACTTCCAGCTGCTTTTTTACAGCGATAATGCCTTCAGGGTTGAAAAAGTAAAGGCCGACATCCGAAGGATCATCAACAGGAAGTTCATTGAGAGTGGCATCGTGATCCCATTCCCCCAGCTTGACGTTCATATGAAGAAGTAACCCTCCTGGCTGAAATTCTTGTCAGCACTGCACTATATGAAATCGTGGGGCTGGTAATTGTCCTTACATGGGGTAAGTCAAAACAGTGATGAGGTTTGATCCGGCCAGAGAAGGACGGCTGACAGGCAATTGCTCGATGCCTATTCTTCGACCGTTACCGGTGTGGTCAGAAGTGCCGCACAGGCTGTCGTCCACATTAAGGTGTTAAAGAGAATCCAGGAGCCCCGTACAAAGAAGATTGTGGAACAATTTGCCTTTGGTTCAGGGTTTGTCATTTCAAGTGATGGCTACATCATCACCAACAACCATGTGATTGAAAGCTACGACTCTGTCCGTGTGATCTTTGGTGACGGACAGGAGTTTACTGCCACTTTGATCGGTACAGATCCATCGACAGAAATAGCAGTCATAAAAGTTTACCATAATGAGTTGTATACATTACAGCTTGTTGACTCAGGGCTGCTTGAACCCGGGCAGATAGCCATAGCTATCGGCAACCCGATGGGATTGCACCATACTGTTACGGCGGGAGTTGTAAGTGCTACCGGCCGTTCCCTGAGAGCTTCCAATGGCCGGCTGATTGATGATGTAATCCAGACCGATGCCGCAATGAATCCTGGCAGCAGCGGCGGACCGCTTTTAAACTCAGAAGGTAAAGTGATCGGTGTTAATACAGCTGTATTGTCAGGTGCTCAGGGGTTGTGCTTTGCAGTCTCATCTAATTTAACGGCATACATTGCAGGCCAGCTTATCCTTAAGGGAAAAGTAAGGAGGGCACAGTTAGGCGTGGCAGCCCAGCCGGTAAATCTTACCCAGCGCATAATTGAAGCAAACCAGTTGAAAACAAAGACCGGTGTTTATGTCTACGAAATAAACAGTTCTGCAGGAATCAATAATTCACAGATCAAAGAGGGCGATATAATTGTTGAATTTGAAGGATACCCGGTCTCATCCGTTGATAATCTGCACAAATTCCTGAATGAGAATGTTATCGGGGTGAAAATATCTCTGGGCATCCTGAGAAATTACAGAAAGCAGTTCATTTCAGTCATCCCCGGGGAAATCGACTTACCATAAACAACAGACTCAAACCCAGCATGATTTTTGATAACGGCCTTCCAGGTTCCGGCCAATCCACAATATTTTACCGGATATCAAAAACGTAATGCCCGATGAAAGATCAGACAGACCTGTGATCCGGAAAATTTTTCACGATAATTTATCAATTTTTGATGCCATTATAAAGTCATTCTCTGACAGGCCATCAATGGCATGTGTCCATAGCTAAATGTTTTTTTCAGACTGATGGTCTGATGATTAATGCTCTTTTTGTCTGACTCTTTCCGTAAAAACAGTTTACTCTCTCCTTTTGTTCAGTAAGCTTCAGGGTTTCGCTAAAGAAACCGGTGCTGATCCCGGACGTAACCGAATTGAATAATTTCATAATTTAGTTCTCGGAAAATAATTGCCAAATTGAATCATTATGAAGAAAAACATCTTATTAACCGGGAAAGGCAGGCCGTCCTTATCAACAGATTGTAATGCACAGACCGGAAAAAGACCGCTGACACGCAGGAGTTTTGTAAGGGAAACATCTCTTGGCGCAGCAGGTGCAGCCTTTGCTTTAAATGGAATAACACCTCTGTGTGCAACCTTTATGCAGGATGCAGACAAACCTGCATTGCTTGGTGGCATTCCTGTCCATATTGGTGGAGCCGCCGCCGACATGGACAAGATCATGGCAATAGCAAAGAAGCATAACCTTGTGGTTATTGAGGATGCATGCCAGGCACACATGGGTGAATGGAGAAATAAAAGACTTGGTACTGTCGGGGATATGGGATGTTTCAGTTTCCAGGCAGGGAAAAGCCTGTGCTGTGGTGAAGGCGGTGCAGTGATAGGGAATGACGAGTACCTGATGGCCAGGGCAAAGGGTTATACTCATATCGGAAATGATCCGCGACGCAAAGGGAGAGTCTTTCCCGGATCCAATTTCCGGATGACCCCCTTCCAAGCAGCAATTCTTTCGGGACAGATAAGGCGTCTGGAGGATCAAAGCAGACTCCGCGATGAAAATGCTGCTTATCTCGAAAAACTGCTGGACGAAATAAAAGGGGTTCGTGCAACAAAAAAATACCCGGGTCAAACACGTCGGGGATATTACATTTACGGAATGATATATGAGAAGGAGCACTTTAACGGTCTGCCGAAATCAAAATTCCGTGAAGCCATTCGTGCCGAGGGGATCAGTTTCGGAAACGGGATCGATTCCTCACTTCACAGCAAACCGTTCATAGAGACATACTTTAACCTCAGGGCATTTCAGAAGATCTATTCAAAGGAGCGGCTGGACAGGTACCGGAGGGAAAACCTTTGTCCCGTAAACGAAATGATCGAAAGAGAAACAGGCTTGTCTCTGGGTCAGAAAGTATTTCTCGGCTCAAAGAAAGATATGGAAGATATAGTGACCGCGATTGTTAAAATTCAAAAGAATTCCCAGGCACTGCTTTAATCGCACAATGTACTCCGGGTATGGTTTCTAAAACGACATGGATTCGGAGAGTCTTCTGAATCTTTCGTAGATCTTTTCATCTTTGGCAATCCTCTCAGCATTATTGCTTAGTTGTATTTTCAGATATTCCTGATCCGGCTCCGGACATGTATATTTGAAATTACCGGGTCCGAACTGGCTTACGTACCAGGTTCGGGTACATATCTTTATCTGACCGGTTCTGGTCTGACAATTATCTGCATTTTCTGAGGTAATGAAATATTTTTTTATTTACCGTTGTCTAAAATAAAATCAATAATATGAAGAAACATATTCTCATAACAATAGCGACACTCTTTCTGGTTTCAGCCTCCTGGAAAGTTACTGAGATTCATACTTATCCGGAAGACCTGAACAGTATGGCTTCCACTCTTCAGAAGGATTTTGAATCCGGGCATGAATTTGAACTGGCAATAGATCTGGAGCTTGCCCGGTTTGAGGGCAGGTCATTGCGCCCCTATGTTGCAATATGGGTGGAGAATGAAAAAGCAGAGCCTGTCCGCACCCTTGCATTATGGTTCAACAATTACAGGTGGCTTCCTGATCTCAGAAGATGGTACAGCAAGAACTATGAAAAAACGCAGGCAGCTGAATATATTGATGCTATCACCGGTGCCACCCGCCCTGCCGGAAAGTATACAATTATTTGGGACGCCAAAGACGATAACGGCAACTTGCAGGAGTCGGGGAAATATACAGTTTACATCGAAGTTGTCAGGGAGAGGGGAACCTACCAGCTTATCAGACAGCAGTTTGAACTGAACGACATGCCCCAGCGCTTTGATCTGCCCCCCGGAACAGAAGTTTCATCGGTGACCATAGAATACCGCAAAGCTGACAAAACCATTACAGCATTAAAATAACCATGGCCAGAAAGAATCTCAACTCCCTGATCAGGTGGATTCATATATACTTTTCAATGTTCGGCTTTGCAGCACTCTTCTTCTTTGCGGTTACCGGAATAACGTTGAACCACCCTGGCTGGATTTATTGCGGTCTTGAATGATTTACATAAAGGAAGTGATACAGGAACAAGATGGGCAACGGTCATCGATATTTCCGCCATTCTCATGATATTAGTATCAGCTACAGGGCTTGTAATGATATTTTACCTATGCAGGAGAAGATTGCCGGGACTTATCGTTGCTGCTGTCGGAGCTCTGACATTTATAGTACTCTGTATTTTGTTAAACTAGCGTTTTACAGGCAACCTCAGGCAGGATTGCAGAAGCAGTTGCGGTAAGGTGCATAAAGGACAGTTAGATCCAATTTTCCTGATAACCGGGGAAGATATAATTCAATTTTGTCTCAGGTTATGCCTTTACCTTTTTTGAATATCATGAACCAGGAAAACTGATAAAAATCTCCCGCTTCTTTATTCATAAGCGACATATCGCCTTTAAACGGGAACGGGATCAGGACGTCGTGCCCTGTTTTCCAGTTGGCCGGCGTCATAACATTATCACTATAGGTTGCCTGAAGGGCTCTGATGGTTCTTACGATCTCATCCATATTCCGCCCGACTTCCTGCGGGTAAAAGAATTCAGCCCTGATCTTGTTATCGGGATCAATAATGAAAACACCCCTCACATCCCTGGTGTTGTCCGACTCTGGATGGAGCATCCCGTAAAGTTTTGCAATTACCAGGTCAGAGTCGTCAATTATCGGAAAACGGATCTTCTGCGGCCCATATTCCCTATATCCGATCTCCTCGAGGGATCTTTTCCATTGCTCATGTGTTTCAAGTGGATCGGTCGAGACCGTCAGTAACTTAACTCCAAGGTTCTCGAATTCATCCTGAAGAGCAGCCAGTTCAATAAGCTCTGTCGAACAGACAGGAGTAAAGTCCAGAGGGTGACTGAGTATAATTTTCCAGTCCTTCCCGTAATCACCGGGGAAATTAACGGGTCCTTCTGTCGATTCAGCAGTAAAAGAAGGAGCATTTTCTCCGATCAGAGGAATTCGGAAGTTCCTGGTCTCTGTTCTTCCGGACGGTTTGCCTGACCTGCTTCCTTTTGAAAATATATTTTTAAATAAGAACATCTGTTTAACCTTAAAGCAGAAACTGAAAGAAATAAAGTAAATCCAATTAAAACTTCTTCTATTTTAATAAACAAAATCAAAATACTTATGTTCAGCCGCTGAAAGGAAGAGCGCCCAGGGAATCCCCAGGCATGATCAAAGAAGCAGACGGTCAGTAAAATTTCATATATTTATTCCCCTGTTCCAATGATGACTACTTTTGAAAAATAAACTATTCTTTTTGCTGATAATATCGTTGCTCTGTTCCGGTGCGCTGTCCGGACAAAGTAACAGGGTTTACACTGAGGCTGCATACGATCGCGCTGCATCGATGCTAAGCGGCAATGTGAGCAAACTGATTGACAATCAAATTCGTCCGGAATGGCTCCCAGACGGACGGCTGTGGTACAAATCAATGACCGGCAATAATGTTGTGTTCAAACTTTTTAACCCTGCCGACAAAAAATATTTAAGGGCCGCAACCCGCCAGGAGCTCTTTGATTACACTCTCTGGGGATTATTCCTGTCGTGGTTACCGGCAGTGGGAGATATCTTTGCTGTCGGACTTGGCCTTTTGCGGGCTAATATCCTTATCACCGCCATCGCAATGCTGGCCGGAAAATTCCTGCGCTATGTGATCTGGGGCTGGCTGACCGGCCTTGTTTTCTGAAAAAGAATGGAAAAATCCATGTAAATTTAACCTGGGAAAAACTATAGTGCGCAAGATTTGTTAGTATGTAAATATGCTGTTTATGAAACCATCATGATTTATTTACGTATGAAAAAAAAAATTTCCGGAATTACAATTGAATGTATCAGGGGTGATATTACAGGACAATCTGATGTTACAGCCATTGTGAATGCTGCCAATGCACAGCTCCGGCCCGGAGGCGGGGTGGCAGGAGCAATTCACCATGCAGCGGGTCCCGGCCTTGCCAGGGAGTGTCGTCCCATGGCTCCGATCATGCCAGGGGTGTCAGTTATCTCAGGCGGACATAACCTTCCCAACCGTTTTGTCATTCATTGCCTGGGACCTGTTTATGGTCTGGATGAGCCATCTGACGTTTTGCTGGCCGACTGTTACAGGAACGCTCTCCTTCTCGCCGATGAAAATAAAATAGATTCCATCGCATTTCCGGCTATTTCCACCGGTGCATTCGGTTACCCTGTCGAACCGGCGGCTGAGATCGCCTTCAGAACCATCATGGATACTTCCCCCTTACTGAAAAATATCAGGCTTATCCGTATGGTCCTCTACAGTCAGAGCGATCTGGAAGTTCATGAAAAAGCACTTTCAGAAGCAGACTGACCGCCTCTCGCACAATCGGCAAACTGATATTGACCGGAATAAAATATTTCGTAAATTTGATGTATGAACGCATTGACAACCACTAAAAAGAGATAGTTATGAAAAACATTAACCGCAGGACTTTTCTTGGAAACGGTGTTGCTGCAGCAGCAATGGTAACAGTTGGAAAACCTTTTGCTCCTGAAGCAGATGATAAGCCGGTCCCGGCGAAGGCAAACAACGCCGATCCGTTCAATCCGGTCACCTACAATGCCATGCCCACCAGGTCGTTCGGAAAAACAGGATACAAAGTTGGTATCCTTAGCCTTGGAGGACAGGCTACCATAGAGATCAAAGGAAGGGAAGAAGAATCGGAAAAGATCATTCACCGCGCCATCGACCTTGGAATAAACTATATCGATACAGCCGCCTCGTATGGTCAGGGTGTGAGTCAGCTGAATATTGGCCGGGTGATGAAAACCCGCAGAAACGAAGTATGGCTTTCAACAAAAACCCACGACCGCACCTATGACGGATCGATGCGTCTTCTGGAGGAGAGTCTCAAAAACCTGCAGACCGATCATCTCGATCTCTGGCAGCTGCATAATGTTCAGCGGCAGGAACAGGTTGATCAGATCTTTTCAGCCACCGGTGCCATAAAAGCTCTTGAAAAAGCCAGGTCCGAAGGTATAGTCAGGTATCTCGGCATAACAGGGCATTTCGAACCTCTTGTACTGCTCGAAGCTATAAAACGGTATCCTTTCGACTCTATCCTGCTGGCAGTAAATGCCGCTGACGTCCATTACCTTAGCTTCAAGAACTACCTCCTTCCGGAGACTCAGGAAAAAGGGATTGCAATAGTGGGAATGAAGGTCACAACCCGGAGCCGTATCCTCTCCTCGTGGACACCACCGCCGCCTGATCAGCAGACTGACGCCCGCCTGCGCACACCACTGCCGGGAACCATTTCAATAAAAGAGGCGCTTATGTACAATATGAGCCTGCCGGTCAGCACAACAATCATCGGAGTCGACAGTGTGGCCCAGATAGAAGAGAATGTGAAAATTGCCTCCGAATTCACACCCCTGAGCCAGGCCCAGATGGAGGAAATAGAAGTGAAGACCCTTCCTATAGCAAGACAGGCACTTTACTTCAGAAGGTGGGACATTGGCGTGTGACGGATGATCAGGTGCCTTTTACAAATAGATTTTATATCTTTACAAGGCTACATAGCATCTTGCCAGTTTATTAACTTTTTATACTCCCTGAAACATGAAAACCGAGAAAAGACGAACATTCATCAAAAAATCCATGGTGGCCTCAGCAGGCATCGCTATCGGAGCGCCTGCGTATATCAGGGGCTTTGCACAAACAAAGCCGAGCGACATGATCAATGTCGGTGTTATAGGTATCAACGATCGTGGCGGATTGTACGGAGGCTCAGGACATACTGCGAATTTTACCAGGATAAAGGAGACGAGGGTAACAGCCATCTGCGACTGTGTTGAGTATCTGTTTCCAAAGGCGATCAAGGATATAGAAGATCTGGGTGGTGCGAAGCCAAAGACATACATTGATTACCGGGAGATGCTTAACGATAAGGATCTGGATGTTGTTGCCATTGCCACTCCGGATTACTGGCATGCACTTATGACAGTAAACGCCTGCCAGGCAGGAAAGGATGTTTATGTCGAAAAGCCTGTCGCGTACAGTATCGACGAAGGCAGAAAGATGGTACAGGCTGCAAGGAAATACAACAGGATCGTTCAGGCAGGTACCCAGAGAAGGGCCAGCAGGCTTAACATGAAGGCCATCGAGATGGTTCGCGATGGAATTATCGGAGATATTTACTTGGGACGCGGAACAGTTTACCGCTCACGACCCAGCATCGGCAGGAAACCCGACGGACCTGTACCTAAGGGTGTCAACTGGGATCTTTACAGGGGACCGGCACCGATGATCCCCTTCAACGAAAATCATTTTCTTTACAACTGGCACTGGTACTGGGATACAAGTACCAGTGAGTTTGGCAATAACGGGACCCATGCCATGGATATCCTGAGGCTGGGCATGAAAATCAATGAACATCCTGTAAAAACAGCGTGCTGCGGAGGTTTTTATGCTTATGCCGATGAATCAGATCAGGATGTGCCCAACTTCCAGGTCGCTACTTTTGAGTATTCCGGAGGACAAATCCTTGAGCTTGAAGTCAGGAGCCTTCCTACACCCAACGAACCCTGGAGCAACCTGTGGCTGGGCACCAAAGGGTATGCATATACTGCCGGCAACAGTTTCCAGGTTTTCCTGAGCGGTAATGCACCGGCATCAGTGGCAGGGCAGACCGGAACCGCAGCATTCAGTACCGGGGCGCAACAGGACAGAACAGCAAAACCATCAATAGCTGTGACCGAGGCAGATCTTGAACCTGATACCAGAAGGGCTGAGCTTGCCAAAGCCCGCATCGATTTCCACTTCCAGAATTTCGTCGATTGTGTGAAAAGCCGCAATTACAGGGATCTTATTGCTGATATAGAGGAGGGACACATCTCAACTGCAATGATGCATCTGGGTAACATTGCTTACCTAACAGGACGAAAACTTGTGTTTGACGGGAAAACCGAACAGTTTGTAAACGATAAGGAAGCGAATTCATACCTGTCGCGTCCTGAAGGGGGCAGAAAACCATACAATATGCCGAAAGAGGTCTGACCGGTGTTATAACAGGATCCTTCAGTCTATTTCGCGAAATAGACTCTGTATTCCCTTTCCGATTTCTTATCCAGCCAGTGTCTGTACTGCAGGCTTATTGTTTTATCAAGCAGAGGCGCCGGGATAAACGGGGCAATTATTTCAAGTATTTCATCCCCGCCCAGCTTTTTTATTGCAGCTAATACCTCATGTACCGGCTGTTCTCCCCTGTTAAGCATTTCGCTGATATCAATGGTGTTAGCGATAGCTTCTGTTTTAAACCATTCCGGACGGGCAGTAACATATTTAGAACCCGTATCGTCGATCTGTTCGATCCTTCCCTGCCCTGCATCTGTATCCAGAAAGGGGCGTGCGATGCCCTGCCCGATTTAAAATCCTCCAGTATTTTTTCAATTATGTGAACGCTTCCCGGAGGGTGGCACAACCTTACATCTCGGTTAATAATTGAACGGCTGCGGGCAAAAATCCTCTCTGTTCCCTGTGTGAAGTATTTCACTTTGTCGTCCTTATCAACGAATGTCATATCCCCGAGAGCCTTTAAAACAGGGGTGAACAATATTTCCATTGCATCCTCCAGGTCGCTCTTTTTCAGACCCTCTGTCCGCAGTATCTCTATACAACCCTTAAGCTGGTCGCGTATTTCATCGTGCTTTCCCCACATTACCTTTGGTGGTCCGGTAATATCCCTTTTTTCGAGATAAGGGAATACAAGATACTCTTTGCGCTTATAGTGTTTGTCAACATCCATAAGTTCGTTGAAGCATGAAAGGATCTGAAGTGACAAGTCACCGAAACTCTTATCATCTGAGGTATGTAAAGTCCCTGACAAAATCCTGGCTTTTTCAATAACCTTAAGAAGTTCCCTGTTCTCCTGCCTGAAAACATCAACGGGATGCCCTTCCGGGATCTCCTTTGCCCCGCTTTGATCAATATGCCCTTCAAGCACCTCGCCATGAATGTCGCAAAGTTTCAGAACCTCCGATTCAGGAAGTCCTTCCCCGATCAATTCCTGTTCCACCTCCACCACTTCTCCATAAGGTATCATGTGAAGAGTGCTTTTCAGTTCCTCGCGTACCTGTTGCGGGTTTTCGCCATTGTGCAGTTTAAGTATAAGCTCTTTAAGTTTTTCTTTCCGGTACTTCGAGTTTTCGATTAATTCACTCATCTGTAAGTTATTCTTTGATTGATTTTGCTTTCTTTCTTTGTCCCGGGACCCTGACTGCATGATTCATATGTCATGGAGGTGAGGCTTCTGCAATTAATCCCCTGTATTCAATGATGCATTGATTTAATAAAAGCCAGAACCTCTTCGGTATCTTTGCCGGCATTGACTGAGTCGTTTCTGTAGATGATTTTACCGTCTTTACCTACAATAAACGTCCATCTCCTTGCAGTCACGCCCCGTACAAGTTCATGTTCAAACTCCCCGATTGTTCGTTTTATGGCTCCGCCATCACCGAGAGGGACGCCGAATGCTCGTGCGATATCGCCCTTCTCATCGGATAAAAGAGTGAAATTGAGATTTTCCGCCTGCTTGAAGATCCTGAGATTTTCGACCTTGTCGCCGCTTACACCAACCACCTCAACACCTGCCAGCTGAAGATCCCCCCTGTGATCGCGGTATGCACAGGCTTGTGCGGTGCAACCCCCGGTCATCGCTGCCGGATAAAAGTAAACCACAATGTATTTCTGACCCAGAAACTTTTGAATTTCCCAGGTTGAACCATCATCGGCAAGTGCTTTAAAATGAGGTGCTTTGTCCCCCACAGAGAGCTCCTGCTGGCCGGATACTGCTAAAGCGTTAAATAAAAATAATGTAAATGCGAAGATCAATGTTTTCATAACAGTGTTCTTTTTACTATTCACAAATATATTCATTAATCCAATCATTTGTTTTTAAGGTTAAACTGTTAACAACAAGAAAAATAGGAAGCCAATACCAATTACCAGTGCCGCTGATTTTAATACTGAGTTTTCCATAGTTTTTATTGTTTATATTTATGCTAACAAATCACATATATCTTTTGTTCTTCAATCCGGTTAAAACACGATCAGCAGATCCATTAATTTTTATTTGTATAGTGTTGCAATAAATTTTTCTTTATTTTTATCTATGCTTATACACCAACCCACTTATGAAAGAAGAAATAATAGTTGTTTGATAATTGTAACTGTTTTACTGTTTACAATCAGCTATACTTCTTTCTCCCAGGATCTCTCAGGCATAGCGAAGCAGGAAGCTTTTAAGATTAATGGTTCAGTCAGTGCAAAATTACAGTTCTATGACTCAGATAAAACAAATCCCTCCCGGGCTCCATTTATGTGGTATCTGCAGGGGAGTCCTGTTGTAACGGTATATGGTATTGTACTTCCATTTTCGTTCAGACTGAGTGAACAGCAGAGAGATTTCCGTCAACCTTTCAATCAATTTGGCGTTAGTCCTTATTATAAATGGGCAAAACTCCATCTCGGATACCGTTCGCATAACTGGTCAACCTATGCCCTGGCCGGTCATTCAATAACCGGAGCCGGACTCGAGCTATCGCCCGGAAAATTTCATATAGGCTTCGCAACAGGAAGACTCCTGAAGCCGGTCAGGTACCTTGATGATCCGGAAAACATTAAACTGCAGACACCTGCTTATAAGCGCTCCGGTACTGCATTCAGGTTCGGTTATGGAACTGAAAAGAACAATTTTAGTCTCATTGTCCTGAAAGCAAGGGATGACTCTGCCTCGCTCGGTGAGATCCCTTCGAAATACAGGCTCACGCCTGACGAGAACATGGTAGTATCCTTTCTAACAAAGCAGACAATTGCTGAAAAATTCCTTTTCGAGATAGAGGTTGCCCAGAGCCTTTACACGAAAGATATCCGAACTGCCTTATCGGATTCCGTGGGCGGGCTGATGTCAAAAATTTTCTCCCCGCTTCTCGAAATTCACGAATCCACCTCATCAAGCAACGCTCTTCGCACCTCTTTCGGTTACCAGTCGGACCTTTTCAGCCTGATGATGAGATACCAGCGGGTTGAGCCTGATTTTCGCTCTATGGGTGCTTACTACTTTGCCACCGACCTGAGTAACATTACCATTGAGCCTTCAATGAAGCTGATGCAGAAGAAGCTGAGACTGTCAGGCAGTGTGGGGACCCAGGTTGACAATCTCAAAAATGATAAAAACCTGCGGACACGCAGGACTATCTCTTCAGCCCGAATGAATTATGTACCACTTCCTCAGTACAGCATGAGCGCCTTCTATTCAAACTACGGACTGGCACAGGAATCGGGACTTCTTTCGATCGATACCCTTCGCCAGAGTGAAGTGGCACAGGCAACAAGCCAGATCGGCGTGACACAGTCGCTGAATCTTACGGGAGAGAAACTGGGACATAACCTGATGCTTAATTTTAATTACCAGAAGCTGAACGACAGAAATGAGAATACAGCACAGTACAGCGAATTTGCTACAAATATATTCTCAGCAACTTATTTTCTCACCTACATGCCATTAAGCATAAATGCTTCGGCTTCATTTTTATACACTGGTTATACCCAGGATACGGTCGTTACAATTGCATCCGGTCCTTCGCTCGGTCTTGGAAAATCCTTCCTGAAAAACAGGCTGACTACCGCCCTTTACTTTTCCATCATTAACAACAAAATACAGGATGAAGATTCCGGAAAAACGAACACATTAACGATACAGCTCGGTTATAAACCGGCCAGGAACCACCGCTTCGCCCTTAAGTTTTACTATAACAAGAACGATCGTCAATCCACAGTTCATAACTCATACTATGAGAATAAACTCGATTTTGACTATACCTACACCTTCTGATAAAGACAGATGCTGATGAATTGCAGAAATAATATCCTCAGATGCTTATTGCTTGTGTTGTCACTTTCAGGCCTGTTCGGCACAATGCTTTACTCTCAGCAGGAGTTGATGGTCAATGTCATGGTCAGGCCACCTTACGGGACAAAACTTGATCTGTATCCTGAACTGACCAGGGTGACAATAACCTACCCCTGGTCACTCAGAGCTACCCTGTCAGTCCACGTTAAGGGCAACAACGGTGTGGACCTTATTACAGCACCAGATTATGCCGGACCCGCGGTCGATATCACAGCCAATGTGATCAATCAGTTTAGCGGTAATGACCTTTCGGGATATTTTGAATATCAAAACCTTATCAGCAGGGGCATACCTGTGCGTGAGTTAATTGAGAGCGGCCTTCCCGAAGGCAGCTACCAGATATGTGTCAGGGTAAAGGGTCCTGACGGAGGCTTCATCTCACCGGACGAGCCCATGGGCTGCAGCAATTTTTTCAACATCCGCTACGGCGAGCCACCCATGACTGTCAACCCGCAGTGCGGTGCCAGGCTGACCCAGCCGGCTGTTCAGAATATAGTTTTCAGCTGGACCCCCGCGACCAATGCGCCTGCATGGACGCAATACACACTGAAAATTGTGGAGCTGCCTGACTCAACACAGAACCCCGATGCTGCAATGCTGTCAGCAACCGAACCCGCTTTCTTCGAGACAACACTGCAGGGACGATTCTCTTTTTTCTATGGCCCTGCGCAACCCTTACTGGAAAAAGGAAGGATCTATGCTTGGCAGGTCATAGCTGAGGAGCCTGAAACAGAGGCTAAGTTCTCAAATAACGGACGCAGTCCGGTATGCTGGTTCAAATGGGATCCTTTTGAACCGCCATCAATATCAATTGATGCTCCTGCAGAAAAGATAGTTTCCGGCGGAGCCAAATTGGAGCCCGTATCAGGTCTCGGTCAGATACCAATATCAGTAGTTACAGGCAAACTCAATTATAAATTCAAGGGGGCACTCTCAGCATTGGCTGTATCGCAGGTGACAACTCAGTTCAGTACATCGCAGGGAGGGATCCAGGCAACCGGTGACGCTCTTCAGTTCAATGTCAGGGATGTTGGTCCGGAAAACTCGAAGCCACTGGCCAATGTGAAGGTCAGCCTGATTGTGTCATATGTTCTCAAAGGAACATTGAACAACCAGACTTACAACGGGATGCCCGTTGATTTGAACAATATGAGGGATGATGAGAAGTTCCTGGAGGTTTTCCCCGATCACGGAAAAGTACTTGCCACGGCGACCACAGCATCCGACGGCAGCTTCTCGTTTACCTTCATGAATACAGTACAGGATCTTGGCCTTCTGGATAATGAGGCTTACTGGAAATCAGGCGGGGGTGAATTCTTCGACATGATGACAGGAAAGGTCTATAAGGTGTTCAGGCTCCTTGTGGAAAACAGATATTACTGCAGTCCTGACATAAATATTAAACTTGAACCCTGGCAGGCTCTCGACCTGGGTACCCTGGTATCATACGTCAAGAGCTATAACCTGAAGGTCAGTACGGAATGGGACACCGCCATGTTCTGGAACTACGCGGATGGAAAGGGCAAACCGCTCGACAAGGTAAAGACTGTACTTGTGAGGAAGACACAGGTGGCAGATGTACCGCGCGATGAGGTGGTCTATCCTGTATCGGGAAACCTGCAATCGTTCAATATCTACCCCAAAAACATCCATACTGAGCGAAGCGGAGAGGATGGCACTGTTACCTTCAGGAACCTTGTACAGCACAATCCGGACAACCACCTGGACAGGTACTATGTAGCCTGCGAGCCAGACAAAAACAGCGGACTTTATATTTTCAAGAGGAGGGAGAGGCCTTTTTATCCCATGTATGATAAGGACAAAAAAGATTTCCCCTTCAATTCGCTGAGGTATCTCGATACTGATCCCGGGATACCGGCAACCCAGTACGAGGCTTACGGCGAAGAGATTACATGGAACAGCCAGCTGCAGATAAAAACCTACTCGCTCAGGATGGCTCTGCTGCCCGACAAACCCAGGATTGCCGGAAAAGTTGAGACAGAGCAGGTGGGAACCAGGCCGCTCAGCAATGTGACACTAATGCTGCTAAGTAATTACACAAAATCTTCAAATTATAATGTTCTTGTGCGCACGGCGAAGACCGATGCGAAGGGATATTATGAATTTGACAATCTCGATGTGGAGCTTGGCGAATACAGTACAGTGACCTTCACTGAGGTTACCGGTCCGGACAGGACGCTGTTCTGTACCCCTGCAGGATTTAAGGGTAAGGTGTTCCCTTACGGGACTCTGCTATGGGGGCGGCAGATAATAGAGGATATTCTGCTCGAGCCTGACGGATTGCTTACAGGATATGTTACCGATGACAATGGAAATGCCGTTGCAGCCGATATCCAGGTGGATGATCTTGCCTTTACCTCCACAACGGCACAGTTTGAATATGACCAGTCTGCCGGCGGAGGCACCTTACCGACGGGTCTCCAGAGTACAACCCAGTCATTCATGCCTACAGGAATGAAGCAGGTATTTTCCATCAGGGCACCGTCGGGCAAAGAGCGCAAATTAACCATCATACCCAAGAATCCGGGCTATTCTGAAGAGACCTTTACCGTGGATGTGCCAAAAGCCTCCTCCTCCTCGGCCGGCCAGGAGCAGAAGCAATATATTGTCTATAAGATGAAAAAAAGGGTGCGGTTCATTGTTGCCGAGAGGCCCTCCGGAAATATTTTCATGGCAACAAATCTGAAAGCTGTTCCCAATGCAGAGGTAACGCTCAAGATACCCGGTGCTGAGATAACCCGGACCACCGATCCGCGGGGGACAGTCGTATTTGAATTCGATAACAACGGGTCCTCTTTCACATTCAATATAACCCCGCCGGAGGAGTCTGACCTGGAGAGTGCAACCTACACCATAAACAACGTCAAAGACACCAAAACTGAGGTTGTATATCCGACTGCCCTGCTCAAAAAGGCAACCCGTATCACTGGCAGGGTATCCATTGGAAACGAACAACTTACAACCCCTCTTGAAGGCGCCACGGTATACATCGAAATGGGTAACGGCAACCGTCTGGAAACCAAAACGGATAAGAGCGGAAATTACTCGCTGACCAGGGTGCCGAAACAGCCTGCACTTATAACGGTCTGGGCTTCAAAGCCAAATTCCGTTCCCAATGTAACAAGTAAGTCTAGTCAGATTTTGTTGCAGGATCAGAACATGCTTGATTTTGTACTTTCATACGACACCGAAATTGCCATAGAGAACATATTCGGCTTCCAGGTGGATCTCAAGAAGAAGGAGAAACAGAGTGACGGCACTTACCTTGTCAGCGGCACGCTGATCAACCTGCCTGCCAATCCGAATTTTAAGCTCTCTGAAAGCAGTCAGACTATCCCGTTCACCAATCTGAGGATAAAAAACAGCGGTAAGAACACCTCTGCCGGCATACCTGTCGGCATTCCGGCAGTGACAGATTTTGATACAGACCTTAAAGACCTGCTGTTGCTGATGAACGGGGCTTACGGAATATTGCAGACTCCCTCCTCAGGGGCCGTTCTGAAAATAAGCTCCGAAAATAACATGGGGCGGATAATGGGAAGGGCCGGAATAATGAAAACATCATTCCAGTATTCAGGGAATTATATCACTTTCCAGGATAATATTCCCATATACCTGACCAGCCAGCCCGGAAGCACCCAGTTATCTGTCGTTACCCTTACAACTGCAGATTACCCGGCAAAAAAATGGGGCATTGCCGGCTCCGGTGGGACAGATATACAGTTCAAGCTCCTCGACTTCACCGCCAGGGCTGACAGGAAGACATCATGGCTTGAAGGTGACAGGATAGGACTTGCAACTGTGATAAGCACGAACGAGATTACCGGCATGGTTCCCTCAAAGCTTAGCATCACTCTTGGTGACCTGGTACTGCGGCCCTCAATGATCGAGACGGTGACGGGCACAAAGCCGCTGTCGTTCAAGCTTGAAAAATGGGATTTCCAGAGTACAGGGTGGTCGCTGCAGCAGAATCTGAAAGGGGTATTGATCCCGCAGGGGACTATCAAAACCGGGCTGATTGACGTTCCGGTGAAGAGTGTCCTGATCACTCCTGACAACTTTCAGGTTGGGTCGTTTCAGCTGTCGGATTTGACCTTTTCCGGGGTAACTCCGCTTAATATTCTGACACAAAATAATTCGTTCGGTTATAATCCGAGCACCGGCTCCGACCTGAAAGGGCACTGGGAACTCAGGATAGTGGGTACGGACGGAGCTCCGGGTGTCTCAATCACCGGGCTGCCCGGGATGGAGGCTGGCGCTGCACTGAAGTTTCAGGCGTTCTCCCTCCTGAGCAATGGCGAGCAAAAGATCAACATGGGAGGCCTTCAGCAGGAGCTCATCTTCCACAAGATATTCAAGGTCAGGCCGGTCTCCTTCTCCGGCGGTGATAAGTATTTCGATATGGCCGGCATCATCGATCTTAATATCCCGCGCATCAAAGCCGGATCAGGTGTGATCAGGTTCTCAAGACCTGCTTCGCAGATATTATTCAGGATCTTCCCGTTCAATGTCAACTTTGAGGGGCCCGGCGGAGTGAGATTCCTCTCCGGCAACTCACAGGATGACCAGAACCTGGATGCCTCAGGATTTACAGCTTCGGGCTTTATTCAGGACAAAGAGGGAATCAACCTGAAGGGGAAACTGCACCGTACAACAGGCGGTGCATGGCTCGAAGTGGATCCCAAAGGACAGAAGATGCCGCTGGGAACCGGAGCCTCCTCACTCTCGGATATCGAGGGACGGATGGAGGTGCAGCCCAACATCAACGACTGGACGAAGTTCACCTTCAGCGGTAATATGTCAGGTTTTAACGGGATGCAGTCAGGCCTGAAAAAGACTTTTACCGTCCACGGAAGCATCACCGCAGAAAATGAAGGCCTGGGGGTTAAAAATATCTCTGGCGATTTCGGAGGGATGAACCTGACCTATGACATCAAGAATGCACGACTGACGGGAAACATGGATATCGACAGGCACATGGGAGCTGTCCGGATCAAGGGTGCAGCCAATATTCTTGTTGATGCTACAGGATGGTACTTCCTCACAGGAGGTCAGCTGACCGCCCCGGGATTTGGCGATATGGCCGCCGGCATGCTTATCGGTGATTACCGCGCAATGGCCCCTGATGTTGTGAGTACACTGATGCAGTTCGCCTATGACAAAAGAGTTCCTTCGGCATTCAGAACAGGTATCTCGGGGTTCTTCTTCACCGGACGGAAAGATGTGCCGATCATAAATATCCCTGATTTTAATATTGATCTCGGGGTATTGAGCGCCAGCCTCGGGCTTACCGCGGGGCTCGACGGACGCCTCTGGATGGGCTTTGATGGCAGCGGGAATGAATACGGAATAGGAGCAATGGCATTTGTACATGCCTGGTTCAAGGCTTCCTCGATAACATGCACTAAACTGAGCGCTGAGGCAAGAGTTGAGCTGGGGGCAACCGGCACGTATCAGACAAGCACCGGAACTTTCACGGCAGCAGGTTGCGGCAGCTTCACCATTGGCGGGTCAGCAAGTCAGTGCTTCCCCACACCCTGCTGGGACGGTATCTGCTGTACAGGATGCATCGGAGGGGGAATAAGCAAAAGCATAAAACTCGATCTGCTATTCGATTCGAAAGGAAACACAAGCCTCGATTTCGGGTTTGGTAACTGCAGCGGACAGTCTAACCTGACAGGTAACTGATGATGAACAATTTTTAATAAGTATACTATGCAAAAGAGACCATATGTCCATTTTCTCTTATCCTCTATTCTGTTATCTGTGGTGTGCACTGCTTCATTTGCACAGGGAAACGAGCCGACAGCTGTCGGTACTGAGAAGGGGATCTGGGTCTACCTCGGGAATGAAATACCCACAGGCTTTCAATACCAGATACTGAAAAAAGAAGGAAGCGGGAATTTCTCTCCGATGGGCACTTCAGTCTACCGGGAAGATGCGGGAGTATTAAAAACAAAAACAGAAGAGTATTTTCCATTGTTTGATAATCTCGACAAGCCGGGTGACGATGAGTTGTCATTTATCCGGCAATATGCTGTCAGGAACAAAACTACCGATTCTGTATATATCCCGAACTTTCCGGTTATGCACCTTCTGTTTGGAACTGCATTCCTCGACCTGGAAGTAAGCGGAGGAAAAACCTATCAGTACAGGGTGATAAAGATGACAGGAAATACGCGGGTATGGGAGAGAACCAGCAATACGGTGCACTATCCTTCCGAAACAAATATCCCGAAACCTCAGTTTAAAAACAATGAGGAGTTCGATACTCATATTATCCTGCGGTGGTTTGTTGCCGGGCAGGGAAGCCTCAATTCGTTCCTGATTTACCGGAGGGTCTTTGGTAAGGGTGAATACCATAGAATAAATGCGACAAGAGGGTTCAGTATGTCTCAGGATACGGTTTTTCTTATTGCCGCAGACACTTCAGTGCAAAATCCGGCTCTGTATGAATACTTTATTAAACCGCTGGATATTTATGGAAACAGCGGACCTGAATCGGAAGTGATCAGCGCCGGAACGATAGGGAACGCCAGCTTTCCTGTCCTTGAATTTTTCAAAGCCGGGGGCGGAGAAAAGGATCATCAGGTGGAGCTGTCATGGAAATTCAATGAGGCTGATTATCTGCGGAGCATAGAGGTATTCCGCAGTAATTCATTTGATAGCGGATATGTCAGGATAGCACGACTCTCACCAAAAGATACATCCTTTACAGATATTGTGCCTGTGGCCAATGAGAATTACTGGTATTATCTTGTCATAAACGGACCAACAGGCAGCAGCCTTCCTTCGGCAAAAGTACCGGCGATGTTCCGGAATATCGGTGAAAGACCGCTCCCGCCTTCTGAAACCGGCGCTGAAAGCATCAGAGGAGGGATCAGGATATACTGGAGCTATTATGAACCCTTTGCCAAAGGATTCTATGTCTACCGATACCTATATGATAATGCTGAGTTCGAACAGGTATCCGGATTGATACCTGCCATTGCGGAAATTTACAGTTTCACCGACACGTCAAAATATCTGCAGGGCAATGAGGTATACCGCTATGCCGTGAGGGCGGTAAATGACGTTGACCAGTTAAGCGATTTTTCTGAAACCGCGAGTGCCAGCCCTGGCAAAAAGGCAACCGTAAGCAGCCCGATGAACCTGCGCATCAGCAGGACAGACAACGGAATAATCCTGGTGTGGGACGATATGCGCGAAACGGAACCGGTATTGCTTGGCTATAAAGTTTTCAGAAGGGAAGAAGGAGATACCGGGTATTCATTAATGCCGCATGATACCCTGCGAAGCGACCGGAACTATTACAGGGATAGTACCCTCGTTGCAGGAAAAACCTATACGTTTATTGTCTCAGCCATCGATTTCTACGGAAACGAAAGTGAAAGAAGCGTTCCTTTGTCATACACTTCGGATGAAGAATATTTTATGCCCCCTGAGATCCTGAGGGCCGTGAACACGGCAGAAGGTATCCTGATTAGCTGGGGGCAAATTACAGATGAAAATATCGTTTCTGTTAAGATTTACCGTTCGCAAACAGGTGGTCAGCCATCTGTAATCGCAACATTACAGAAAGATTCAGAAGAATTTCTGGATAAATCTGTTTCAAGTGGAGAACTTTATATATATGAGATCTCCATGTCAGATGAAGGAAATATGGAATATGGTAAAAGCAGAGGAGTAAGCATAAGGAGGTAGACTATCATTCCGGAGAACAGGTGGAAACGGGCTGTCTGTGGACGGAGTAAATTGTTTATCAGCACCTTCATCCTCTTCAGTTTTTTTCCCTACCTTTGCCAATTCTCAGGAATGGAAATAAATCACATTATATAAATGATATTCGATGAATTGGACCTGATTCCGGAACTTCTGGAATCAATTGATTATATGGGCTTCAGGGAAACCACCCCGATACAGGAACAGGCTATTCCGGTCATCCTGTCGGGCAGGGATCTGATTGGCTGTGCCCAGACCGGTACAGGAAAAACGGCCGCCTTTCTGCTGCCGATCATGAACAGTATTTACGAAACCCGTCCCGAACACACTCATACACTCATTCTTGTGCCGACACGTGAGCTTGCCCTGCAGATTGATCAGCAGGTCCAGGGGCTGGCCTACACATTAAACATAACATCCATTCCTGTATACGGTGGCGGGGATGGCAGCGGCTGGGACCAGGAAAGGATAGCCCTCTCGGAAGGTGCCGATATCATTGTGGCTACGCCCGGCAGGCTGATATCCCATCTTAATCAGGGATACGTGAATTTTAAAAAGCTTGAGGTACTGGTCCTCGACGAAGCCGACCGGATGCTTGACATCGGCTTTTATGAGGATATCATTCACATAATTTCTCATGTGTCGAAAAAACGCCAGACTCTCATGTTCAGCGCCACAATGCCTCCAAAAATAAGGTCACTCTCCAAACATATAATGAAGGATCCGGTGGAAATCGCACTGGAAATGTCGAAGCCTGCCGATGGTGTCATTCAGGCGGTATACATGCTTGGTGACCATCAGAAACTACCGCTGATTAAAAGTCTGATTACTGATAATCCGGAATATCACAGCATCCTCATATTCAGCTCGACCAAGAAGAAAGTGGGTGAGATTGTACGGGGGCTGCGATCAAAAGATTATGTCGTGGAAGGTATTTCCTCTGACCTCGGCCAGAAAGAGAGAGAGGAGACACTGATGAAGTTCAAATCGCGGAGAATACGTGTGCTGGTTGCCACCGATGTGCTTAGCCGCGGGATCGATGTTAAGGATATCAACCTGATAATAAATTATGATGCCCCGTCAGATTCCGAGGATTACGTGCACCGTGTCGGGCGCACCGCACGAGCCGAAACAACCGGTGTTGCGGTGACGCTCGTTAACCGGCTGGATCTGCCCAAAATGCAAAGGATTGAAAAACTGATTGGCTACAGGGTTCATATTGTCCCGCTCCCCTCATTTATAGCCGGACAGAAGGAAAAGAGTTACGGACACCACCCGTCCCCTGTGAAATCTGAAAAAGGCGATTTTAAGAGAAGATTTACACAAAAAAACAGGAAAAGGGCAAAGTGAAAAATCATGCATTAATTATTCCGCTCATAAACTCCCTGGCCATCTGAACCTGTTCGTGCACAAAATCGAGACCCATCTGTTCATGTTTTTCATTTATTACCGGATGGCACAATTCGAAAGTGAAGTGTCCTTCGAAGCCAATTTCCCTCATCAGTTTTATAAAATGGGCATAGTCGGGAAGCGGCTGACCAAACCTCCCCGGTGGTACTTTCTGTACAACCCTGCCGGTGGGATCGCGGGAATACTCACCCCCAAAATGTGAATGGATCTGCAATTTGCCAACCGTTCTGACAGCCTCTTCGACCCAGGGATGATCATGTCTGGTCATAATTGGAAGATCGAGGCAGGCTTTCAGCCATGGCGAATCGACTTCCATAATCAGGTCATACATATCCTTCCAGTGCCTGATGAGCGGCTTATGGTTCTGAAGCGCCATAACCACACCGAACTCCTCCCCCATCCTGGCTGTCTCTTTCAGGCACTCCTTCACGAATTTCCAGCGTTCGAGCCATGTTGCATAGGGGTATTGCCTCTCAAACGTGTAGAAATCACCCCTTATGAGATCGTATGTGCCTGTACCATTGTGGATCGGCACTCCCGGCCAGGCCGCGAAAAGCCGCACTATTTTCGAGCCAAGGTCGGCTGCAAGACGTGCCGTCTCCCGCACCATCAGCAACTGAGCTTCCCTGTGCTCCGGGATGGGGCTTGAGAAGTCGTTGTTGGCAGCCACGCAGGGCATTTCAATCCCTGCTTTAGCCATTATCTCCCTCATCTCATCTCGTTTCTTCCTGTCTATATCCATGGGGTTACCCAGCGGGCGCTTGTTGTCAAGCTCGATACTGTCGTAGCCAAACTCCTTTGCCCGTTCAACTATCTCCCTGAAGGAAAGGGCGGGGCCATCATACCAGATTCCCAGGTAAGATATTGTATAGAGTCCTATCTTAATATCCTTCCGTGGCTGAGCCGGTCTCTTTTGCTGTTCCCCCGGTGTGTTGTTCAGCTCCGGGACGACTGATCCGAGCAGGGCCGCTCCTGTGGCGGCTCCTGATCTTTCAAGAAATGTGCGACGATTCATAGTTTTTTCTTCTATATTTAATAAATAATCTAAGTTACTGGTTGCTGGTTGCTGGTTGCTGGCAGCACCTGGCAACTTGAGTTAAATAATGAACTGAGCCGGACATAAAATTAATAATTATTTCAGGTAATGAAAACATTAGAGTTTAGCATGATTAACAAGTTAATAATCATAAAAACAGAGTTATGAATATCAGGTTGCTAATATTCTGCTTGATTTTAACAGGATGCAGTTACGCCACACCTAAAGAGTCAGGAACAGAAAAATCAAAAGATTGGGCATTAACAGGTTTCATAAAGGCAGACAGTATAAACCCGATTCTAAGCCCTTCACCGGACCAGATTTTTGAATGTCCGGTAAGCCGGAAGGTAGTCAGATGGGAAGAGAGGAATGTTCTTAATCCATCAGCCGTAGTGAAAGACGGTAAGGTGTGGCTGATTTACAGGGCTCAGGACAACGAAATGACTTCAAGGCTGGGGCTTGCCATAAGCAATGACGGATTGCATTTTATAAAAGAACCCTCACCTGTCTTCTATCCCGATAACGACTCCATGAACCTGTATGAATGGAAGGGGGGTGTGGAAGATCCCCGTATCGTCGAAACGGATGATGGCAGATATTTGCTAACCTACACTGCCTATGACGGCAGGACAGCAAGGCTTTATCTGGCCAGCTCTGTGGATCTGAGAAACTGGATCAAACATGGACCGGTGCTTGATGACGATAAATACAGAGATATGTGGTCAAAATCGGGGGCAATTGTGTCGGAGTTAAAGAATGGGAAGGTTGTTGCTACAAAAATCAATGGGAAATACTGGATGTATTTTGGTGATACCGATCTTTTTATGTCCACTTCTGACGATCTTATACATTGGGAGGCGGTTGAAAATCAGGAAAACAAAAAGCTGATCTCTGTCCTTCACCCCAGGCCGGGCTATTTCGACAGCCGCCTTGTCGAACCGGGGCCTTACGCTTTATTAATGAAGAAAGGTATCTTGCTGATTTACAATAGTTCCAACGCCCTGAACAATAATGACCCCGGTCTTCCTGCATATACTTATGCTGCCGGACAGGCCCTTTTCGACAGGGAGGCTCCCTATAAACTGATTGACAGACTGGACCATTATTTCATATATCCCGACAAACCTTTTGAGATAACGGGAGAAGTTAACAATGTCTGTTTTGTTGAAGGCCTGGTCTGGTTCAAAGACAAGTGGTTTCTCTATTACGGAACAGCCGACTCTAAAATTGCCGTAGCCGTAAAGGAACGGTGAATAACCAGATCTCTCCGTGAGCCGGAAGGTGATCCGATCTGAAACTTTTTACCTGTAGTTAACTATCTCTTCGACGGGTTTTCTTGTTGAGGCAGCTGGTATTATTTCCCTATTTAACACGTAAAAGCCGTTTCCCCTCATATCCCCACCATTCGTCGGTGGCTCTGATATCTATGATATAAACCCCCGGAGTAAGATTCAGTTTATAATCGGCCGACCAGATATGTTCCGAAGGGGCAGGATTTCCCAGGGTTCTCCAAGGGACCTCTCCAAACTGTTTTTCCCGGGCCATCACACCCATCCTTGAGGGATCGTTCTGCAAGCTGCTTGCCATTTTAATCCACTCTCCCGTTTCACCTATCTTCATCATCACTTCGGCTGTGGGCAATGCATTGAAAATATTCGCGGTCACCTGAACCAGCTCAGCAGTGTCGGAACCAATTGCATCAGGAGCATCAATATGCATCTGGAAATCTGGCGGTCTCCTTGGCGCTTTCCAGCTCATCTTCCAACTGTTGCCTTCAATATGAAGTATGGTATAGCAGTTGGGGGTCCCGTCCGACATCATGGCGTGAGGTATCCCGTACTCATCGGGAGCACCTGCCCACCAGGCCCCGCAAACTGTTCCGACACTTACCATGTGATGTGGACTGACTCCGGGAAAACCTTCCTCACTGCCTATGAACTGATGATAGTGCCGGTGCGTGTGTGCAGCCAGCGTAATGGTATTGGGATGACTGGCAATAAGCTCATAGAAAGCTTTTTTCTCCTCAGCACTCTCCCATTCGGTTGACTTTTCATAAGGTATATGCGAAAGCAGTACAAGCAACTGGTCTTTCCCGAGACGTTTTATCTCATTCCGGAGAAACTCCATCTGGTCCCCGCCCAGACCTGTCCTGTAATAACGCCTTGTTTCCTCAACTATCCATCTGATATCGTCCAGTATTATAAAATGAACCGGACCATGGGTGAAGGAATAATATGTCGGCCCGAAAGTCCTGAACCATGCTCCCCTGGCAGATGTAAGATCATTGCCCGAATAATCGTTATCGTGATTGCCGGCAACATACCTCATAGGGATTCCGATTGTTGAAAGAGAACCCATAAGATGATCATACAGATTGAGATCATCAAACACAATATCGCCCAGGGTTACTCCGAAAGATGCATTAATCCCGGCCAGCTCGGGCATAACATCATATGACATATAGTAAATCTCCCTGTCGTCGCGGGGCTGGGTATCACCAAGAACGAGAACATCAAATTTATCCGGTTCTTTAGCCGGGTATAAAGGAAAATCAACAGATTCAGGCAACGAACCGGTTGGAGGCAATCCCTTAAAATTACTGCCCGATGTGCCGCCGGGGCTGTACAGATAATAAAAGCGGGGCACCTGATTCTCATCAACAGGTACCATCCAGTTGCGGGGCTTGATT